>DATCXQ010000765.1:0-5124 GCA_036565725.1 Blastocatellia bacterium
CCCGGTGGGGGGGACACGCTACCACCGGGGCAGACACATAGGTCTGCCCCTACCATACACACAATAGCAATCCGCTCTAAGTACAAGGCAAATCGCGTCAGGCTACCGCAATGAGACGCAATAGGCGGATCAAACTTATCTGCATCTTCGCCTGCCTGTCTGTTCTGGCAGGATACTCTTCTCGCGCCGCCGAGCAGCCTCCTGAGCAGGAAGATCAACAGCGGATCGCGCGGCAGGCCGTGGCCATACTGCAGACGCGCTGCGTAGTGTGTCACGGCAAGGACAAGGAGTCGGGGTTGGACTTGCGAAGGCGCGAAGGTTTGTTAAAGGGAGGCTCGCGCGGCGCGGCGGTCAAACCCGGCGATGCGGATGAGAGCCTGCTCTATCGCTTTGTCGCCGGCGAAGAGAGGCCGCGAATGCCGATGGGCGAGGAGCTTTCCGAATATCAGATCGGGCTGCTGAAGCAGTGGATAGATAAAGGCGCAATTTGGGAAGACGGGGAGACAAGAGGACAAGGGGATAAGGAGAAGGCTTACGCCACTTCAAAACCTATTACAGACGAACAGAGAAATTATTGGGTGTTTCGCAAACCAGAGCGCCCACAAATACCAAAGGTCAAGAATCAGTCCTGGGTTCGTACGCCGATCGACGCGTTCATTCTCGCGAGACTTGAAGGGAAAGGGCTTCGGCCGTCGCCTCGCGCCGACAAGCGAACGCTGATTCGCCGCGTGACCTTCGACCTGACCGGGCTGCCGCCCACGCCCGCAGAGGTAGACGCGTTCCTCGCCGACAGGGCGCCGCAAGCTTATGAGAGAGTTGTGAAGAGGCTGCTCGCCGGCCCCCGCTACGGCGAACGCTGGGCGCAGCACTGGCTAGACGTCGTCCGTTTCGGCGAAACGAACGGGTTCGAACTTGACGCCGAGCGCGAGCAGGCGTGGCGCTACCGCGATTATGTCGTGAAATCGCTGAACGACGACAAGCCCTACGACCGGTTCATCGCCGAACAAATCGCGGGCGACGAACTTGACCCGAACAGTTTCGAGATGCGCGTCGCGACCGGCTTCCTGCGCGCGGGGCCGCAGCACGTGGTGGCGGGCAATCAGGACATCGCCGTCAATCGCCAGGAGTGGTTGACCGAGGTGATGTTCGGCGTGGGTAACGGAATTATGGGGCTGACTGTTGGCTGCGCGCGCTGCCACGATCACAAATTCGACCCGATCCCGCAGGCCGATTTCTATCGCTTGCAGGCCTTCTTCGCAGCGTCAGACAACCACGACTTCAAACGCCCGACGAAAGAGCAGGAGCAGGCTTACCTGGCGGCGGCCAAAGCGCACAAGGAGAAACTCAAACCGATCCTCGATCAGATTGCGGTGATTGAGAAGCCGTACAAGGAGAAATTGGCGGCGGCGAAACGAGCAATGCTCGAACAGCGGTTCGCCGCCGCCCTGGCCAAAGAAGAGAAATCGCGCAGCGATGAAGAGAAGCGCCTGGCCAAAGAGGCGCAGAGCATGCTGGAGATCAAATGGAATGAATTGGTCGCTTCGCTCTCGCCCGAAGACCGCGAAAGGCGCGCCGCGCTGCGCCGGCAGATGCACGGCATCGAATTGTACGCGCCCGACCCTTTGCCCAAGGCTCTGGCTGTGGCCGACACGCTCAATCCGACGCCGCCGATGAATATCTTGAAAGGCGGCGATCCGAACCGGCTCGGCGATGAAGTCCGCCCGCGATTTCCGGGGGTGACGCTGCCCAAGGACGCGCTGCCCGAAGCAGAGATCGAGCCTGTTCAAATCGGCGAGTTCAAATCGTCAGGGCGCAGGCTGGCGCTCGCGCGATGGCTTACAAGGCCGGACAATCCGTTGACCGCTCGGGTAATGGTGAACCGTCTGTGGCATTACCACTTCGGGCGCGGCATCGTCGCCACGCCGAACGATTTCGGCCGCAACGGCCAACAGCCCACGAATCCGGAACTGCTGGATTGGCTGGCGGTCGAGTTTATGAATCCGACATGGAGCGTGGGCGACGGGGCGAATCCGCAATCAAAAGGTTGGGGCTTGAAGCGGATGCATGAGCTGATTGTTTTGTCGAACGCCTATCAGCAATCGTCGGGGCCTTCTTCAGGAGAGGCTGACGCGAAAGCGAAAGTTGACCCGGACAACAAATTGTTGTGGCGGATGAATCGCCAGCGTCTGGACGCCGAGGCGGTACGCGACGCGGTCCTCGCGGTCAGCGGCGAGCTAACCGAGCAGTCGGCCGAACAATTGGGGGGGGCGTCCATCAAGGTTCCGCTGGAACCGGAAGTCTACGACACGATCTTCACCGAATACGAACCGGACAATTTGTGGCCCGTCCACCCCGACCCGCGACAGCACGCGCGCCGCAGCCTCTACCTGATCCGCAAACGCAATGTGCGGTTGCCGCTGCTGGTGGCCTTCGACGCGCCTGATCTGATGGGCGTGTGCGGCGCGCGTCAGGTCAGCGTCCACGCGCTGCAATCGCTGACTCTGATGAACAGCGAATTTATGCTGCGACAGGGCCGCGAGTTGGCCCAGCGTTTGTTCAAAGAGGCCGGGGCCGATGAGCGCGCGATGATTTCGAGGCTCTATGAGCTTACGCTTGCCCGCAAGCCGCGGTTGGACGAATTACGATTAACGCAAAACTTCCTGAGAGGGCAGGCGGCGGTTATTCGTGACCGCATCGCCCGCGGAGAAACGGCGTCGAAGCTGCAAGATTCGCCGAAGGGCGTTGATGAGGCGACGGCGGCGGCGTGGGTTGATTTGTGTTTGGCGACGATGAATTTGAACGAGTTTGTTTATCTGAAATGAGAGGGGGAGACATGACCAAACGATTCTTGATTTTGTTAGCAACGGTCCTGTTCGCGATCGGATTCTCACAGGAAACGAAAGCGCAATGGTTTGACGGCAAAGTGGCCGTCAGGACGAACGGCAACAATTTTCAATCCGGCGATCGACTCAAAGTCGAACTTCTACCGCTCGAATTGATCAACGAGCGTTTCTACACGCAGGTCTCTTACCGCTTCAACGAGACCGTTGAAGAGAAGGACGAAGATGGCAAGGTCAAGAAGAAGAAAGTTGAGAAGAAGATCGAAAGGCAGGCAGGTCCTATATTGGAGAGCTTGAAGGCGTTCCAGATGATCTCGCTCGATGACTCTTTCCACTTCGGCGACGCAAGTCCCACGGGGCGGTACGTCGTGGATGTTCGCGTCTTCCAGGCTTATACAAACAGGTTGTTGGGCACGCTGCGTTCTTGCGTCGTCTTTCAACCCTCGTCCGAGGACGAGGAGTGCGACACATTTCTGCGCGCGCTGAAAAACGTGCATCACTCAATGTTTTTTACCTTCGACGGCAGGTTCAATTCGAGGGCTTACTACAGTGTGACGTTCCTCAACAGGAACGAGGTGGTCAGATACATCGAGGCCGGGGCGTACACGGACGGAGCCGGAAACCTGAATTTATCGTCGGATAAACTGGATGGATTGTCCGGCCAGACGCTAGACATCCTGATCGTGGATAAGTACAACGGCGTTTCATCAACCTTGTCGCGAGTGACAATCGCTTCCTCAAGGTGACCCGGGAGATCATGAAAAATCGCCTTCCGCACTTTCCGGCATGCGCCGGCCGCCGCGATTTTCTCGCCAACGCGGCCAACGGGTTCGGTTCGCTCGCGCTTTCCTATCTGCTCGCGCGCGACGCGAAAGCGCTGGACGCCGGTAAGGATCGTAAACTCTTCAACCCGCTCGCGCCGAAGCGGCCGCATTTCGAGCCGAAGGCCAAAGCCGTGATCTTCCTGTTTATGGTCGGCGGGCCGAGCCAGATGGAGACTTTCGACCCGAAGCCCACGCTCGACAGGCTTACGGGACAGCAACTGCCGCCGTCTTTCGGCGAGATCAAGAGCCAGTTCATCAAACCCGGGACGCCGTTGATGGGCAGCGCATGGAAGTTCAAGAAGTACGGCCAATCGGGGATAGAGGTCTCCGACCTCTTCCCTCATCTGGCAACGCGCGTTGACGACATCGCGTTCATCCGGTCGTGTTACACCGAGAGCTTCGTCCACGCGCCCGCGATGTATCAGATTATGTGCGGGCGCGTGCTCTCGTCGCATCCTTCGTTGGGCAGTTGGGTAACTTACGGCCTGGGCAGCGAGAGCGAAAACCTTCCGGCCTACTGCGTCATGACGCAACCCGAAGGACTGCCCGAAGGCGGCGCGCCTATGTGGGGCGCGAGCTTTCTGCCGGCGGTTCATCAGGGAACGGTCTTTAGAAGCGGAGCGACGCCGATCCTTCACCTCACTCCTCAGAAAGAGATCGGCGGCGCCCAGCAGCGACGGATGCTCGATTTCATGCGGCGGATGAACGAGATGTCGATTCGCGAGGACGACACGGAGCTGGCCGCGCGCGTCTCTTCATACGAGCTTGCATTCCGCATGCAACAGCATGCGCCAGAAGCCGTTGACCTGGGCAAGGAGAGCAGGGAGACGAAGAATCTTTACGGCCTCGACGACCCACAGACGGCTGAATTCGGCGGGCGGTGTCTGCTCGCGCGGCGCCTTGTCGAACGAGGCGTGCGATTCGTCCTGCTCTTTTCAGGCGGCGGTCCGGTCAGCGTGCAGTGGGACGCGCACGATAATGTGGTCGCGAATCACGGGCAGATGTGCCGGTGGACTGACAAACCCATCGCCGGATTGTTGAAGGATTTGAAAGGGCGCGGGATGCTCGATTCGACGCTGGTCATCTGGGGGACCGAGTTCGGGCGCACGCCTGTCTCCGAGAACGGCAAGGGCCGCGACCACAACCCGACCGCCTTCACGATGTGGATGGCTGGAGGCGGCGTCAAAGGGGGCCAGGCCATCGGTCAAACCGATGAGATCGGCTACAAGACCGTCGGCGAACGTTACCATCCGCGCGATTTCCACGCGACGATCCTTCATCTGCTCGGACTCGATCAGATGAAGCTGACTTATTTACATAACGGCCGAAACGAAAGGTTGACCGATTTCGGCGGGCGTGTCATTGAACAAATCATTTGAACCATAGGCGCCGCAGAGCACAGAGAGCACAGAGAGCACAGAGGACATAGTGATTTCTCTGTGCTCTCTGTGCTCTGCGGC
>DATCXQ010000767.1:0-13586 GCA_036565725.1 Blastocatellia bacterium
TTCATCCGGCAGGGCTTGAAACTCAAGCCCTGCCGGATGAAGCCGGTATTCTATACGCTCTCCTCTGATGGTTGTAATTCCTTTGGATGTGTCGAGATCACTTATTCTGATTTATACAAACACCAAACAACTTAGTTTACCTAGATCAGTTGGCGATTTATGTACGGGAAGGTTCGCTGGATCAGTACCGCTCGCGGTACTGATCCGTACACTCACATCAGCGCGCCATACATTGATTTGCAATCCGATCTAGTAGGTGGAACGGAAAAAGATGTCTCCTAAGCTGATAGGGTTAACCGGCCTGTCGAAGGGCATGACCGTGATCCTGGATGAGAACGAATGTTATATCGGGCGCGCGCCGACCAATCAACTGCGCCTCAGCGGCGATCTGGTGTCACGGCAACATTGCGTGATCCGCAAGGTCGGAGATCAATTCGTGGTCGAGGACCAGAGCACCAACGGCACGTTTGTCAATGACGAGCCTGTGAAGAAACGCTCGTTAGCGCATTTCGATCATCTCACCATAGGTGATTCCGTCTTCATTTTTTTGCTCGACGAGGGCGAAATTTCACAACCTGCGAGCTTCGTGCGGTTTAGTGACGCCAGCACGACCATCGGCGCCGGCGCCCGGCGTCGGCTGGAAGACGTACTCTATCTGGACCCGGAGAAAGTAGGAGCTGCGCTGCCGCCGTCCGCTTCTCTCGCCGGCGACCTGAACGAATTGCTGAAGATCAGCCGGGCGATCAACGCCGTCCGCCAGCCCCACGCGCTCGCGATGCATTTGCTCAAATCCATTTTTGAGATCGTTCCCGCCGAACGAGGGGTTCTTCTTCGTTTCACAGACGATGCTGAAGAGTTGACCGAAGAAGCGGTCAAGTCTCGGCAGCCGGCGACGGAAGCCCCAATTCAAGTTAAACGCCTGCCCATCCAACAGGCGCGATATGAACGTCGTCCGATGCTTTTCACCGACGGCGCTCCGCCACAGTGGTTGCTCGTCGTCCCGCTGATCGCCGATGGAAAGGCGCTCGGCGTCATCTATCTGACGGCCGACGATCAGCGCGGCTTCGACGACCATCACATAGACATGGTGACGGCCATCGCCGACCTGTCCGCCAATGCGTTGGAAAAAGCTTGGCGCGCCGAATGGCTGGAGCAGGAGACTCGGCGGCTCGGGGCCGAACTGCAGTCTCAGCGCCGTATCATCGGTGAGAGCCAGAAGATTACCGAGGTATATGAGAACATTGCCAAAGTGGCGTCTTCGGACGCAACCGTCTTGATCCTCGGGGAGAGTGGCACGGGTAAGGAACTGGTGGCCCGCGCCATCCATGACCGCAGCCGGCGCAGCGGTCAGCGCTTTATAGCAATCAACTGCGCGGCGATCCCGGAAGCGCTGCTGGAGAGCGAGATCTTCGGCCACGAACCGGGCGCCTTTACCGGGGCGGCCAAACAAGTAAGGAAAGGCAAGCTGGAAGCGGCGCACGGCGGCACGATCTTCCTCGATGAGATCGGCGAGTTGCCCCTGTCGCTGCAAGCCAAGCTGCTCCGAGTGTTGCCTGTGGACTCTGATGTCAAACCTGAATTCGAGCGACTCGGCGGCACACGCTCGATACAGGTGGACGTCCGAGTGCTCGCCGCGACAAATCGCGACCTGGAGACCGCCATCAAGGCCGGCGCGTTCCGCGAAGACCTTTATTACCGGCTCAAAGTCTACCCAATAACCTTGCCGCCGCTGCGGGAGCGTCGGGAAGATATTGAATTGCTCGCCCGGCACTTCGCCAGGAAATATGGCGCGAAACGCCAACCGCCCGTGACGCTGATTACTCCGGAAGCCCTCGCCTGTTTGAAAAGCTACCATTGGCCGGGCAATGTGCGCGAATTGGAGAGCGCCATTTACTATGCGGCGCTGCGCCACGATGCAGGATCGACGGAGGCGCCTGAATTCATCGCGCCGGGGGACCTGCCCGAAGAGATTCGCGCCCTGGCTCCACTCACGGGCGCTCCCGACCTCGACATCAATCGGGTCGCCAGACAAGCGGCCGAAGCGGCTAAAAAACGGGTGATCCATGAGGCTATCGACCGGGCCAGGGGCAACCTGAGCGAGGCCGCCGGCTTGCTAGGCATCAAACCGCCCAACCTCCACCGTCTTATTAACGAACTAGGACTAAGGGCCGAAATCGAATGGTTGATAGGCAAGCTGAAGCCAAAAGCGCCGCTCAAGAAGTGAGCGCGGCGGAAAGCCACTCCGGCGAGCTACAGATCATGATATTCGCTCAGATCATTATATCAGCATAGATACACTGCCCTGGCTACGCGACTAAACCGATGAAGTTCCAAGACGATTGCGTCTTACGCCCGGCTGAACTTTGCGCCGGACATTATCATCGGTGATATACCGCGCCTGCGGCCACCTACCACTAGCGCCTCCTTCAATCACCGCCTGAGGCGTCGTCATCTTCAATCGGGTTAAGCAGTTTCGCTCTTCCTTCGCGCTTTCGCCGTGAGGCGCCGGGCTCTGGCGCCCCAATTTCAATACGTTATAGAGCGTTAAAAGGTTAAGCCAAGCGACGCATCCCTTGATTGGAGGTCTTCCCAGGCGCCTACCTGGGAAAACCTCCGCAGGCTGGACAGCCTACCGGCGCTTCGAAGTCGAGGCGACCGACTGGCGCCAACTTGAAACAGTGAAGAGGCGCATGGTTATTGGTCGAAACCGCATATTTCGCCTCCTTAACCGCGCATTCAGGCAATAAATCTCATGAAATGCTCCTTGACTAATCAAACCTCTCGCTCCCTGAAATGGCAGAAAGTATGAAAATACCAAACACGAAAAAGGCATTTACCACAATAACAGTTATCACGCTGGTTTTGGGGGCTTCGTTGATCTACGGTCCGACGCGCGGGCATTCGGTCAACGCCAAAAGCGCGCACAGTCAGAGTAACATATCTGCCGCTATGCCCGCGGCCGCAAGTTCATCGACGACGCTTGCCGCCGCGCAAACCGGCGGCATCACTATGCCGCAAACACCCATTTATGCCCTGAATTCCAATAACACTATTCTTGTCCTACCGCCGGGCGCGACCAGCTTCACGCGGCTGGTCCGTGTCACACAGGCCAATGGCAATTTGATCGGGATCGATTTCCGCCCGGGTGACGGGAAAAACACAGCCCTCTACGCTCTGACCGACACCGGGACTATCTACACTATTAACCTGACCGCCAACGGGTTGGGCAATGTCACCAAGGTGAGCGACCTGACAACTCGCTTCCCTTCAGGGGTACAGTCGCTGGCGGATTTCAACCCGGTCGTCAACGCGTTGCGTTTGATCGGAAGCGACCGTCTGAATTACGCGGTAGTCAATTCGGGCGGCAACCTGAACGCGATGGCGATCCAAACCGCGCTCTCTTACGATCCGAATGACGTCAACAGTGGCGTCACCCCGCACGTCTCCGCCGGAACGTACGACTCCAACATCGTCGGCGCGGCGACCACTCGTTTCTACGGGATCGATTATGACCTGGACACGTTCCTAACGATCCAGCCGGCGACTCCCGGCGGCAGCTCGGCCACGGGCGGAGGCGTGTTGCAGACGCTCGGTCCTCTAGTCTCTCCAACCGGCCAACGGGTCAACATCAGCTCGACCGCTGACATCGACATCCACACTATCCTCAGTGGAGACCCGATGTCGCCTTTCACTAATTTTCTCTACGGCGTAAGCGGCCAGACGTTATTTACCATCAACCTATCCAGGGTAAATCCAAACGTCCCGGCGGGAAGCGTGGCAAACATTGTTACCCGGGGTATCACGATGCCTGACGATGGGAATAACATCATTGATATTGCTTTGGCTCCGAGCTTCTACCAGGCTGAAAACGCTACGCTGGGCGGCGGGGCCACCATTGCTTCGAATTTCCCGGGGTTTAGCGGGACCGGTTATGTGAGTTTCGGAGACAGCCCCGGCAGCTCTGTCGAATTTCAGGTGAATCAGAACGTGGGCCTATTGGCATTCAACCTCACTTACGCAAATGGGAGTAATGTCGAGCGCGTTTGCACTATAGAGATCGATGGATCTGCCTTCAGTGTAGTGAGGTTCCCGCCGACCGGATCGTGGACGAATTACTCTACGGCCCTGGCGCTCGCAAACCTCGGCACGGGCCCAGGCTTCCACAGTTTGCGGATAACCTCCACAAACACGGGCGGGCCGAACCTCGACAGGATATATTTCAATTTCTAGGGCTCATAGAGTTCCCAGAGGGACGAAGGGGCGGAGGGACCGCAGAGACGGAGGGACGGAGGCGCAGAGAGACGGAGAGAAGAGGCGACAGTAACGCTTGAATCTCACCGTTTCTTTATCACTCTGTCGCTCCGTCTCTCTGTCTTTCTGAAGGTCACTGACGCTCAACCTTTATCTCATGATAATAGCTCAGATCACTATATCAGCATTGATACACCAGCCTGGCCTCGGGCCGAAACCATTGAAATTCCAAGACGTTTGCATCTTACGCCCGGCTGAACTTTGCGCCGGGCATTATCATTGGTGATATACCGCGCCTCGCCGCCTACCACTAGTCTCTCCTTCAATCGCCGCTCTGAGGCGTCATCATCTTCAACCGTGTTAAGCAGTTTCGCTCTTCCTTCGCGCTTCCGCAGTGAGGCGACGGGCTTTGGCGCCCAACTTTCAATACGTTATGGAGCGTTGCGTTGAAAGGTTACCCCAGGCGACGCATCGCTGGATTAGAGGTCTCCCCAGTCTCCTGCCTGGGAAGACCTTCGCAGGCTGGACAGTCTACGGCGCATCGACGCCGAGGCCCCGACTGGCGCCAACCTGAAACAGTGAAGAGGCGCGTGGTTATTGGTCGAAACCTCATTTTTCGCCTACTTAACCGCGCATTCAAGCAATAAATCTCATGAAGCGCCCCTCAACTAATCAAACCTCTCGCTCCCTCAAAGGGCAAAGACGTATGAAAAGACTAAACACGAAAAAGACATTTACCACCATAACAGTTATCACGCTGGCTCTGGGAGCTACGTTGACCTACGGTCTGACGCGCGGGCATTCGGTCAACGCCGAAAGCGCGCACAGCCAGCCTAACATAGCTGCCGCCATACCCGCGGCCGCAAGTTCATCGACGACGCTCGCCGCCGCGCAAGGGGGCGTCATTATGTCGCAAACACCCATTTATGCCCTGAATTCCAATAACACTATTCTTGTCCTCTGGCCTGGCGCGACCAGCTTCACGCGGCTGGTTCGTGTCACACAGGCCAACGGCAATTTGATCGGAATCGATTTCCGCCCGGCTGATGGGAAAAACACAGCCCTCTACGCTCTGACCGACACCGGGACTATCTACACCATTAACCTGACCCCCAATGGGCTGGGGAACGTCACCAAGGTCAGCGACCTGACGACCCGCTTTCCTTCAGGGGTACAGTCGCTGGCTGATTTCAACCCGGTCGTCAACGCGCTGCGTTTGATCGGAAGCGACCGTCTGAATTACGCGGTAGTCAATTCGGGCGGCAACCTGAACGCGATGGCGATCCAGACCGCGCTCTCTTACGATCCGAATGACGTCAACAAGAACGTCGCCCCGCACATCTCCGCCGGAACATACAACAACAACGGCATCGGCGCGACAGCCACTCGTTTCTACGCGATCGATTACGACCTGGACACGCTCGTAACGATCCAGCCGGCGACTCCCGGCGGCAGTTCGGCCACGGGCGGAGGCGTGTTGCAGACGCTCGGCCCCCTCGTCGTTGCCACCGACTCCGGCTTCTTCGCAACTTCCACCGGCCAACGGGTCAACGTCAGCTCGACCGCTGACATTGACATCTACTCTATCCCCGCTGGAACCGGCATGCCGCCGGTTTTTCAAAATACACTTTACGGCGTAAGTGGTCGGACCTTCTTTACCATCGACCTAAACAGGATCAATCCAGCCGCCCCGGCAGGGAGCGTACAAGACGTTCTTACTTATGGTGTGACGATGCCTGACGACGGGAATGAATTTATCGATATCGCCGCGGCTTCGCCCAACTACGAAGCTGAAAGCGCCACGCTGGGCGGCGGGGCCACGGTCGCTTCGAATTCCCCGGGCTTTTTCGGGACCGGTTATGCGAGTTTCGGAGATGTCGCCGGCTCTTTTGTCGAATTTCAGGTGAATCATAACGGGTTTACGCAGGGTCAGAACGTGTACCCGGCTCGGTCATTCTTCGTCACTTACGCCAATGGGAGTAATGTCAATCGCCCTTGCAATATAACGCTCAATGGAACTGTCGTCGGTTCGTATGACTTCCCGCCGACCGGATCGTGGACGACTTACAGATCTCAACTGCTGGTCATACAACTCGGCCTAGCCCCAGGTTTCCGCAACGTGCGGTTTACCTCCACCACAGCCGCCGGCGGACCAAACCTCGACAGGATACAGTGTCTCGTTTTCTAGGGCTGTGATCATCGTTTCGGCCACCCTTTGCGCTTTTGCGAGAAAATTGCCTCACAGCCCGGGTTCTCGCTCATACGCAAAGGCGCAAAGGTCGCAAAGGTTGCGCCCGGTGGCCGAAACGATGATCAGGGACGAGCTTGGCGATGGCCATAGGGACACGTGGCCTCGCCGCTGTGGGCGCCAAGGGGAGCAGGCGCCCACAGCGATTTCCATCGCAAAACTTCCATACACAGCAGCGAATCTTCATCGAAGAGACCCGAGAGCAAATACGGCCGAAGCATCGGGGCCGCGCGCCGCGGGGCCCGAGTTGATATTGCAGATCGGCGTCTCCTGGTCCGCGTCCAACGTGACTTTCAGCCCCGACGGGCGATTGCTGGCTTCAATGGATTTTATGGCCGGTTCGATCAAATTGTGGGAGGTTTCGACTCCGGAGAACCGCGCGACTTTCAGTTTGCTTTGAAGCATAGTTTCTGATGGTTCCCCGTGGCGCTTACTGCTCTCGGCCTTGATCTGGCGATCTCCGCGCCGGGGATCACGCTGGCAGAAATTTTTTGACTGGAATCTGATTTTCACGAAATTTTGTTCCTTGGTTTCGCACTATGTTTTGAGACTTGTTTGCGTGGACGAAACCACCGCGGACGGGTTTGTTTGCTGAAGTCATTGCTCTAAATCAAACCACGCAAGACCGGTACAGCGCCGCGCGCTAAGGCAAGCGGCTGCCTCCTCGGTCAGCCGCTTGGGCGCTGTACCGGTCTCCCCACGTTGCGTGATTTGATTTAGTTCGATGATAAGTTTCTGGACATATAGGTTCGCGCTTTCTCGGCGATTGTCCGGGCTAAGGGCCATTAGTCTACCACCCAGCAATTCTCGGTTTAGGCGAAAACAAAAGGCTTAGCGGCATAGACTCAGCTGTAAATCCTTTAGATACCCATCAAACTGAGAGTTGGTTTTAGGACAGGGGTTTGGAGAGATTACCACTCACGCCCCAGGGCGCTGCGGATCCTACAGGGCTTACTGGCGGCATTTTGACGGAGACTCTTTGAGGGCTGCTTGCGCCTCGTTTGTAACCGGCTCGGCCTTTCTTGAGAGTCCGTTCAGGACATGCAGGTTCGTGTTGCGCTAAACATCTTGATTTCCTTATTCCCGCCCCGAAGTCCCGACTTTGAAAACTTGGTTGCGCTAGGCGGCGCCGGCCTCGCCGCCGCGCAAATCAAATTCACTTTTTGCCATTCACCAGGAGGTATTTATGTTCAGGTTGATCTGCCATTCGCTATGCGCTGTTTTCATCGCGATCGCTTTCAGCGTCCTCGCCGCGCCCGGGACCGTCGGCTTGTCACAACCCACCCAGGACCCTAAAAAGCAGTCAAAACAGGAGCGCGAATACCAAAAAATCAAGCAATTCAGCGAGAAGCTTTACGCCGAAGACGCGTTGTTCCGCGAGGAAGTCGATGAGTCCTATCGCCAGAAACGGCGGGAGCATAGCGAATTGGCATACTTCACGAACACTCGTGATAGTCAGGACGACCAGGACACGCGCACCGGCGACAAGCTTAAAGTCGAGGACACGCTCTACGACAATCCGCTCGTGCAGGATTACGTCAACCGGGTAGGCCAATTGATAGTGCCCAAGGATTCAAAGAAACTCTACGGCTTCAAAGTCACGCTCAATCCGATACCGGAAGCCCGCGCGCTTTCGACCGGCACGATCTACATCTCGTCGGGGCTGCTTTCGATGATCGATAACGAAGCGCAACTGGCTTACGTTCTAGGCCACGAGGTGGCTCACGTCGAGAAGGACCACTGGCGCGAGGACGTAATAGTCGAGCGCGGAATACATCGCTACTACGAGAAGCAAGAAAAGAAGCGAGCGATCCTCGGCGCCGTTATCGGTATGGGCGCGGGCGCCATTGTCGGCGGCTCTACCAACTCGTTCGGCAAGGGGGTGACGACGGGGCTCCTCGTCGCGGTTGGTGTGCCGACGGTTCTCAAGTTGCTCTCCCCGGATGCCGTCGTTTCGTGGGACAAGCAGCAGGAGGATGAGGCCGACCAGCTCGGCCTGAAATACATGTTCGAGCGCGACTACGATCCGCGCGAAGCGCCTAAATTCTACGCCACGCTGCAGCGCGCATCGCAGTCTGATTCGCGCGCGGGCCTGGGATTCATGGGAGAGGGTTCGCGCGTCCTCGATCGAATTCAGGAGGTGAACACCGTCCTCACCGGTTTCAACAACCTCGCTTCCAGAAACCTTTTTGTCGGCGCGCTCGATCTCAAGGAGCAGCGCCAGACGCTAGTCGCGAACGCCGGCGCAGGCAAGGAGCCGGATAGAGGCAAGGCGCTCAGCGCCGAACGCGCCGCCGCCGGGCAAGCCGTGGCCAGGCAAGCCCTGGCCAGCGGGCCGATGGCCGCGGCGATCAAGGCCAAGATCGAGGCCGGCGAATTGATCGGCAGCAGCGCGGAGTTCGCGACGGTGATGGCCGAACTCAAACGCGACAACGGCTTGCGCGCTCTCTATTACGACATGTTCCAGATGGCCCGCGACAATCTGGAAGAATCGCTGGCGATCCGCTCCAACGACCCTTTCACTCACTTCTACTACGGGAAGGTTCTTAAGCTGACGGCGCGAACCCCGGTGGAAAAACAACGCGCTTTGTCATCCTTCGTCAAGGCTATCGAGCTGGACAAGCGCCGCGTTATAGCCGAGCCACATCTTTACCGCGCGCTCGCCTTGATCGAAACCAGGGACACTGCGCAATCGCGTGAGATCATCTCCAGCCTGCAGGATTATGTCTCGGTCTACCAGCGCCAAAACAGCGGAAGGCTGCCGGCCAACATGGACGTGATTTACGATTACATGCAAGAGGTCGGCGAGATCGACTGGGTGGCGCGTCCGGCGCTGAACATCTCCACGAAGAACATTGACCCGATAGGAATCCAGGGCGGCCTCACGACTTCGGCGCCTCCGCCGGCCCCCGCCCCGGCCCCGGTCACGGTCACACCGGCCTCGGTTACTCCGGCGCCGGTTCAGCAGACGCCCACGAAGCCGCGTAAACCCTAACTTCATTTCGCAATCGACTGCGCGGCTGTCTCATCCGTCAGCCGCGCAGCAACTGCAAATTGGAGATAAGGGGGCTCCCTCAATGTTCACAGCAGCTTTGCAAATGAACCTGAACGACGGCGATGATTGGGATTTCTTACCGCAAGACCTTTGGGTCGCCATACTAGATCGTTTCGTTCTTATGAACTGTTCGAGTATTGGTTTCAGCGGGATCGAAGGAACTGCGGATGTTTCAAAAATTCGATGTTTTTCAGATTGGCAACCGCCCTATGTCGGGTGTGGAAATGTTTTCATAAGCTGGCAAAGCATACATTCGAAACAGGCTGTCAGAGAAAGTCAATTCGGCTTATTTGAATACTCGAAAGAGTTACATGACCTCATGCGCAAAGTGGAAAATACGGCCTGGAGAATCTCTGACGAACTTTATCCGGCTGATGAACTCTATTTTTTTCATGGCGATCGTATTTTGCTGTTGGCCGCCCCTTATGAAGGGCCTATCTTATTTTGCGAGCTAAAGGACCGGCAGACAGAGAATCTTATGCGAGTCGATGATAGGATCGCGCCCAATCTTCACCCCCCAGGTAACTGGAAAATTATTTCGGAAGTCATTGATCTCTGATTACCTATGTACTGCGTTGTGTTGCGGCGGCTGATAGTCTTCCCTATGCGCGAAAACCGATTCGTTTTTTTTCTGTTCCTGACCATGACTATATTACTGGCGACGCCGTCTGATCGTATGTCGTTCATCCGGGCGGCCGGCGGCCAGGATGCGTCGTTGCGCGCGCCATTCTCGCTCGAATTGCCGGACGTCGGCGCGACGCCGATCACCGAGCCGGAAGTAAACATTCCAACGAGCAATCTCCATAAGCTGCGCCTGCGCGTGCGGAAGCCGTATGCGGACGCGATCAACTACGGGAAAATATACACGAAGGTCAACGGGGAAGCGGCGGTCGTGATCCAAACGCCCGGAAGAGATCGCAACGATCACATCCTGGTGACGTTGGATTTGGACAAATATCCGCGCTTCAAACTTCGCCCGGGCAGGAACGTCGTCGAGATTCAGGCGGTCGACGGGGCGGGCAGTTCCTACTACGCCTCTTATGTGTTGCTCGCCGGCACGGGGGCGAATAACGATCCGGCGCGGTTCGCCGGCGCGACGATTGAAACCGCGACCGTGAACGAAGGCGCCGACCGTCAACCGCCGACCGTCTACCTGACGAATCCGAGCGGCGGCGCGCTCGCGCGGCGCTTGACCGGAAGCGTGATCGCGCAAGGCGTCGTGACCGATGATTCGGGCGTCGTGGCGAGCGTCACCGTCAACGGCCAGCCCGCGGCGCTCACGCCGGCGACCGGCTCGCGCCTGCTCGTCCCGATATTCACTAAAACCGCGGCGGCGTCGTTCGCCTTCGAGCGCGCAGTCGCCATCGGAGACGCCGTCTCCGCCCTGGTCGTCGAGGCGAAAGACGCGGCCGGCAATCTGACCCGCCTCACGCTTCCGCTCAATCCCAGGCCTCTGCCGCCGCCCGACGGAGGGTTCGCCGGCCGAAAATTCGCGCTAATCGTGGGCGTGTCGCGTTACCGCGATGAGAGAGTCAGCGATCTGCAATTCGCGGACGCCGACGCGCGAGAGTTGCGCGATTTTCTACGGCGGCCCGAAGGAGGAAGTTTCAAGCCGGATGACATTCTTTACCTGGAGAACGAGCAGGCGACCGTCGAGGGCGTGACCGCCGCGCTCGACCGCATCCTGTCGCAAGCGGGGCCGGACGACCTGATCCTCTTATTCATCGCCGGGCACGGGGGGCCTGACCCTTACGCGCCACAGAACCTCTATTACGTTCTGCATGACACCAGGGTCGCCGACCTGCCGCGCACTGCGCTGCCGATGACGATTTTGCAGGAGAAACTCAATCTGGCGCGCGCCAGGCGGGCGGTGGTCTTCATTGACACCTGTCACAGCGCCGGCCTTGGAGGCGCGCAGCCGACGGGCGCGCGCGGCTTCGAAAACAACCTGATCAATCTCTACTCGGCGAAGCTTTTCAAAGAGGAAGGGCGCGCGACGCTCACCTCTTCGGACGTCAACGAGCTTTCGTATGAGAACAAACGATGGGGAGGCGGCCACGGAGTCTTCACCCACTCGCTGCTCGAAGGTCTGCGCGGACGAGCCGACTCGAACGCCGATTCTTTCATTACGGCGGGAGAACTTTTCGCTTACGTCCGCGACCGCGTACGGCTTGAAACGGGGTTCAAACAGAATCCCCGTTCTGTAAATGAATTCAACCGTGATTTCACGCTCGCGTTTGTGACTGGGAAATAGCAATGTTTGTGATCCTCAACAGAGTTCTTCCAGCGACGCCCGGGCTTCTCTGAGGTCTGTTGCGCCAAACTCTTCCTGGCGTCGTCGCGCCAGTTCCTCCCATCGCTCCACTACTTCAATCTGACTTCGCGAATTTCTGAAAATGCCACGCTGTCGCCGTTGCGAAGACGCTATGGTCTTCAATCTGGGGAAGCGTAGGTTTGCGCCGACGACTCGCCGAAGAAATGGGATGCTTCGTGGGGCGCCGCCGGCGAGTCGCCGGCGCAAATTCGTGTACTTCGATAAGCTGCGCGTCTGCAGCGCCAATTCAGCCTGTTGAATTCGTGAAAGGATGAGTTATGAAAAGAACATGCCTTATTACCATTGCCCTGGCGCTCCTTGCAGGAACGGTTTTATTCGCGTTGCCCGCGAGCCGGGCAAACGAAACAAAACCGCCGGCGAAGAATGTCACCTTCAGCAAAGACGTCGCGCCGATCTTTTTCAAAAACTGCGCCGATTGTCATCGTCCGGGCGAGTCGGCTCCGATGTCGCTTCTTAGTTACAAAGACGCGCGCCCCTGGGCCAGGTCCATTCGCGAAAAAGTTGTCAGCCGCGAGATGCCGCCCTGGCACGCCGATCCGAGCACGGGGCATTTCTCGAACGACCGTCGCTTGACCGAAGCCGAGATCGAGACGATCAAAGTCTGGGTCGATGCCCAGGCGCCCGAAGGCGATCTGCGTGACCTGCCGCCACAGCCTGAGATTGTCGAAGGGTGGAAAATCGGCAAGCCGGACTTGATCCTGCAGATGCCGGAAGAGTTCACTCTCGAGGCCACGGGGCCGGATGAGTATCACTTCTTCGAAATTGACCCTGGGTTCACCGAAGACAAGTATGTGCAGATAGCAGAGACTCGCCCCGGCAATCGTCGCATCGTTCATCACATCAATGTCTTCATCGTGCCGCCGCCGCCGGGAAGCGGTCCGCAGCAGAAACTGACCAGGGAGGAAAGCGAGCGTCTGCGTCTCCAGGCGGCAAAGGATTCGATCTTTCAGCGTGAGGGTTTTGTGATACGGCTGAAGCCGGATGTCCCGGTCTACGACGACGGCTGTGGGCTTCAGAGTGGCGGAGGCGGCGATCGTCCTGACGGAGGCGGCCAACGTACTTGGGGGGCATGGCTCGGCGGGTTTGTTCCGGGAACGAGCGTCATGAGATTGGAACCCGGTACCGTCAAGAGAATTCCCGCCGGGTCGAAGATCGTCTTGAATCTCCACTACTCCAAGACATCGGGCAAGGTCGAAAAGGATCGCTCGATGGTCGGCCTCATCTTCGCCAAAAAGCCGCCGGAAAAAGAATCGCTTACGCGCCTGATTACGAATCACTATTTTCAGATTCCGCCAGGCGCGGAAAACCACAAAGTGACGGCTTGCTGGATGGCGAAGGATGACATTCATCTCGTCAGCGCGGCGCCGCACATGCACTATCGCGGCAAGGCCATGGAGGTCCGGGCGTTCTATCCCGACGGCCGTTCGGAGGCGCTCCTCAATGTGCCCAGATACGACTTCTCGTGGCAAACCATATATTACTTCAAGCGCCCGATCGCAATTCCGAAGGGAACCCGATTGATGCTCACGGCACACTATGACAACTCGGGCCGTAACAAATACAACCCCGATCCGACGCAGGCGGTGCGCTGGGGCGACCAGACGTGGGAAGAGATGATGATTGGGTACTTCACGTACACGGTGGAGTCGACCAAGTAGGCCCTGGTTCTTGGTGCCTGGTTCTTAGTCCGTCCTTGG
>DATCXQ010000781.1:0-15895 GCA_036565725.1 Blastocatellia bacterium
TGTCGCGGTCAACGTAGGTAGGTTTGAGCAGCCCCACCTCGTCGTAAAAGCGCAACGCCTTGACCGACACCCGGGTCAGTTTGGAAAAATCTCCGATCCGAAACATCTCGATCCCTCCCTTTTCAGGAAACAGCTTGAATGTCTACCCGGACAGTCTACTGTCTCCCGCAACAGGAGAGTCAAGCGCGCCTCATCATTTCTTGGTCGCGGTCCACTTGCCAGACCCTTTAGGATATTCGCAGGCGCCTGACATCTTGGTCGGGGACTCAATCACGCCGGTGAAAATGTTTTTGAACACCTCGCCACTTCGATTTTTGCCCTCGACGCTGAACTCCACCTTGTTCCCCTTCACCGCGCCTGTGACTTTTGGCTCGCCTGACCCACTTGTTTGAGAGCCGGTGAGCTTCTCGCCCTGATGTTTGAAGACGAATGTCATAGGGAAGTTTTGTGGGCCGCCGTCTAAACTGATTGAGAACGCCCACGTCCCGGAGATGTCGGCGGCGCCGGCTCTGGAGCCGCCGGGCGCGAGCGATAGTCCGAGTAAAAATACGATCAACAGTTGATACTTCATACAGTTCTCCTTTTATCGAGGGATTTTTTGATGACCAGGCGACTACTCATATCTGAGCGCCGCCATTGGGTCTACTCGCGTCGCCCGCCGCGCCGGTATCCAACAAGCCACGATCGCCACGACTGTGAACAGCAGTGTAATCACGATGAAGGTCAGCGGATCGGTAGCGCTCACGCCGTAAAGCAACTTCGATATCAAGCGCGTCAACGCGAAGGAAGCGATCACGCCGATGACCAGGCCGATGAACGTCAGCATCAGGCCCTGTTTCATGACAAGCTTAATCAGGTCTCGCGGACGGGCGCCGAGCGCCAGGCGGATGCCCATCTCGCGCGTGCGCTCGGTAACCGCGTAAGACAGCACGCCGTAGATACCGACGGCGGCTAGCGACAATGCGAGCAAACCGAAAAGCGTCAACAACGCCGCCGCCAGGCGTTCGGTGTAAAGCGAGCCGTCTTTTTGTTGCGCCAGGGTCTGAAGGTTGTACACGGGCAGTGTCGGATCGAGTAATTGCGTTTCGCGACGCACGGCGGCAAGCAGCGTCTGCGATGGCGTCGCCGTCCGCGCGTGCAGCGTTAGCTGCGGGAAGTAGTTTTGCGCCAGCGGCAGGTAGAGCGCCGGGCGCGAGTCCGCGGTCAGGCCTTTCTCCTTGCTGTTTCTGACGACCCCGACCACTTCGGCAAACTGCCTGCCGCGAACGATCCGTTTGCCGACCACTTCCTGTCCTGGCCAATAACGACGCGCCGTCGCTTCATTGACGACGGCCACGAGCGGCGCGTCCGCCTTATCTTGCGCGGTGAATTCACGCCCCTGCGCGAGCGAGGCGCCGAGCGTTTGGAAATAGTTCGGGCCGATGGCGTTGGTATTGACGGGCTGCGGTCTGGAGCCTTCGATAATCAGAGGGCCGACCCATGGGACGTCGCTGAACGCCACGATGCGCGCAAAACTCACTGCCTCGACTCCGGGCAAGGCCGCGACTCGCTCGGCGAGGCGCCCAATGAATTGCCGCCCGCGCGCTTCGTTGTAACCATTCTGGCCCAGGTCGAACGACGCGGTCACCACCTTCGCCGGCTCAAATCCAGGGTCAATCGCCTGCAAGGCTCGCAAACTCTTCACGCATAAACCGGCGCCGATCAGCACCACGAGCGACAAGGCTACCTGCGTCACGACCAGCAGATTGCGCAAACTCAATCGCCGCGCCACGCGCCCAAGCCCCGGCGTTTCTTCTTTGAGAGCCGCGACGAAATCAGGTTTGGACGCTACGAGCGCGGGCGCCAGGCCGAAAACAATCCCGGTCACGAGCGACAGGCCCAGCGTGAAACCCAACGTCCGTTCATCCAGGCTGCCATCGAGGGCGCGCGGGACATAGTTGGTTTGTTGTTGGAATCTCAACAACAGACCTGTGAACCAGTATGCGACCAGCAAGCCGCCGCCGCCGCCCAACATCGCCAGAATCGCGCTTTCAGTCAGCAACTGCCGCACAATGCGCCAACGGCCCGCCCCGATAGCCAGCCGGACGGCGATCTCCTTGCGCCGCGCCGAGGCGCGCGCCAACAGCAGATTGGCGACGTTGGCGCAAGCAATCAGCAAGACAAACCCAACCACGCCCATCAAGAGTTTCAAGGGCGTCGAGAGGTCTTTGACCCGATCCGTATGCCCACGGCTTCCGTCCATCAGAAAAACTATGGTCGGATCGCCAATGTTATCGGCATTTTTACTGGGAAAAGTTCTTGTGGCGTCGTCAACCGGCGTCGCCAGCGCGGCTTGCGCCTGCTGACGACTGACACCTGGTTTGAGCCTGCCGATCAAAGACAGCCATCCACAATTGCGATTGTCCAGTGAACAGCCGTCGCTCACCTGCGCATGCATCATGATCGGTACATAAACATCATTCGCTGTGCCGCGCGTCGTCCCCGTGAACTCCGACGGAGCGACGCCCACCACCGTGTAGCGGTAAGCGTTCAGGCTGAGCGTTTTGCCGATCACAGCCGGATCGGCGCCGAAACTCCTCCGCCACAAACCGTGACTGATGACGATGACCGGATGCGTGTTGGGCGTAAGATCTTCTTCCGGCAGAAAAAAGCGTCCCAGCGCGGGCCGCACGCCGAGCACGGCAAAGTAATTGCAGGTGACGATCTGCCCGATCACCCGTTCGGTCGCGTTCCCATCGCTCATGCTGAAGGGCCGTTGCTCATAAGCGACCACCCCTGACAACACGTCATTGCGGTCACGCAGCTCGGTGTACAGCGGGTAAGAGAAAATCGCGGGCGCCCCGCCGGCGTCTTCGACAAAAGTGACGAGTTGATCCGGCCGCTCGACGGGCAGCGTTCGAATTAACACCTTGTCCAACAGCGTGAAGATGGCCGTGTTCGCGCCGATGCCGAGCCCCAACGTCGAGACGGCGATCATCGTGAAACCAGGGTTCTTCAACAGCATCCGCAGACCATACCGCAGGTCTTGCCATAAGATTTCCAACGACCCCAATCCCCAGATCGCGCGACTATCCTCCTTCGACAGCGCCACACTCCCAAAAGAGCGCCACGCAGCTCGTCGCGCGTCTTTTGGCGACATTCCGTCCGCGATGTTCCGTTCGGTCTCCATCTCCAGGTGGGCGCGGATCTCCTCGTCCAGTTCCCGCTCGGCGCGACGGCGATGGATGAGTCGACGAATGATGAAGCTTAGCTCTTGGCGCAAGCGCATACTCAACATCCCTCCGAGTTTCAGGCGTCGAAACGCGACATAAATGATCCAATCTCGTTTGTCACTCGTGTTTGAGCACTGTAAGCGGATCAACCTTCGTCCCTCGACGCGCTGGCAAATAGCAGGCCAGCAGCGCGACCACCAGCAGCAGCAAGGCGATCGCCGTGAACGTCGCCGGATCAGTCGCGCGTACTTCAAATAACAGATCTGCCGTAATACGCGTCATCAACCGCGAAAGCGCGAACGCTCCGCCCAGCCCTAACGCCAGGCCGAGCAACACCGGCGCCATTCCTCGCCCAATGATAAGTTTGAACACGTCGCTCGCTTGCGCGCCCAGGGCCAGGCGAATTCCTATCTCCTGCGCGCGCTGCGTGACCGAATACGCGACCACGCCATAAATGCCGATGGCAGCCAGCAGTAGCGCCAGCAGCGCGGATACGCCCAGTAGATTGAGGGTGAAACGCCGGCGGGCGAGTGAGTCGTCGAGAATTTCCTCAACGCTTCTGGCCTGCTGTAATGGCAACGCGGGATCAATTGACAACGCGGCCTGGCGGACCGCCGCAGCGAGGCTCAGCGGATCGACATTCGTGCGCGCCAACAAGACCGCTTCGCCCCCCACGCCGGGCCAGTAGATCGTCGGCTCGACCGCCGCGTCCAGGCCGAGGTCTTTGATGTCGGCCACGACGCCGACGATCAGGACGGGAGTGGGTTTGCCCGATCCAAAATGCATAAAGATGCGTTTGCCCACAGGGTCCTGATTCGGAAAGAAGCCCCGCGCCATCGTTTCGTTGATGATGACCTTGTTGTCGTCGATGACATCCTTTTCGTCAAAGAGACGCCCGCCGCGCCGAGGGATCCCCATCATCTCGAAGAATCGATGATCCACCCTTCTCATTTGCGTGATTGGTTCTTTGCCCGGTTCTGGCTGCTGGCCTTCCGCAATGAATCTTGAGATACGAAATGACGGCGCAAACGGCAACCGGTCAATCACTCCCACCTGTTGCGCTCCGGGGAGTTCTTGAATGCGCGACGTCAGTTGCTGATAGAAGTTTCTGACCTGCTCATCTTCTCGATAACGGGACTGCGACAGTTCGATTTTCAGGCTGAGAAGATGGTCGGCGCGAAAGCCCGGATCGACCTGCAGCAGTTTTTGAAAGCTCCTGACGAGCAAGCCCGCGCCGACGAGCACGACGACGGCCAGCGCGACCTCAGTCATCACCAATGTGCGGCTGAGGCCGCGCCGCCCGACGCCGGCGGACCCCTTGCCGCCTTCCTTCAACGTTTGATTCAGATCAATTCGGGAAATTTGCAACGCCGGCAGCGCGCCGAACAAAACGCCCGTCAACAGACTCACGCCGAAGCTAAACCCGAGCGTGCGCCAGTCAACCCCTATCGTCTCGAGACCCGGGATCTTCCCCGTCACGATTCCCCGCAAGCCCGACCGCAATACAGGTATGCTACAGGACGCCAGCGCAAGTCCCGCTACTCCGCCGAGCAACGCCAGCAACAGGCTTTCAACCAAAAGCTGCCGAACCAGACGGCCACGCCCGGCGCCTATTGCGGCGCGAATCGCCATCTCGCGCTGTCGCCCCGCCGATTGCGCCAACAGCAGGTTGGAGACATTTGCGCATGCGATCAGCAGGACAAGCGCGACAGCCGCGAAGACCAGCAAAACTATGGGACGCAGATCGCCGGCGAGGTGATGGCGCATCGGCGTCAGTTCAACGCCGGTGTTCTTGTTGGTCGCCGGATACAATTGCCGAAGCCGCTCGGCGATGGTCTCCATCTCCCTGCGCGCCTGCTCGATTGTCACGCCGGGTTTGAGTCGTCCAACGGCTCGCACCGAGTCATGCCTTCTGCTGGTGAGATCGATTTGACTCAGATGCGACAACGGCAGCCAGAAATCGGTCTCGAGCGGATACTGCTCGCCCATCACGCCGACGACCATGAAGCTCGCGCCGTTGAGTTGAATGCTTTTGCCGATGATGGCCGGATCACCGCCGAAGCCGCGACGCCAGAGAGATTGGCTGAGAATCACTACTCGATTGTTAACAGGCTGCTCTTCTTCACGAAGAAAGTTGCGACCGAGCATCGGTTTAAGACCGAGCAGTGGAAACAGGTCCTGCGAAACCAGCATGCCCTGCGCCTCTACCGTCTCGCTGTGGCCGGTCAACTCCGCTTTACCGTAACGTTTATTCGAAAAGGCCGCCATCCCCTGAAACGACTGCGCCTGCGCGCGCCAATCCTGAAAATCCGGATATGAGCCTACAGGGCCGCGAACGTCAGGTTGCGTTTCCCAGATCATCACTAACTGATCCGCATCGGCAAATGGCAGCGGGCGTATCAACACGGCGTTGATAACGCTAAAGACCGCCGTATTCGCCCCCACGCCCAACGCTAGCGTGAGCGCGGCCACAGCCGTGAAGCCCTTGCGCTTGAGCAGTATTCGCGCGCCATAGCGTAGGTCCTGCCAGAAGATTTCCAACGCCCCCAGTCCCCACATCGCGCGGCTGTCTTCCTTAGCTATCGCGACGCTGCCGAACGAACGTCGTGCGGCCAGCCGCGCCTCTTCTGACGACATTCCGTCCGCGACGTTCCGTTCGATCTCCATCTCCAGGTGGGAGCGAATCTCTTCGTCCAGTTCCCGCTCGGCGCGACGGCGATGGATGAGACGTCGAATGATAAAACTCAGCTCTTGGCGCAAGCGCATACTCAACCCTCTTCTCCCGCGGGCTTCATAATGCGGGCGATGGCCGCGTTCAGACGCTCCCACTTCGATGTTTCCTCGAGGAGTTGCTTTTTGCCCGCCTTGGTAAGGCGGTAGTACCTCGCGCGGCGGTTGTTCTCCGAAGTCCCCCATTCGGCGGTGACCCAGCCCCGGCGCTCCAGCCGCTGCAGCGCCGGATAGAGCGAGCCGTGGTCCACTTTCAGCACGTCCTCCGACGTCTGCTGAATGTAGTGCGCGATGTTGTGGCCGTGCAGCGGGCCGAAGAGCAGGGTTCGCAGGATCAACATGTCGAGCGTGCCCTGAAGGAGGTCGACGCGGGTTTGTTTTTCAGCTTTGTTTTCTTTCGACATAACACCTCCGGTAGATCTTCGACTGGAGTATCCGGCGGCTCAGGTAGAATGTCAATGGGAGATGGGTAGAACATCAAGGGGAGAGGCGATTTTTCGGCGCGCGCATAAGTCCGGCGTCTACTGCGTTGGAAATTTTCCTCCCAAAATAACCACGCGCCGCGTAGTAACGAATAAATTCGTTACTACGCGGCGCGCTTTCTTTGTTTCAGGGCGTCGTCACGGACGACCTGAACGACTCTTGCGCAAACTGGCTGGAACGGGCGGCGAGGCTCTACTCGCAGCGGAGCGCGATCATCGGATCGACTTTGGTCGCCCTTCTCGCCGGAATCCAGCAGGCCAGCAATGCGACGATAGTCAACAAGACCGCGATCAGGGCGAAGGTCGAGAAATCGGTCGCGCTCACCTCGAACAGCAACCTTTCCATCAAGCGAGTCAGCGCCGCTGACGCGAGCAGGCCCAACGCCACGCCCGCGAGCGCCAGCTTCATTCCCTGCCCTACCACCAGCTTCATCACGTCGCCGCGTTGCGCCCCCAGCGCCATTCGCAAGCCGACCTCGCGCGCGCGCTGAGCGACGGAATACGACATCACTCCATATAAACCGATGGCGGCCAGCGTCATCGCAAGGGCGGCGAATATTCCGATCAATTGCAAATTGAAACGCGGCTGCCAGAGCGTGTCAGCGATCACCTGCTCCATCGTCACAACGCTGGAGACCGGCAGGTTGCGGTCGAGCGATCTGACCGTTTCTTCCGCGGCCCTGGTCATGCTCTGCGGGTCAATGGCGGCGCTAACGACTATCGTCATTGAGGCGAAGTGTCTGGCGGTTCCTGAGTAAAATCCCCGGCTTTGTTGGAATGGCAGATAAATTTCGTTCGGCGCCGCGTCCGTCCAACTATTCTGTTTGGCGTCTTTCACTACGCCGATAATGGTGAACCATTGCGGCGCCCGCGAGTTGTCGCGCGGGTCGTCGAGCGTGACGCGTTTGCCGATAGGGTCTTCCGCCGGCCAATGACGCCGGGCTAGGGTCTCGTTAAGGATGACGACGCCGGGCGCGTCCGGCGTGTCACGTTCGTTGAAATCGCGCCCGGCGCGCAGCGGAATGCCCATCGTCCTAAAGTAACCCGGCCGGCTCACGCGGTAGGTGGCCCTGACTTCCTGTCCGGGCGGGGGCAGCGGGCGGCCTTCAATCGTCAGAGTTGTACCCCAAGTGTCGCCGGCCAGCGGCAGGTGATTGATCGCGCTCGCCGACTCGACGCCCGGCAAGGCTGTCAGCCTGTCCGTCAATTGCCGATAGAACGCTTCGCGCGCCGGCCCCACGTATTGCGATGCGCCGGCCAGCGAGACCGTCATCGTCAACACGTTGCGCGGATTGAATCCGGGATCGACCGCCTGCAGCTTCAAAAAGCTGTTCATCAGCAAGCCCGCGCCAATCAACATCACCAGCGCCAGCGCGAGTTCGGCGACGACCAGCGTTTCGCGCAAACGGCGGCGTCCGCCCGATGTCCCACGCCCGCTTTCTTTGAGTGTCTGATTCAAATCGGGCTTTGACGCCGCGAGCGCCGGGGCAAGACCGAAGAGCAAACTGGTCGCCAAAGAAACCGCGAGCGTGAAACCGAGCGCCGCCGCGTCAATCCTGATTTCATTCAGGCGCGGCAAGCGGACGCTGAAGCTGCTGCTGTTGCCGGCCAGCAGCGTCGTCAGCCAATCAACGCCCCACACGGCCAGCAGAATTCCGACGGCCGCGCCGCCGAGCGAGAGCAACAAGCCCTCGGTCAATAATTGTCTGACGATGCGCCATCGGCCGGCGCCCAAGGCCACGCGAACCGCGGCCTCCCTTTGCCGGGCCGCCGCGCGCGTCAGCAGCAAACAGGCTACATTCGCGCAGGCGATCAACAGGACGAATCCGACGGCGCCCGACAAGACCAGCAACGCCCGGCGAATATTGCCGACTACTTTCTCATTCAACGGGTCTACGCGGATGTTGAGGCCGGTGTTGGCCTCCGGGTAAGCCAGCGCAAGTCGCTTATTCATCGCGTCAATCTCGGCCTGCGCCTGCTGCAACGCCACACCCGGTTTGAGCCGCGCAAAGACCCGCAATGATTCCCCCCCCCGGCGTATCGTCGCGCGAGGACGCAGATCGAGAGGCGCCCACATCTCCGCGCGCGTTGACCAGAACGGCGGAAATTGAAACCGCGCCGGCATCACCCCGACCACGGTGTAACTTTCGCCGCTTAACATAAGCTGCCGTCCGATGATATTCGGGTCGCCGCCGAACGCCCGCTGCCAGAGCTTGTGGCTCAGCACCAGCACGTGATCCTTGCCCGGCTGGTAGTCTTCCGCTTGCAGCGTACGCCCCAACAACGGCTGCTCGCCGAGCAGGCCAAAAAGCCCTTCACCCATCCGCAACCCGGAGATCGCTTCCGGTCTGTCAGCGTCCGTGAGCGCGCCACCCCATGCTTCCGCCGCCGCCATCTGCGCGAAGCTCTGACTTTTATCGCGAAAATCCAGAAAGTTCGCGGGCGAGACCGGAAATTGACTATTGTTCAAGAGCGTCACGATCTGTTCAGGCTGGTGATATGAGAGCGGTCGCAACAGGACACCGTTAACGACGCTGAAGATGGCCGTGTTCGCGCCGATGCCCAGGCCGAGTGTCAGGACGGCGATCAACGTGAAGCCGGGGTTCTTAAATAACATTCGCGCGCCATAACGCAGGTCTTGCCAGAGCGTTTGCATAATTCCTCCAAAGCAGATGTCAGATGCTAGATGTCAGATGTCAGCGTTAGATGTCAGTAGAGGAGCGATGCCAGAGCCTCTCCACTGATACCTGAAATCTGACACCTGACATCTAGCATCTGGCATCTGGGACATTCATTCCACACGCAGCGCCACCATCGGGTCCACCTTCGCCGCGCGCCGCGCCGGAATCCAGCAGGCGAACAATGCGACAAGCGTCAACGACAAGGCGATAACGACATAAGTCATCGGGTCAGCCGCCGTCACGCCGAACAACAATCGCTTCATCAACTGTGTCAACGCCAGCGCCGCGCCCGATCCCAGCGCCACGCCCGCGAGCGCCAGTTTCATTCCCTGCCCGATGACCATCTTCAGCACATTTCCGGCGCGCGCGCCCAGCGCCATGCGAATGCCGATCTCGTGCGTTCGCTGCGCCGCGGCATAGCTCAGTACGCCGTAGATGCCGACGGCGGCCAACACCATCGCCACCGCCGCGAAGACACCGAGCAGCAGCATGGAAAATCGCTGTTGCGCAATGGAGGTTGAGACCCGTTGCTCGAGCGTCCTGACCCCGGAGACAGGCTGTTCTTTATCAATGCTCAGGACCTGGTTGCGAATCGCCGAGGTTAGATTGGTCGGGTCGCCCGCCGTACGCACAACCAGCGTCATGGAAGAGAAAGGCTGTTGCGTGTATGGCTCGTAAGTCTGCAGTGTCGTGTCCTGGTCCAAACCATAATGCTTCACATCGCCGACGATGCCGACGATCTCCCGAAAAACGGTCGGGCCGTTAGTGACGTGAATGCGCTTGCCGATGGGGTCTTCGTTCGGGAACACCCTCTTCGCCATTGACTCGCTGATGACGGCCACGCGCGTCGAATTTCTCGTGTCCTGCTCAGTGAACACGCGGCCCCGGAGCAGCGGAATGCCCATCGCCTTGAAGTAATCGGCGCTCACCGCATAGTAATTTGTGCTTTGGCCCGCGCCCGGCGGCAGAGGAGGTCGGCCCTCAATCACGAAGCCCAACACGTAATCGCCACCCAGAGGCACGACATTGCTCGCGCCCGCCGCCTGCACGCCCGGCAGGGCCCGCACTTTTTCAAGCAATTGCTGAAAGAACGCGGACTGCTGGTTTTCTTCGGGGTACTTCCTGGACGGCAGCGTCACCGACGCCGTCAGAGCGTTGTTCGGGTTAAAGCCTGGATCAATCCGCTGCAGGCGCCAGAAGCTTTTGATAAGTAATCCCGCGCCCACCAGAAGCAATAACGCCGACGCCATCTCCAAGACGACCAGCGAGCCTCGAACGAATTGACGTCGCCCGCCTTCAGTCGCCCCGCGCCCGCCGGCGTCTTTTATCGTCTCAGTCAAATTCGGCTTGGACGCCTGCAATGCGGGAACCAGCCCGAAAATCAAGCCCGTCAGCAACGTGACGGCGGCGGTGAAAGCCAGCGCGCGACCGTCGAGCGAAACATCACTCATGCGCGGCAAGTTTTGCGGCGCCAGCTTCAGCAATAAGTCCGTTCCCCATTTGGCCAGCAACAATCCCGCCACCCCGCCCGCCAGGGCGAGCAGCGCGCTTTCAGTAAGTAGTTGGCGTACGATCCGCGCCCGCCCCGCGCCGAGCGCAGTACGAATCGCGATTTCTTTCTCCCGTCCGGCGGCGCGCGCCAGCAGCAAGTTCGCCACATTGGCGCATGCGATCAACAACACGAAAGCCACCGCGCCGAGCAGAACGAGCAAGGCGGTTTCGACGCTTCTGACGATGAATTCCTGCAACGGAAGGAGCTTCACATTCCAGCCGGCGTTCGCGTCAGGGTACTCCTGGGCCAGTTGTCCCGCGATCGCGCTCATTTCCGATCGCGCCTGTTCGAGCGTTGCGCCAGGCTTGAGCTGCCCGATGGCCGACAGGAAATGTCCGCCGTGATTCTCGGCGTCCTCTGGAGTAAACCCCATTGGCGTCCACAAGGCTGTCTCGCGCCCTCCGAAACTAAATGTCGCGGGCATCACTCCTATCACCGTATAAATCCGGCCACTGAGCGTGATTGTCTGGTTTATTATTTTCGGATCGCCGCCGAACCGCCGCTGCCACAATCCGTGACTGAGAATCACCACGTTGTTACGGCCCGGTTGGTCTTCTTCAGGGAGAAAATCGCGTCCCAGTTCCGGTTTTGCGCCTAGCATCACCAAAAACCCCTCGGTGACGCGCATGCCGCTTAACTGCTCCGGGTCGCCCGTTCCGATCAGGTTAAAAGACGGGGCGGTAATGGCCACCAACCGCTCGAAGACCGTATTCCGCCTCTTCCAATCCAGGAAGTTGCCAGGCGAGACAGAGAACTCAGGGAATTGTGGGATTTTCGTTTCGCGAATCATTATCAGTCGCTCCGGTTCCTTGAACGGCAGCGGTCGCAACAACACCGCGTTGACGACGCTGAAGATCGCCGCGTTCGCGCCGATACCCAGCGCAAGTGTGATCACGGCGATCGACGTGAATCCAGGATTCTTCAACAACATTCGCGCGCCGTAGCGCAGGTCTTGCCAGAGGGTTTTCATCATTTCTCCATGAGAAGATGTCAGATGTCAGATGTCAGATGTCAGTGAGAGAACTTTGCCGCCACTCTTCTACTGACATCTGACATCTGACATCTGACATCTGACATCTGACATCTATTCGGTTCTGAGCGCGACCATCGGATCAACCTTCGTCGCCCGCCGCGCCGGAATGTAGCACGCCAGCAACGCCGCGCCTGCGAGCAGCAATACGACAACGGCAAAGGTCGAAGGGTCGTTTCTGCCCACGCCGTAGAGCAAGCTTTCAACCAGGCGCGTGGCGACGAGAGCCGCGCCCAGTCCCGCCGCGACGCCGATTCCCAAAAGCAGCATTCCCTGCTTGAGGACCAGCTTCAACACGTCGGCGGCTTGCGCGCCCAGGGCCATCCGCACGCCGATTTCGCGAGTGCGGCGACTGACCGTCCAGGCCATAACGCCGTACAGCCCGATCCCTGCGAGCATCAACGCCAACAGCCCGAAAACTCCGATGAGCGTCGAAGCCAGTCGCAACGCCGAAAGCGCATGGCCGACCAGTTCGGACATCGAGGCGACTCCGTCTACGGGGAGCGTCGCATCGAGCGCGCGCATTTCGCCGCGCGCGGACGGAATCATATCCGCCGCGCGCATCTTCACACGCGCGAGGAAGTTGGTGTAGGCGTCGTAGCCTCGCTGCAAAGCGGGCAAGTCGAAATGTGGGATCGGCGACTCGGTCAGGTCGTGATATTTGATGTCTCGCGCGACGCCGATGATTTCGAGCGGCGGCGCGCCCGGTCCCAGCCGCAATATTTTGCCCAGCGGGTTTTCGCCGGAAAAGAAACGCCGCGCCATCGTCTCGTTGATGATCACCACCCCCGGCGCGCCCGCGCGATCCTGCTCGGTGAAGCCGCGCCCCGCGACGATCCCGATGCCCATCGTCTCGTGATAGCGCGGGCCAACGAAGTTCGCGTCGAAGGCCATCTGTTCGTTTGGCAGCGGCTGGCGGCCTTCGACAATGAGGCTCTGCGTAAAACGGCTTCCGCTGAGAGGCATGACCAACCCGTAGCTCACCGCTTCGACACCCGGCAGCGCCGACAGCCGTTCGAGGAATTGCCGCTGCATCGCGCCGCCGCGCGCCTCGTCGTATTTCTTCCCATCCAGGTCGAGCGGCGCGACCAGCATGCTCTCCGTCTGATAGCCGGGATCGAGCGCCAGCAGATTGCGCAGGCTCTTAATAAGCAAACCCGCGCCCGCCAGCACGACAATCGCCAGCGCTAGTTGCGATACGACCAGCAGGCTGCGAAAACTAAAGCGCCGTCCGCGCCGATCGGATGCGCCACCTTCCTCTTTAAGCGCGGGGACGAGATCGTCTCTCGCGCCCTGCCACGCCGGCGCGGCGCCGAAGACGATTCCGGCCAGAAGCGCCGCGAGCGCCGTGAACGCCAGCGCGCGCAGGTCTACGGTTTCGCCGAGCTGAGTCTGCGCGACGCTGAGCCTGGGTTGCGTCTTGACTAACAGCGCCACGAGCCAAGGCGCCAGCAGCAATCCGGCGCCGCCGCCGGCGCAAGCGAGCAACAAACTCTCAGTCAACAGTTGCCGCGCCACGCGCCAGCGCCCGGCGCCGAGCGCCAATCGGATCGCCATCTCTTTGCGCCGCGCAACTCCACGCGCCAGCGACAATCCTGCGACATTGGCGCAGGCGATCAACAACACCAGCCCCACCACGGCCATCAACAGTTTGAGCGGCGACGAAAATCGGTTACGCAAACCTGAAATGCCGAGCCCGCCAGGCTCGAATTTAATGTGTTGTTCGCTGAAGGGCAGCCCTTTCATGATCATGCCTGGCGGCGTGTTGGCATCTTTGATCCGCTGCGCCAGCGCGTCCAGGCTCGCTTCCGCCTGCGCGTGGCTGACGCCCTCCTTAATGCGCCCCATCAGCAACAGAAAGCCGTCTTTTCGGCTCTCGATGAATTTAGATTGCGCCAATTGCGGATGCATCAGCACGGGAACCCAGACCTCAACCGGCTCTTCCAGTACCATTCCGTTAAAGCTCGGCGGCGCCACGCCGATCACGGTCAACGGAACGTCGTTGAGCGTGATCGTTCGGCCGATCAGATTAGGGTCGGCGCCGAACCGGCTGCGCCAGAAGCCGTCGCCGACGACCACGACCTGTTGCGCGCCCGGCGCGCGATCTTCTTCAGGAGAAAACGTTCGACCGCGCGCGGCCCCGACGCCCAGCGCGTCGAAGTAATTGCCGGAGACGTACTCACCCGACACCCTCTCAATCCGGTCGCCCGTTTTTAACTCCAACTGAGTCGGCGTGAAAGCCAGCAAATCGGAGAAGGCATGATTCTGCGCGCGGTAATCGCTGAAATTGGGATAAGAGAAGGCGTTCATGACGAAGTGCGGATTGACGCTGACCGAGTTGATCAGGACTAGCCGCCCCGGCTCTTTGACCGCCAGCGACCTGACGAGCAGCCTGTCCGTCACGCTGAAGATAGCCGTGTTCGCCCCAATGCCGAGCGCAAGTGTGATTACGGCGATCGACGTGAATCCAGGATTCTTCGCCAACATTCGCGCGCCGTAGCGCAGGTCCTGCCAGAGTGTTTGCATCATTTCTCCATGAGAAGATGTCAGTGAGAGAACTTTGCCGCCACTCTTCTACTAACATCTAACATCTGACATCTGACATCTGACATCTATTCGGTTCTGAGCGCTACCATCGGATCAACATTCATCGCCCGCCGCGCCGGAATCCAGCACGCCAGCAACGCTACGGCGATGAGCAACAGCGTGATCCCGATGAAAGTCAATGGGTCGGTGGCTCCCACGCCGAACAAGAGGCTCGACAGCACGCGCGTTAAAGCGAACGCGCCCACCAGTCCGATCACGACGCCGGCGACGACCAGGAGCATTCCCTGGCCGACGACCAGCTTCAGCACGTCGCGGCCTTGCGCGCCAATCGCCACTCGGATGCCGATTTCGCGGGTGCGGCGACTGACGGCGTAAGTCATCACGCTGTACAAGCCCGTCGTCGCAAGAATCAACGCCAACAGGCCGAAGCCCGTCGCCAGTCCCGCCGCCAGCCTCGGAGCCCAATAGGCATAGGCCAGATTCCGCTCGGCCATCTGCAAACCGAAGACCGGCACGCGCGAATCCATTTGCGCGATTTCACGCCGCGCGCCGTCAGCCACCGCTTTCAGATCGGATGAAGCGTTTGCGCTGACCAGCAGGGTCATCTGCGAGTTGTAATCATGCTGGTATTCGGGCATGAAAATGTATGGACGCGGACTCTCGTAAAGATTGAGATAGCGGCCATCTTTGGCGACGCCGACAATCTCTACCAGCGCAGTATTGACGCCCCATTCCCAAAAGCGTTTGCCGATAGCGTTCTGCTCGCCGCCGTAGAATCTGCGGGCGAACTCCTGATTGACAATCGCGACCTTTGTGGCGTCGTTATTGTCGTGTTCGGTGAAATCGCGGCCCAAAACAAGCGGCGTCTTCATCGTCTCGAAATACTTCGGGGCGACAACGTTGGCGAAGATTGCCATCCCTTGCCCCGGCTGCGGCTGCGGGTCGCCTTCTTTGACAATAGGTCCGCGCACCGTGTCGTTTTCGGCGAGCGGGAGAAAGAGCGCCAACGAAGCGGCGCGCACTCCGGGCTGCGACTCGATTCGTTGCAGCAGTTCGCTGTAAAACCGTTTGCCATCCGCGTCGCTATAACCGAATTGGCCCGGATCGAGCCGCATCGTGATCAGGTTTTCGGCGCTGAAGCCGGGGTCGGCGTTCCGGACCCGGCTCAGACTCTTGAGAAACAAACCGGCGCAAACCAGCACGATGATCGAGATGGCGACTTGGGCGACGACCAGCAGGTTGCGAAGATTCCAGCGTCCCGCGCGACCGCTCTGCAATTGCCCCACCGCATCGTTCTTTACCACTGAAACCAGATCGGTCCGCGAAGCGATCAGAGCCGGGGCCAATCCGAAGATCACTCCGGTCAGCAGCGAAACCAGCAACATCCGTTTGAGGACGAGCAGGTCGGGGCTGAAATCCACGTTGATCGGGTAAGGCATCGGCGGGATCGAAGCGCGGATCAGATCGGTTCCCCAGAAAGCGAAAAATATTCCAAGCCCGCCTCCCAGGGCGGCCAGCAGCAGGCTTTCAACCAGCAGTTGCCGAACGATCCGAAATCGTCCCGCGCCGATCGCCAAACGAATTCCTATCTCGCGGCTGCGCGACGCCGCGCGCGCCAGCAGCAGGTTGGCTACATTCGCGCACGCCACCAGCAACACCAG
>DATCXQ010000785.1:0-7258 GCA_036565725.1 Blastocatellia bacterium
CGCACGCTACGCCGCCATCCACTCCGCCGAACGCCCCCTCTTATGGGGGCTTGCGCTCCTGCCCGCAGCGTTCGTGTTCGTACCATTGTTCCGGCTCAGAAAACACGGCGTTTGATTGACGCGATCACGCCGGACATTCCGGTCTGCATCGTTAATCAGAAGATATAGCCTCCCGCAGCCACAGCCCTGTCCGCCAACCGCGTGCGAATCGCCGAAGTATTGATCGGCGTGTATTTCGTGAAGCGGCGCAGCGCCGCGAGCAGCGTGCGCAGTTCGTCGCCCTCGACCGTCGCCGCCAGGGCGTTCTTCGCGGCCGCTTCGACGCGGGCCATCGCGTCGTTGATGTAGAGTCGGGTTGCGTCAATCGCGGCCTCGTGTTTTTCAACGCCGTCGCGCTCGATCAGTTTCAACGTGCGTCCCAGGGCGCTGTCCATCAGGTAGGACTCGATGATGATGTCGGCGATCCAGGTCAGGATCATCTGCTCTTTTTCTAGCGCCTGCATGAACTTCTGCGCGGCGGTACCGAGCGCGGCCAGCGCGACCTTCTTCGAATTCGCGACCAGTTTGCGCTCTTCGGCGAGCGGCGAGTCGTCTTCTTCGAGGTCGAACGAAGGCCCGGCCAGCAACTCCTCCTGAAGTTTCTGCGCGGCGGCCAGCAGCGGCAATTGGCCTTTCATCGCGCGTTTGAGCAGCATTCCTGGTATCAGCAGCCGGTTGATCTCGTTCGTGCCTTCGAAGATGCGGTTGACGCGGTTGTCGCGGTAAATGGCCTCGACCGGGTAGCTGCTGGTGAATCCGTTGCCGCCGTAAATCTGCACGGCCTCGTCGGCGCAGTAGGCCAGAACCTCGCTGCCCGCGACTTTCAGGATCGAGCATTCGACCGCGTACTCTTCGATCGCGGCGAGGACTTCGGTCGGGTTGTTCTTGTCAATCGAGCTTTCGCGGTCTTCGATGAAGCCGGCGGTGCGGTAGACTGCGGATTCGCAGACGTAAGTCCGCGTCAACATCTCGGCCAGTTTGTATTTGATCGCGCCGAAATTGGATATCGGCTGTCCGAACTGGCGTCGCTCGGAGGCGTATTTCGCAGCCAGCGCCAGCGTGTGTTTGCTGCCTCCGACGCAGCCCGCGCCGAGTTTGAAGCGGCCGAAGTTGAGAATGTTGAACGCGATCAGGTGGCCCTTGCCGATCTCGCCCAGGAGCCGGTCTTTCGGGATTTTGCAATCCTGCAAAAGCAGCGGCGTCGTCGATGAACCGCGCTGGCCCAGTTTGTGCTCCTCGGCGCCGGGAGTTACGCCGGAATCATTGTGTTCGACGATGAAGCCGGTGAATTTTTCGCCGTCGACTTTGGCGAAGACGATGTAGACGTCGGCGAACGCGCCGTTGGAGATCCACATCTTCTCGCCGTTCAGAATCCAATGCGTCCCTTCAGGATTGAGTCGCGCGGTGGTCTTGGCCGCGAGCGCGTCGGAGCCCGACCCGGATTCGCTCAGGCAATAGGCCGAAACCCATTCTCCAGACCCGATCTTCGGCAGGTATTTTTTCTTCTGCTCGTCCGTGCCGAAATAAACGATCGGCAAAAGCCCGATGCTGGTCGTCGCGCCGAAGGTAGTGGCGAACGAACCCTGGCCGGAGATGTGTTCCGAGATCAACATCGAAGATATGTGATCGAGCGCAAGCCCGCCGTACTGCTCCGGGATGCTCGCCGCGAGTAGCCCCAACTCGCCCGCCTTGTGCAGCAACTGGCGCTGCAATTCGTAATCCTTCTCTTCGATTCGAGCGCTGTTCGGCGCCACTTCTTTTTCAATATACTCGGAGGTCGTCTGCGCGATCATTCTCTGCTCTTCGGTGAAATCCTCCGGCGAGAAGACCAGACCCGGCGTAGTCTCGGTGATCAGAAAACTGCCGCCTTTGAAGATCATTTTTTGTGTCCCAACCATAACCCAGTCCTTTCTTACAGCGGTATTCATACGAAATAGCCACAGAGGGCACAGAGAACACAGAGAAGCTATTAATTCCCTCTGTGCCCTCTGTGTTCTCTGTGGCTAGAGGTTATCTCATCAGATTCTCGAAGATGCCCGCCGCGCCCATTCCGCCGCCGACGCACATCGTGACCATTCCGTAGCGAGCCTTGCGGCGCTTCATCTCATAAAGCAGCGTGGCCGTCAGTTTCGCCCCCGTGCAACCGAGCGGGTGGCCGAGCGCGATCGCGCCGCCGTTGACGTTCAACCGTTCGAGATCGAGATTCAATTCCTTGATCACCGACAGGGCCTGCGCGGCGAAGGCTTCGTTGAGTTCGATCAGGTCGATCTCTTCGAGCTTCAGGCCTGCGACCTTCAACGCCTTCGGAATCGCCAAGACCGGCCCAATGCCCATCTCTTCGGGCGCGACGCCGGACGTGGCGAATGCGACGAACCGCGCCATCGGCTTCAAACCCAAAGCATCGGCGCGCTCGCTCGACATTACCAGCGCGGCGGCGCCGCCGTCGGAAGTCTGCGACGAATTGCCCGCGGTCACCGTGCCTTTGGCATGGAAAGCGGGGCGGAGCTTCGCCAGGGCTTCCGCCGAGGTGTCGCGGCGCACGCCTTCGTCAATCTCGAAGACGGTCTCTTTGACGCGAATTTTGCCGCGCCCTTTTTCGTCCATCTCCAGATCGCGCGTCGTGAGTGTGAGCGGGACGATCTCTTCTTTGAATCGGCCCGCGTCAATCGCGGCGGCGGCGTTGCGATGCGAGCGCGCTGAAAATTCGTCGGCCTGCTCGCGCGTGACGCCGTATTTGCGCGCCAGGTTCTCGGCCGTCAATCCCATGTTCAGATAAGTATCTGGATAGGTATCAACGAGCGTCGGGTTCGGCGACAGGTTGTGCCCGCCCATCGGCAGTTGCGACATCGATTCCGCGCCGCCACCGATCGCCACTTCGGAGAATCCGCACATGATGTGCTCGGCGGCCTGCGCGATGGCCTGCAAGCCCGATGAGCAGAAACGGTTGATCGTGATCGCCGAAGACGAGTTGGGCAGTCCGGCCAACAGCGCGGCCTGACGAGCCATATTCATCCCCTGTTGGGCTTCGGGCGTGGCGCAGCCGATTACCACGTCTTCGACCTCTTCCGGCTTGACCTCGGGCGTGCGCGCCATCAATTCCTTGATCACTCGGGCGGCCATATCATCGGGCCGCGTGTCTTTCAGCGAACCGCGCGGCGCTTTGCCCACCGCGGTTCGCAACGCATTGACGATTACTGCTTCACGCATTCGTTTTTCTCCTCCCTGGTTCACCGGTACTGTACCGGCCTCAAGTGTTTTGATTTCACGCCAACCCTTTTTTTGATCGAGGCGGCAATAAATCAGCCACTGCAATAAACGCGTCCGGCTTTGCGAGCGGCGCCACTGAGTCGCTCTCTATGAAAATCAATTCTTCAGCGTAACTGTGCCAGAATGGGGCTGACGCATCGGGCACAGGCTGACGAAAGACCTCAAGTTGGCGCAAGATCAGATTCAGAATCCAGTAATCAGATATCCCTGACTTGGCATAAAGACCCGCCTTGGCGCTGCGATCATATTTGAGCGTAGCGAAAGAAACCTCCAAAACCAGTGCGGCAGTGGCTGGATGCTCGTCCACATAATCGTCTTCGTCACCTGCTATGACCGCCACATCCGGTTCAGGTTGAGAGTCTCCATCCAAATCGTCTAAATCGAGAGGCGCCTGACTTTGCACAAACCATACTTCGCCAAAAGCCCTCTCTAGCGCGCGTGTTGCGCATTTAACAGCTCTGACGTACGGCCTGCTTTGCGCCCTCCTCTCGATTACCTTTCCTCCGATCAATTCGACTCGCTTACCTTCGAACAATCCAACCTCGGCCAACTTGTAATATTCCTCACTTGTCCAAAGGCGCACTCTAGGTTCAGTGAAAAATTTCGCTTGCGCTGTAGACATAACAACCTCAACAAATGTGTCCTGGCATCAGACTACATGTTAATTCCTAAGCGGCTTGCCTGTCTTCAGCATATGCGCGATTCGCTCCTGCGTGGCTTTCGTCCCGCACAGACTGACGAATGCTTCGCGCTCCAGGTCGAGCAAATATTGCTCGCTCACTCGCGTCGGGCGCGTCAGATCGCCGCCGCTCATCACAGTGGCTATCTTCAACCCGATCAGCGCGTCGTGATCCGAGATGTAGGCGCCGCGCTTCATCATGTGGACTCCGAGTTTGAATTTCGTCAGCGCGGCCTCGCCGAGCGCGAGAACATCCTGTCGAGGCTGCGGCGGGACGTAGCCTTCGGCGGCCAATCGCAAGACGGTCCGCTTCGCCTCTTCGATCACGCGTTTATCGTTCATCACGATGCGATCCTGTCGCCGCATCAATCCCCAGTTCTTCGCTTCGACGGCGCTCGTGGCGACCTTGCCCATCGCGGTCAACTCGAAGTTGTGTTTGAGAATTTCGAAATGATCGGCGCCAGGGGCCGACTCGGCTATTTCAGCCGCGCGCACAGCCATCTCCTTCGTCCCGCCTCCGCCGGGGATCAATCCGACGCCGACCTCGACTAGGCCGATGTAGGTTTCAGCCGCGCCGACGGCGCGGTCGCAATGTAGAACCATTTCGCACCCGCCGCCGAGCGTCAGGTGATGCGGCGCGACGACCACCGGCTTCGCCGAATAGCGCAGGCTCATGGTCGTGTTCTGAAACTGCTTCACGGCCATCGCCAGTTCGTCCCACTCGCCTTCCTGCGCCGCGAGCAGGATCATCATAATGTTCGCGCCAGCCGAAAAATTCTCGCCCTGGTTGCCGATGACCAGCCCGGCGAAATTCTTCTCAACCTCTTTAATCGCAAATTGGATCATTCCGATCTGATCCTGCCCGAGCGCGTTCATCTTCGAGTGGAACTCGACGCAGGCGACGCCGTCGCCGAGATCAATCAAGCTCGCGCCCACATTTTTCTTGATGACTTTGTTCTGGTCTTTAAGCGATTTGAGGATCGTCACACCCGCCGACTGGGGGACCGGCCTGTATTCGCCTCCGGCGAAATCGAAATAATGGCGCGCGCCGTTCTCGCTCTTGTAAAAGCTTTTGGCGCCGGAGGCGAGCATCTTCTCGACATTGGGCGGGATTGCGCGGCCTTCTTCGCGCATCCTGCCGACCGATTGTTCGACGCCGATCACGTCCCAGGTCTCAAAGACGCCGAGTTCGTGCGCGAAGCCCCATTTCATCGCGTTGTCGACTTCGACGACGTTGTCTGCGATTTCGGGGATGCGGTTGGCGGCGTAGATCATCGCTTCGGAGGAAGTGCGCCAGAGGAATTCACCCGCGCGGTCTTTGGCGTAGATCAATGCCTTCAACCGGTCTTCTAGCCTATCCATGTTCTTGGCCGTTTCGAGCGAGGCGATTTTGGGCTTCTGGCGCTCGCGGTATTCGAAGGTCGAGAGGTCGAGCGTTTGAATCTCGTCGCCCGCTTTTCGGAAAAAACCGCCCTTGGTCTTGTCGCCGAGCAACTTGCGGTCGACCATCTTCTGCAAAACGTCGGGAAGCGTGAACGTCTCGCGCTTCTCGTCGTTCGGCAAGCTGGCATAAAGGTTCTTCGCTACGTGAACGGCGGTGTCCAGTCCGACGATATCGAGCGTGCGGAACGACGCGCTTTTGGCGTGACCGATGACGGTCCCTGTCATCGCATCGACTTCTTCGGTCGTATAACCGCTTTCGAGCATGACCTTTATGGCGTCGAGCATGGCGAAATTGCCGATGCGGTTGGCGATGAAACCGGGCGTGTCCTTCGCATGAACGACGCCCTTGCCCAAAGTCCGGTCGCAAAAATCGGCGATGAAATGCGCGACCTCGGCGTCGGTCTCCGGCGTGGTGATAATTTCGAGCAGATGCAGATATCGCGGAGGGTTGAAGAAGTGCGTGCCCAGAAACCGTCGGCGGAAGTTGTCGGAACGCCCTTCGGCGAGGCTGCCGAGCGGAATGCCCGAAGTGTTCGACGTGACGACGGCCTCGGCGCCCAGATGCGGCTCGACTCGTTCGTAGAGCGAGCGCTTGATTTCGAGGTTCTCGACTACCGCCTCGATCACCCAGTCGCAGTCTTTCAACTTAGGCAGGTCGTCCTCGAAATTGCCTACCGAGACCAGGGCGGCGATCTCGGGAGAAAAGAACGCAGCCGGCCTGGCCTTCTTCGCGGCGTCGAGGCCGGCCTGCGCGATGCGGTTACGGACGGCGGAAGATTCGAGCGTCAACCCCGCCTTCTGTTCTTCGGGCTTTAATTCTTTCGGCGCAATGTCGAGCAACAAACAAGGAATGCCCGCGTTGGCCAGATGCGCGGCGATCTGAGCGCCCATCACTCCCGCGCCCAGTACCGCGGCTTTTTTGATCCGCATAGTTGATATCTCCTTGGAGTCGGGAGTTGGGAATAGGGAGTGGGGAGTGAGGACAGGAAATATTTCCCATTCCCCACTCCCTATTCCCAACTCCCCTCCCTTCAGTAATTAGTCAAAATCTTTTCCGGCGCGAAGCCCAGATAGTGCAACCGAGCGCGCGTTTGTTCCATCATCTCTTTCGATCCGCAGACCAGCGCGACGGGGGCGTTCAATTCGGGCACGATGTTATCGAGCAGGCTCTGGACGTAACCGGTCGGGCCGCTCCAATCGCCGTTGGGCTGGCTGAGCACCTGTCGTAACTCGACGCCCTGCTCGCGCCATTCGGTCGCCATCTCAGCCTCGAAGCAGAAATCGTCCACCGTGCGCGCCCCGTAAAGCACCACGAGGCGTCCGTAGTCTTCGCGCGAACGCGACAAATGGCGCAGCGTCGAACGCAGCGGCGCGAGGCCGACCCCCATCGCCACGAAGACCAGGTCATGGCCTTTGTGGTCTTCGACCGGGAAGCCGCGGCCGACTATGTTTTTCAAAACGACCTGTTTCTCGGAGCGCGGGTCGAATAGCGCCTCGGACAGGCCGGCCGGGACGTGCTTGACCAGGAACTCGAACTCGTCATCTTCCGGCGCGGAAGCGAAAGCGATGTAAGTATCGCTGCAGTCTCCCATTCTAAGGACGGCCACCTGACCTGCTTTGAACTCCGGGCGGGCGCCGGCGCACGGAACCATGAAGAAGCTCCATATTGTGCGAGTGTGTTTGTCGATGCGAGTGATGCTTAAATCGATTGGAAACATGGGTGAATACGGATTGCGGATTGCGGATTGCGGATTGCGGATCTGGAACATCACACGCCCAACCACTCGCTAACGCGCGCGGCGCTGGCGCCGTTCCAAATCCGCAATCCGC
>DATCXQ010000789.1:0-9412 GCA_036565725.1 Blastocatellia bacterium
GGTCAATGAGCGAAGGTTCCGCGCCGATCTTTTTTACCGTCTCAACGTCTTCCCGATTGCGCTGCCGCCGCTGCGTGAGCGGTCAGCCGACATTCCGTTGCTCGTTCAGCATTTCATCGATAAGTATAACGCGCGGTTCAAACGTTCGATCATCTCGATCGGCAAACAGTCGCTCCAGGCGCTGCAGGAATACTATTGGCCCGGCAATGTCCGGGAGCTGGAGAATCTGGTAGAACGCGCCGTCCTGTCCGCTGACGGCGCCATTTTGAAGGTCGCCCCGCCCTCGATCCGCGTCGAACCTGCCATCTCAATTGGCGCCAAGCTGTCAGAAACTGTGACCGCCATGCCCGATAGCAGCGAGAGGCGGCTGGCATCGCTGAGAGAAAACGAGAGGGCCCACATTCGAATGGTGTTACGCCATACCAGCGGTCGAATTTCGGGGCCGCAGGGGGCTGCGGCGATTCTCGGCCTTCCACCCTCCACGCTTCGCAGCCGAATCAGAAAGCTGGGGCTAAAAATCCACCTGGACGAACCGCCTTGACGCTCGCAACATGTCACTACTACTGGCGATATATCGCCGTATTCGTCAAATTTCGCCACCAGTATTCGCATCATCCATCCTGCGTTTCGGCAGGCAAGAAATTCTTATTTTTTGTAATGTGAATGAGTTGCCAAAACAGCATCTCGCCGTAATCAATCGTGGCAGAGCGATTGCTAAACATCTGGTCGTATATTCTCCAACATGGGGAAATCCGACATTTCCCCCTTTAGGAGGGTACTTTGCTGAAAATTTGGGCCGAAAGCGGCGTCGCCTGCGCTCATCGCAGGCAGCCGCTTCGGCTGTTTTTCGCTTCTCTCACACTCAATATCACTATCCGTTCAAAAAACGAATGCTTGTCGCCCCGCCTTCGGGCGGAATGATTCGACGGAGTCTACAACCACAAACAACAACGTCCGGTCAGACTAGATGAATTCGAGGATATCCCCTATGAAGCATATTTTCACTTTTGCAGTCGTCTTGTCCATGTTCTCGCTGACAGCGATCGCGCAAGTCACGGAAGCGACTCTCAAGCTGAGCGTGGCCGATGTACAAAGCAATTCCGTCAACGGCGCTTCGGTCGAAATCACGAACGAAGATACAGGCATGAAGCGAGTCGCCGTCACGGACAACAACGGCCAGGTCACGGTCGCGGGATTGTCGTCCGGCAGTTACGCCGTGTCGTTGAAGGCGAACGGATTCAAAAGCTTCACGCAAAAGAACCTCAAGCTCAACGTCGGTCAACTGGCGGAGTTGAAGATTCAACTGAGCGTCGGCGACGTGGAAGAGGTCGTCAACATCGATGCGGGGACGGCGCAGTTGCAGATCGCCACTGAGGGGCGCGTCGCGGACACGCTCGATCAGAAGAAAGTTTCCGAGTTGCCGATCCCGCAGCGCGACGTGTACGCGCTGCCCAAACTCAGCTCCGGCGCGACCTTCATTCCCGGCGCGGCGAACTCGACGAAGCTCACCAATTCGCCCGTCGTGACGGTCAACGGCAATCGCTATCGCGGCAATAACTACGTGCTGGACGGCGCGATGAACTCTAACTCGAACAATTCGGGCGAGCCCGCGATCGTCCCGAGCATCGAATCCATAGAAGAGGCGCAGGTCCAGACCAACAATTTTTCCAGCGAGTTCGGGCGCGGCAACGGGGCTGTCATCAACCTACGGACGAAATCAGGGACTAATCAATTTCACGGCCGATTGTGGGAATTCCATCGCAACGCGGCGCTCAACGCGCGCAATTTTTTTGCGACGAGTAATCCACCCCTCGTCTTCAATCAGTTCGGCGGCAACATGGGCGGCCCCGTCATCAAAGATAAAACCTTCTTCTTCGGCAGCTATGAAGGAACGCGGAACGCAGCAGGCCGCCCGTCGTCTTTCCAGGTCGAAACGCCGCAACTGCGAGACTACGTCAGTCGCACGGCCCCGAACAGCATCGCCAATCGGCTGCTGACCCAATTCGGCGCGCCCGCGCCACAGCAAGTCGGCGCTTGCGCGGTCGCTAACAACAACTGCCTGAACATCGGCGGCGGGCAACTCATCCCGACTAACGGGACGCTCTTCACGACGATCAACGATTACGTCCGCTACAACCAGTTTCTGGGTCGCGTGGACCATTCGTTCAACGCGGGCAGAGACAAAATTTACGGGCGCTTTATTTTTGAAAATCAGGCCGACGACAGCGGCGCGACAAGCGGCGGCGTCAGCCAGCAGGGGCTGGGCCGCGTGATGCGAGGAATGAAGGGCGGTTTTGACGGAAGGTTTTCAAACACAAATCTGGGCTACACTAAAGTCTTCAACCGCGCAGTGAACGACGCGCGATTCGCGTTTCAAACCATTTTCACCAATCGCGGCAATGACGACGCTGTCGTCCCGCAGATTACGGCGACGGGCTTCACCGCGGGCTGGGGCGATTTTTTCAACTCGGCGACGAAGATCCGCACGTACGAATTCCGCGACGTGCTGACGCTGGATCGCGGGCGGCACGCGCTGCGCGTCGGCGGGGAGTTTCGCCGGCTGTTCAAAGGGCTGTCCATCGCGGACCCCGACGCGGGGTCGTACACCTTCACGAGCATCGCCAGCTTCATCGCCGATCAACCGTTCCGGCAGACTCTGACGGTGAATCCGAACACCGGCGAGCGGACGAACTTCCCGCGTTACTTCACGCAATTTGAAACGGCCTTTTTCTTTCAGGACGATTGGAAGGTCACGTCAAAACTCAATCTGAATCTGGGCTTGCGCCACGATTACTTCGGCGACGTGAGCGAACGTGAAGGCAGGTTGTCTTCCATCGTCTTCGGCTCGGGCGACAGCTTCCGCGAACGATTGGCCAACGCCAGCCTGACTCGCGTCGATCGGCTCTACACGCCCCAAAAAACGAATTTCTCCCCGCGCATCGGTCTCGCTTACGACCCGTTCGGCGACGGCAAATCGGCGATTCGCGCGGGCTTCAGTCTTGCGTATCAACCGCATCACGGCCAGTCGATCTCCGGCGCTCGCGCCCTGCCACCTGACGCGCTGCAAGGGGTCGTGCAGCCTTCTAACAAAATCGGCGAGAAGATACTCTATGGCATTCCAGTGCCGTTCAATCCCGACTTCGGGCGCGGCTTGAACGCGCAGGGCGGCGTCAATACGCCTCCCGGACAGAACGCCATTCGCCCAACGGGCTTCGTCGTCAATCCGACGATCAAAACGCAATACAGCCAAAGCTGGTTTTTGAACCTGCAGCGCGAACTGTGGAACGGGTGGATCGTCGAAGCCGGATACGCCGGGACAAGGGGCGTCAACCTGGAGCGCATCGACGACGTCAATCGTTTCGCGGGCGATCTGCTCGACGGCAGAGAAGACCGTATCAATCCGAACTTCAGCACACTGCTGTTCGTGACGAACGGCGTGAATTCGATTTATCACGCGATGACCTTGGAAACACGCCGCAACCTCTCGAAGCGGTTTTCACTGCAGGCGAATTATCGATGGTCGAAGTGGCTGGACACTTCGTCCGACACCTCGACGGGGCAGTTCGCCGACAACTCCGAACCCGGCAAGGGCGCGGTCAATATTGATTGTCTGCGCTGCGAACGCGGGCCGTCACTGTTCGACATCCCACACCGCTTCTCGGCGCAGTTGCTGTGGCTGCCGGCGTGGACGATCGGGAACAAATGGTTCTCTCAGGCGGTGAACGGCTGGCAAGTGGCGACAATCTTCACGATGCAATCGGGGCGACCGTTTTCGGCTTGGAACGGCGCGGCTTCGACCGCGGGCGGCGATTACAATCGTGACGGCGGAGGCGGCGCGGTCGGGGGCGGCTTTTATGACCGGCCCAACGCCCCGGCCCCGGGCGCCATCAAAACTTCGTTCGAGAAAAAGGATTTTCTCGACGGGGTATTTCCCGCCAGCGCCTTTCCGGCCCCGGCGCCGGGACAATCCGGCACGCTCGGCAGAAACACGTTCCGCGGGCCGAAGTATTCGACGGTGGATTTGTCGCTCGCTCACGTTTTTACCGTGCTTGAGGGTAAGCAAATCCAGATTCGCTTTGAAGCGTTCAACGCGTTGAACAACGTGAACCTCTATTTGCCGAACGCCGACCTGTCGCTCGGCAACTTCGGCAAATCCACACAGGCTTTCGAAGCGCGCACGCTGCAAATCGGCGCGCGATTTATTTTTTAGAGAGTGTTTTGAAATTCTGTCCCCGGAGAACCACACATATGAAATTGTTCATCACCTTATCGCTGTTCATCGTCGCTTCGTTCACGACCGCTTTCGCGCAGGAAAAAGATTCCCTTATTTCCCTGGAGGCGCTAAATCAAGCGGCGAAACAGAAACTCAACGCGAAGGCGAATGTCCCGCTTGCCGACGAAACCGCGGACATCTGCGCCGGCGCGGACGTGTTGGAGGTGGGCAGGGTTCCGAATTACGTGCGCGGGCTGGCGTTGCTTCCAGACGCCGCGAAGCCGTTGGCCGCGACGTTCAAGACTTATCTTTACGGCGGCTCGATCGCGCCGGAGACCAAAATGGCGATGGGACTGCGCATCGCGCAGGTCCATGGCAGCGCCTATCCGGCGGTTCATTTGCAACGATTGCTGCGTGCTTCGGATAAAGGACAAAAACTGCTCGCACAGTTGCAGGCGAATAACCTCGGGGCAATGTCCGCGAGCGAGCAAGCGGCGGTGCGTTACGCCGAACTGCTGACCCGTGACATTCACGGCGTCAGCGAGCCGGAGTTTCAAAAAACGCGCGGCCTCTTCAACGATTCTCAGATCGTCGAACTGACGATGACGACGTGTTTCTTCAATTACTTCCTTCGCTATTGCGAAGGCGCGAACCTGCCGGTGGAGAAATGGGCTTTGGACGAACCCGTCGCGAAAGTCGCCGCGGCGAAATACGAGCCGCCGCCTGCGCGCGTGGCTGTTGTCTCCGATGATCAAATGAGCGCGGTCGTCGACGCGTTGAACGCGGCGAAAACGCCAGCCAACAACTGGAACATCGGCGTCGCCTATTCGCAGCGCGCGTTCCTGTTGGCTCCCGGAATCACTCGCGCTTGGCGGGCTTACACGACGACGACGCGCAAATATGAGAGCGTAAGCCGCGAAATCAAGCTGCACGTCTCGTTCGCCATCTCGATGGCCAATGGCTGCCGCTATTGCACGCTGCATCAGGTGTTGGGGCTGCGACGGCTCGGCGTCGATCCGGCCAAGCTGGTGGCGTTGGCGAAAGACGATTCCGCGCTGACGCCGCGCGAACGAACTGCGGTCGCCTTCGCTCGCAAAATCACCCGCGATCCGGCGAAACTAACCAAAGACGATTACGAGGCGCTGGTCGCCGAATTCAAAGAGCAAGGCGCGCTGGAAGTGTTGCTGCAAAGCTGCAATTTCGCCTATATGAACCGCTTCACTGACGGCCTGCGTCTGCCCTCGGAAGATGAAGCGATCAAGGTATATCAGGAGACCTACGGCAAAAGTTTCGAGGAACTCCGCAAGGCAAATCACTAAACGACAATGGACACTACATCCCGACACGAGGGTGTACACGTTTGGCGAATGGCAGTCGCAACCAAAACCATAATACGGGAGCAAGTGAAATGGCTTGGATTCGTACCATCCCGATAGAAGAAGCTGATGAGGAGCTTAGCCGCTTGATGGCGCGGCATCGCGCGCTGTATCCGGTGGAATACTCCTCGCCGGTTTCGCCCGGTGGCGACAGTATCGTCGCGTCGCATTCGTTGATGCCCGACGCGCTCTATCACGTCTTTGCGGCCTTCGGCGAAATGATGGCGCCGAATCTGCCCTTGAACCGGATGCAGCACGAAATGATCGCTACTATGGTCTCGGTCGAGAACCGCTGTTTTTACTGAGTGGAATCGCACGCAGAGTTTCTGCGTAGGGTCACGCTGGATGACGCGCTGGTCGCCGCCTTGCGAGAGGATTACACGAAAGCCCCGCTGACAGAGGCGGATCGCGCGATGCTTGGCTACGTGGTTCAGTTGACGAGGGACGCGACTCGCCTGACGCCGCAAGACCATGACAAATTGCGAGCGGTCGGTTTTGACGACCTGGCGATCCTGCAAATTACGCTGATCGCATCCTGGTTCAATTACATCAACCGCGTCGCCGATGCGCTGGGCGTCGGGCGCGGGAAGAAAGAAGACTGGTATCCGCGCGACTGATCTCGTTTGATTTTGTCTGCCGGCTGGCAACCACTCAACTGGAGGTACTATATGCGACGACGAGCGCTGAAAATCGCATTGGCGTTATTGCTCCCGTACCCGCTACTGTTCGTTGGGTTTTACATCGCCATGTGTCAAAGCCCGGAATTTTTTAGCGGGGTCATGTCTAAAACATCCAACGCTGTTTTCTTGATCTTCCCATTCAGGAGTATGTGGCTGTCGGCCAGAGAAGGCAGTCTGAAGGTCGGCTACGACGCCCCTGATTTCTCTTTGGAGACATATGACCGGAAATCGAGAGTGCAGCTTTCCGCCTTCAGAAGTAAAAAGCCGGTCGTGTTAGTTTTCGGCAGTTACACTTGACCGCCATTTCGGCGGGAGGTTCCCGCCCTCAATCGGCTCTATCAGCAATATAGAAACGAGGTGGAATTCTATCTGGTCTACATTCAAGAAGCGCATGCCAGCGACGGGTGGCAAATGGAAATCAACGAGAAGGAGAAGGTAGTCTATGACTACCCGAAGGACTATGACGATCGCTTAAGTGTGGCTGGCACATGCTCTACAAACCTGGGCATAGAATTCCCGGCATTAGTCGACACTATAGATAATAAGACGGAGGGCGATTACACCGCCTGGCCGGATAGGCTTTACCTTATTGACAGTAGCGGGAAGATAGCTTTCAAAAGTGAGGCAGGTCCATTTGGTTTCAAGACGGAGTTACTATCTAAAGCGTTAGAGTCTGTCTCAAAACCTTAAACACATTAAGTTGCGATATATCGCCTGCGGCGCGGAATATAGCCATTCACGTCATATTTCGCCGCCTCTACCCAATCAAATCGCCAAAACATTCTGGCATACCGAATTTTATTTCTTGTGTAGTGATAACAATTTGACCGGGACGCAATCGGATTCCTACTTCTTCGGCCGGGCAATTGCCTTTGCGAGTTATGCAGTGTTGTGTTCAACGATCAAACACTAAAACTCCGTCTAATAGATGAATAGCGATTTCGACCTTGCCATTATCGGCGCAGGATTTTCCGGTTCGCTGCTGGCGATGATCGCCCAGCGAGCGGGGCGGTCCGTAATTCTACTCGATCGCTGCTCCCATCCGCGCTTCGCCATCGGCGAATCTACCTCGCCGCTGATGAACCTGATCATCGAGCAACTGGCGGATCGCTATGACCTGCCGCGGCTGAAACCGCTCGCCACGTGGGGAGAGTGGCAACGAACCTATCCGCAACTGGTCGGCGGACTCAAACGTGGCTTCACCTGTTTCAAACACGAAATCGCTACTCGATATCGGGCGGCTCCGGATCGCTCGAATCAGTTGCTGGTCTCCGCCTGCCCGAACGATGAAGCCGCCGACGCGCACTGGCTCCGCTCCGATGTGGATTATTTCCTGTTGCAGGAAGCCATCGCCGCCGGCGCGGAATATCTGGATCAAACGGAATTGCAATCCATCGAGTGGGCAAACGGCGCCGGAGCGCGCATCAACGGCGCCAGGCGCGGACAATCGGTGAATCTACGAGCGCGACTGGTCGTGGACGCCAGCGGCCCGCGTGGGTTCTTGAGCCGGGCGCTCAATCTTGCGGAGAGGCGTTTCGAAGGTTTTCCGGCGACGCAGGCGCTCTATTCACATTTCATCGGCGTCCATCGATGTGACGAGATGCCTGATTACGAGGTTGCTGGCAATCCGCCGTACCCAGTGGATGACGCCGCCGTACATCACGTGTTCGATGGCGGATGGATGTGGGTGTTGCGATTCAACAAAGGCGTGATCAGCGCAGGAATCGCCGTCACGGATGATCTGGCGAGAGAGTTGGAACTATCGGAAGGCGAAGCCGCATGGCGACGATTCCTGGCATGTTTCCCTTCGATCGCCGCGCAGTTTGCCGATGCGAGAGCGATTCGTGAATTCACCTGGGCGCCGCATCTGGCCTATCGTTCGGAGATCGGCGCCGGCAAGGGCTGGGCCTTGATGCCCTCCGCAGCGGCATTCGTCGATCCGCTCTTCGGCGCCGGAATGCCGATGGCGGCGCTCGGCGTTGAAAGGCTCGGCCAATTGCTGGAGGAGAACATCGGCGAGGAGGAACTCAATGAACGGCTGAGCGAATATAGCCGGACGATGCTGATGGAGGCCGATCTCAATGCGGACTTCGTCGCGGCCTGCTACGCGGCTTTCCCGCAGATCGAACTCTTCACCTCGCTTTCGATGGTCTACTTTGCGGCTGCCGGCTACTGAGAAATGGCCCGCAGGCTTGGACGCAACCACCTGGCGCAAGGCTTCCTGGCCGCGGATCACCCAGCCTTTGCAGATGCGACCGAAAGACTGACTCAACTACTGCGCCGCAAACACGATGTAGATTCGAGCTTCTTCACCGCGCAAGTAAAACAGAAGATCGACTGTCTGAACGTGACCGGACTATGCGACCAGCGCAAGCGAAATTGGTATGACGTCGATCTGGAAGAGGTAATCGCCTGCGCGGAGAAACTGGAGATGACATCCGCGGAAGTGCAACAGTTTCTTCAAACGTCAAGTTGGGCGCAACCCCATGCCGATCTCCCGCAGTATCTCTCACGGCGGCAGCCGCATCAGTCGAACCGTATTCTCATCAGCCAGGATCACTTCCCGGATGAGCCAGAACCGTTGGGCGAGATGGTGGGCGCGAGTCCGGCGTATCAACAGATGCTTGAATCCGCGCTGAGTGTCGCCCCAACAGATATGACCGTCTTGCTGCGGGGAGAGACTGGAACGGGTAAGGAGTTGCTCGCGTGCGCGATTCACGCGCACAGCTTACGCAGCGATCGCCCCTTTATCATCGTCAACTGCCCGGCGATTCCGCCTTCGCTGATCGAGAGCGAACTGTTCGGTTACGAGAAGGGGGCTTTCACGGGCGCGGCGCTGGGCAAACCAGGGCGATTCGAGTTGGCTGACAGAGGCACGATCTTTCTGGATGAGGTCGGCGAGGTCCCGCTGGAAGTACAGGGGCGGTTTCTGCGCGTGCTGCAGACCGGAGTCTTTGAACGGTTGGGCGGCGCGAAAAGCATCCGCGTCAAAGTCCGGGTCATCGCTGCGACCAATCAACCGCTCGAACAGATGGTCGATGAAGGAAGATTCCGCGCCGATCTTTTTTATCGCCTCAACGTCATCCCGTTTCAGGTTCCGCCGCTTCGTGAACGTCTGGAAGATGTGCCCGCGCTGGTCGCGC
>DATCXQ010000793.1:0-20819 GCA_036565725.1 Blastocatellia bacterium
CGTCGCGGGGCGCGGCTGGAGCGGATTATTCTCGATCCCGGCATAGGGTTCGGCAAGACCCCCGAACAGAACCTCCAATTGATTGACGGGCTCGATCGCATCGTAGCCGAATTCGGCCTGCCAGTTTTGCTCGGAACCTCACGCAAATCTTTCATCAAACATGCGATGGATAAGGCGCTCTCCGGGGGCGCCCGCGACGACCTGCGCGAGCGCGTCGCGGGCACGGCGGCGACCGTCGTCATCGGCGTTTTGCGGGGCGCGCGCATTGTGCGCGTCCATGACGTCGGCCTGATGTCGGCGGTGACGAGGATGACGGAATCGGTGCTCCGCGCTTCAGGGTGAATGGGACTTATAGGGCCTATGGGATTCATAGGACTAGCCTATAGTGCTATGAATCCCATAAGTCCTATAAGTCCCATTCATGCTTATCCCCTTGATTTTCTGGGAAGGGAATTGAAATTTGTCTGGCGCGCCATTTCTGCTACCATCACAGGCGCCTTCATTAGTGTAGCGCGCGGCGCCGGTCGCCACCGCTCCCGGCGCCGCGTCGAAGATGAACGGCGGCGCGAAAAAGGCAGAGGATTTCCTATGAAACTGCGAACCAAGTCTGGGCGTCTCTTGCTCTTCGCGTTGGGCGCGCTTCCGCTGAGCGCCGGCGCATTCTGGTTGGGCGCCGCGGCTGACGAAATCGGCGCCAGGCAGGCGCGCGAGCTGATTCAAAACCTCGCGGGGGCGAATCTCAATCAGGATCAGGTGCGGATCAAAAACATTTCGCCAGGCGTAGGCGGAGGCGGGGTGATCGTCGAAGCTCAGATCGAAACGGCTTTTCGCATCACGAAAGGGAAAGACGGCTGGCGCGTCGCCGAGGCGCGCCTGGGCGCCGGGCAGTGGGAATCTTTCGAATTGATCGAAGAAGCCCTGCGGCGCGAAAAGGTTCGGCGGACCAACGATCTGTTGCGACAGATCGCCGACGGGCTGGGCGCGTATAAAATCGATCGCGGCCAATTTGTGGAGTCGGACCGGATCGCCGAATTGCTCGATTTCCTTTCGCCGCGCTATGTGAATTCTCCGCAGCGCGTAGACCTCTGGGGGAAAGAGCTTGAATATCAAGGCTCGGCTACGACCTATCGCCTGATCTCATACGGCCCCGACCGCAAATCGGGGACGAAGGACGATCTGATCATTGAGAACGGCGCGCTCAAGTCCGGCGCAAACTAAAATAGCGGGTCAGATTTTAAGTCTGTCCTGGTTGAATTGTGGGATTGAATTGTGGGATTGAATTGTGGGCGGACAGACTAATGTCTGGCCCAAGCCAATTATGCAATACATTTCAGTTGAACATCAGCGGGCCATCGGCGAGCGCTTCAAGGTCGCTTCGATGGTCGTCCTCGCGTTTTGCGTGTCTGTGGGCGTCTTCGCGCTCATCGGGAGATTGATCGAACCGCCGGAGACGCTTCCCTATAGCGAGAGGCTCAATTCCATCATCCCGGCCGTCGTGATCGTTATGGCCATGGGCGTGATCGTCTTGCGCCGCGTCTGGATCTCGGCGATGGTTTTGAGAGTGGCGACGCGGACCGGCGTTTCCGCCACGCTCAACCGGCTGCTGCAGATGACCGTCGTTTGCGCCATCCTCTCCGAATTGGTGGCGATCGTGGGCTTCATGTTTTATATGTTGACGGGCAACTATAAGTATAGCTTGATGCTGTTCCTGGTCAGTTTGCTGCTGCTTTTTTACACGGCGTTCCCCAGGCGCGGCGAATGGGAGCGCGCTGTCGCCGCCGCCGCAAAAGCGCAAGCCTAGATCGTTCAGATCTTGGAGGGTCGTGAATAGGACTTATAGGTCTTATGAATCCTATGGGTCCTATTCACGACCCTCCAAGGGGACCGCAGTAGCGAGAAGAGTAGAAAGTAGTTCAATGATGAAATCCAAAAAAATGAGCGCCGCGATTCTCCTCATTGTGTTGGGGGTCATATCGGCGGCGGGAGGGCCGCAGCAAAGCCAGGAGCGGAATCCTGCGGATCAGGAGCCGTCAGCGCCGTCTACCGGACGACAGAAAGAGATTTCCGACGGGGCGGCGCGCCGGCGGGCGTACGTGCGGTTCATTGAAGCCCGGCGTTTGAAGGGCGAAATCCAACGGCAGCGCAATTCGGCGCGCCTGCTCGATGAAGCCATCAAAGCGTACAAGGAGACCATTCAACTTGACCCCGCCGCGGCCGATCCGCACGTCGACCTCGGCGAGCTTTACTTCTTCTCTCAGCAGCGCCGGGACCTCGCCGAAGCTGAGGCGCGTGAGGCCATAAAACTCGATCCCGATTGCGTGGACGCCCACCTGCTGCTCGCGCGCTTGCAAGTCTATTCGGTCAGGGTAGAGCGTAATTGGAGGCCGTCGCTCGTCGAGCAGGCGATACGCGCTTACGAGAAAGTGGCGGAACTCGATCCGAAACACGCCGAGGCCTGGGCGATGCTGGCCGAATTGTACGGGACGAAAAACGACACCGTCAGACAGATTCGCGCGTTGGAGAAATGGGCCGGCGCGCCAATCCCGAACGACACGCTCTTCTACAACTCGGTGATGAACAGCGACCTCTCCGCCGATCAGGCCTACTATCAGCTCTCCCGGCTCTATCTGAGTCGCGGGAAGAACGGAGAGGCCATTCTGGCCGCCAGCCGCGCCTACGAATCCAATACCGAATCGAACGATTACGCGCGTAACCTGATCGGCATTCTGCGCGTGGCGGGGTCGAGCGACGAGGAACTCCGCGTCTACAGGCGCCTTATGAAATCGGCCGCCAGCCCGGCGCTGATGATCGGCTACAGTTCAGCGCTGGTCCGCGCCGGCGATCACGCCGAGGCGATCAAAATATTGAGTGAATATGTGGCGCTCGACCCGTCGAACGCCAGCGCCGTCGGGTTACTCGCAATCGCTCAGCGGAGGGCGAACCAGCGCTCCGCTGCGGTCGAGACGCTCAAGGCCGGCGTTTCCAAAGCCGACGAGGGCGCGCGCCTGGATCTGGCGCTCGAACTCGCGCAGACGTACGAAGAAGCCGGGCGCAATGAAGAGGCGGTCGCGCAATACGAGCGGGTCTTCGAGGAACTGTTGAGCAAGGCCGCGCAATCGCCCGCTGATTCGCCGCTGTTCGGCGAGGTGGTCAATCGCCTGGTCCGCGTCCTTCGGAGGTCAGGCTCCGAGGCGAAGTTGCAGGGAGTGCTGGAGAAGACGCGGCGCGCGCTCGACGACCGCAACCCGCTGCTCGATCTGATCACCATCGAATCGCTGCGCGAAGACGGCAAATTCCGCGAGGCGCTTGATCTGGCGCGCGCCGCCTCGCGCCGCCGCCCCGACGACCGCGCGCTGAAATTCACCGAGGCGGTAATCTTGGGAGAGTCGAAGTTCTTCAAAGAGAGCGCCGACCTGTTGCGCTCGATGATCAGAGGCGGCGCCGAAAGCGCGACCGAGGACGCCGGCGTTTACGTCGTCCTCTCCGGCGTGCAGATGCAGTCGGGCCGGTTGAACGAGGCGGAAGAATCGGCCCGCAAGGCGCTCGAACTCAGCCCGGATGACCCGCAGGCGCTGATCCAACTTAGCTCGATCCTGGACCGGGCCGGCAAGCACGAAGACTCGGAGAAGTCCCTCCGAGAACTGCTCAAACGCGAACCGGACAACGCCATCGCGCTCAACAACCTCGGCTATTTCCTGGTCGAGCGCGGCATCGGTTACGAGGAGGCTCTGAAACTGATCGAACAGGCGGTCGCAATCGACCCGACCCAGGGGAATTTCCTAGACAGTCTGGGCTGGACTCATTTCAAGCTGGGCAACATCGAAAAGGCGCGCCAATACTTGGAAAAAGCCACGATCTATTCCAAAAGGAGTTCTACCGTTCACGAACACCTCGGCGACGTGCTGCGTGAGGCGGGGCGCATGGCCGAAGCCCGCAAACAATGGGAAAAGGCCCTCGAATATTCGCTAGAGGCCGATGGGATCGCGCGGCTGAGAGGCAAGCTCAAAGACGCCAGATAAGTTATGGCGCCATTGTTCATTTGTCATTCGCCACATTTCAACTATTGACGGGGAGCGACAAATGACAGATGACAAATGAACAATGGAAAATGAAAACGCCTCAAAATTTCTCCTGATTGCTTATGGCGCTCACTCTTCCTTCCTTCGCCAAAATAAACTGGACGCTCGAGATTCTGGGCAAGCGACCGGACGGCTATCACGAGGTTCGCACGCTGCTGCAGACCGTCAGCGTCGCCGATGAATTGACCTTCGAATTGGCCGGGCAGGGAATCACCGTCCATTGCGACCATCCCGAAGTTCCCTGTGACGAGACGAACCTGGCTTATCGCGCTGCGAAATTGCTGGGCGATTTCACGAGCGCGGGCAAGGGCGTTCACATCCGGATCGCCAAACGATTGCCGGTTGCGGCCGGGCTGGGCGGGGGCAGCGGCAATGCCGCCGTGACTTTGCTCGCGCTGCAAAAACTCTGGGACGTCCGGGTCGAGCCGCGCGACCTGTTCGGCCTGGCGGCCAAACTCGGCGCCGACGCGCCTTTCTTCCTGATCGGCGGCACGTGTTTGGGCGTAGGACGCGGCGACGAAGTCTATCCGCTGGCGGACGTCAATGAAGAGTTTTTGCTGCTGGTCAACCCTGGGATATCGGTTCCGACGCGCGACGCCTATGCCGAGCTGCCCCCCGAGTTGACAAAGCCGAAGGCCATCATTAAGATGCCTCTTTCTTTTGAGGCCGCTTACGCCGCTATAGCAAGGCCGGGCGCTCCTATTCCGTTGATCAATGATCTTGAAAATACGGTATTCACCCGGCATCCGGCGCTCGTCGAAGTCAAGCGACGGTTGAAGCAGGCTGGCGCACGCGGCGTTTTAATGTCGGGCAGCGGCTCGACGGTCTTTGCGATCTTTGACAGCGCCGAGGCGCGCGCGCGCGCGGAAGACGGCTTGAGCGAGACCGGCTGGCGCAGCCTGAAGGCGCGCACGTTGGGCCGGACAGAATATCTTCAATTGTTGGGTCAGTAGCGGGCGCTTGAAGTCGTCGTTAGACGGCTCGCGCATTTCACTTTAAGATTTCTGCTGTAATAGCTTCGGTGTCAGTGGCCCGACCGTGAGAGCATGGCGTTATGATCAATGCGCTCTCTCTTGGCCAGGCTGCTGACGCGGTTAAAGTTTGCTGGGGAGTCGCCAAGTGGTAAGGCAGCGGCCTTTGGAGCCGCCATTCGTAGGTTCGAATCCTACCTCCCCAGCCATATGTACAGAGAGCAGTGAATAGCCTACAGATATTCTCAGGCAACGCCAATCGTCCATTGGCCGAAGAGATGTGCCAGTATCTCGGAATCGAGCTTGGCCGCGCGAATACCACGCGTTTTCCAGACGGCGAGTTCAATTTTCAGATACTGGAGAACGTCCGCGGCGGCGACGTTTTCATCGTGCAGCCGACCTGCCCCCCTGTAGACGCGCACCTGATGGAGTTGTTGATCATGATCGACGCCTTCAGGCGCTCGTCCGCCGACCGCATCACCGCCGTGATTCCTTATTACGGTTATGCGCGCGGCGACAAGAAGGATAAGCCGCGCATCCCGATTTCGGCCCGGCTCGTCGCGAACCTGATCACCACGGCCGGCGCCAATCGCGTCCTCACTGTGGATCTGCACACACAGCAGATTCAAGGCTTCTTCGACATCCCTGTGGATCACCTCTTCGCGGCGCCACTGATCGTCGATTATTTTATGAAGAATCCGATTGAGGACCTGGTCGTCGTCGCTCCGGACCCGGGCGGCGCCGAAAGGGCGAGGGCTTACGCCAAGCGGCTCGACGCCGATTTCGCCATCGTCGATAAGCGGCGCGAAAAATCGCAGCCCGGCCACGCTGAGGCGGAAGTGATGAACGTCGTCGGCAACGTCGAGGGCCGCAACGCCCTGATAGTCGATGACATGGTCGACACGGCGGGCACGTTAACCAAGGTCGCCGAAGCGGTGGCCAAGAAAGGCGCAGACCGGATTCTGACCAGTTGTGTTCACGCGGTTCTTTCCGGAAACGCGATCGAGCGGATCAGAAACTCTCCGCTCGAAAAAGTTGTCATGACCAACACGCTGCCGGTCAAAGACGGTTGTCAGACGCCTCTTTTTGAATACTTGAGCATCGCGCCGCTGCTGGCCGAAGCGATCAAATCAATTCACGAAGAGTCCTCGGTGAGCAGGCTCTTCATCTGATTAGACACTGGTACAGCGCCGCGCGCGTAAGCAAGCGGCTGACTGATGAGATAGCCGCTTGCTTACGCGCGCGGCGCTGTTAGTTGGAGTTGGAACAATGAGTCTCGATAGAAACATCTCTCTGGAAGCAAAACCCCGCAATGAGCGCGGCAAGAACGCCTCGCGCCGCCAGCGCGCGCAAGGCCTCCTCCCGATCACCGTATACGGAGGCGGGAAGGAGACGGCGAGCGCGAGCCTCGTCAAGCGCGAATTCGCGACGCTTCTGCGCGGCCACGGCCGCAACGTGATCTTCACGCTCAACGTCGACGGCGCCTCGACCCCGGTCAAGATCGCCGAGATGCAGGTCGATCCGGTAAAGGGAACCTTGATCCACATGGACCTGATGCGGATTTCGATGACTGAGAAGTCAAAATTCGAAATCCTGGTCAGAACTGTGGGCGAATCCGACGGCGTCAAGAACCTGAGCGGCATTCTTGAAGTAGTGACCCACTCGCTCGAGGTCCGCTGCCTGCCAGGGGATTTGCCTTCGATCATCGAAGTCGACGTGACACCCCTGGGCATCGGCGACAAATTCAAGGTCAGCGATCTGAAACTCGACAGTAAGATTGAAATCCTGGACGACCCGGAGACCGTGATCGCCACGGTCGTCGCGCCGCGCGCCGAAGAACCGACGCCGGAGGTCGCGCCTGAAGCCGCCGCCGAGCCTGAAGTGATTAAGAAGGGCAAGACTGAAGAAGCAGCGTGATCGGAAAGCCGTGGATAGAGGATCGAAGATAGAGGATCGAAGAGCGCGTTGTCAGGTTAAGGCGATCCTCGATCCTCTATCTTCGATCCTCTATCTTCAATGCTATGTGGCTGATCGTTGGCTTAGGCAATCCCGGCTCGAAATACGAATGGACGCGCCACAACTGCGGTTTCATGGTCATTGATGAACTGGCGCGCCGCGCGGGGAAGGAGGTCAAAGCCCCCGAGTGTCAGGCTTTGACGGCCCGCGCGACAATCGGCGGGGAGCAGATCATGCTGGTCAAGCCGCAGACCTTCATGAACCTGAGCGGAGTCGCCGTCGCCGCGTTGATAAAAAAGTACGAGGTCCCGGAGCGCTCTTCGATCCTCGTCATCAGCGACGAATTGGCGCTGCCCTTCGGCAAGATTCGCATTCGCGCTCGAGGGAGCGCGGGCGGCCAGAAGGGCTTGAAGTCGATCATCGAGAAATTGGGAGGGCAGGATTTTCCACGGCTGCGTCTGGGCATCGCTCCCGACCACCCCGTGAATGACGCGTCGGATTTCGTCCTGTCGGAATTCCCGAAAAAAGACCGTGACGAGCTCGCCCGAATAGTGGCGCTGGCGGCCGACGCGGTCGAAGCTCTTTTGACAACAGGCGTCGCTAACGCGATGTCGAAATATAACTGAAGACGCGACCGGGCGACTCACGCGACTCACGCGACGGGGCGAGAAAGATTCTTTCTCCCCATCGCGTGAGTCGCCTTGTCTCCCCGTCGGGCCTTCTCTCCTTGCTCGGCGACGACGTGGCGTCGGGCTGTTTCAGTAACATCCATAAGGAGGAATAGCGTTGAGAACATACGAAGTCGCATTCATCGCGGCGCCGAATACCGCCGAAGATGACCTATCCAAACTCAATTCCTTGATCCAACAGATCGTCACCGATCGTGGCGGCAAGATCACCAAAGTAGACAATTGGGGACGCCGCAAACTCGCTTACCGCATCGGGAAATTCGACGAAGGCGTCTACACCTTCGTTCACCTCGAAGGCAGCGGTAAGGAGATCGCTGAAGTCGAACGCCGTTTGCGCGTGACTGATTTCGTCATCCGCTATCTTACCGTGCGCACCGACGAGGCCTTGAAGCGCGCCGCGAAGTTGAAGTCGAAGCGTAAAGTCTCGCTCGCGCCGCGCAGCCCCGAAGACGACTTCGATCTCGATCTCGATCTCGAAGACGAGGAGTTGATGGGAGAGATTTAAGGCGGGACGGACTTTAGTCTGTCCGCCCCAATTCATGCTACTGACAGACTCAAGTCTGTCCCACTCAAGTAATGAGGAAAATTATGGCTGAAATGGAAACCGAAGAGAGAGGCGGCAAAACGGCGCGCATGCCGCGATCCGGATCTCGCCGCCGCCGCATTTCGCGCCTCTCCGCCGAGAAGATAGATTACATTGATTACAAGGACGTGAAACTGTTGCAGTCGTTCATCGCCGAAAACGGCAAGATCATGCCTCGCCGCCTGACCGGCGTCACTTCACAGCAACAGCGCAAACTCGTCGAGGCGATCAAGCGCGCGCGCACCATCGCGCTTCTGCCTTTCACGAAGTATTGATATGCGTGGGACCTTTAAGGCTTATAAGTCTTATAGGTCCCATTCGGAGGAATTTATGCCATTGATGGAGCTTTTACTGAAAGAAGACGTTGACAAACTGGGCGCGCGCGGCGATCTCGTCAAAGTGAAACCGGGATACGGACGGAACTACCTCTTGCCGCGCGGGCTGGCCGTACAGGCCACACCGGGCAACAAGAAGCAGATCGAATTGCAGCGCAAAAACCTTCTCAAAAAAGAGGCCGTCGAACGCGACACGGCGACCCAGCAGGCCGACCTGCTCAAAGAGGTTACGCTCGTATTCGCGCGCAAGGTCGGCGAGCACGGCATCCTCTACGGCTCGGTCACCTCGATGGACATCGCCGAAGCCCTCGCCGCCAAAGGTTATGAGATCGACCGCCGCCGCGTTATGTTGAAAGAGCCGATCAAGGAGCCGGGCGAATTCGAGGCGCCCATCAAACTCCACCGCGAAGTCACGGCCAACATCAAGGTCGTGGTCAAGAGCGAAGAAGAAGCGAAGTAATGGTGGTTGGTTTTTAGTGGTTGGCGCCTGAGCGGTTGGTTCTTTCGATTTCCCTCAACCAATCACCAACCACCAACGGCCAACAACCGATAAAATTTTTTTCCCCAGCAGATTCATCCACATGAACGGAGAGCGCGGTTCGCAACCTTGACCCACGCTCTCCCCTGCATAAGATGGCGGTGGGGCGAAGGACATCAGTTCAACGCCCCGCCGTTTTTCTCGTTCAAAAATGACTTCTCATTCGCAAGAGTCTCCTCCGACCCCCGTTACGAGACCAGGACGCACAAGGTTCATCCAAATATGGCGAAGCAAGGATCGACCGGAGATTTCACGCTCGACAAGGCGTTGCCCTCCAGCATCGAGGCCGAGCGCCTGATTTTAGGCGTGGTGTTGCTCGACAACGTCGCGATCAATCAGGCGGCGGAGAATCTGAAGCCCGACGACTTCTTTATCGGCTCGAACCGCCGCATTTACGAGAAGATGATCGCGCTCTACGAACGCGGCCAGGCGATTGACCCGGTGACGCTGCAGGAGGAACTGCGCCGAGCGGGCGAACTGGAGCGGGTCGGCGGCCCGGCCTACATCGCCGCCCTCTTCGACGGGGTCCCGCGTTTTTCCAACATCGAAAGCTACGTCGAACTCGTCAAAGGTAAATCGATGCTGCGCCGACTGATCACGTCGGCCAACCAGATCATGGCCATGGCCTTCGACGACGAGGAGGCGCCGGAAGAGATTCTGGACAAGGCCGAGAGTCTAATCCTCGCGATCGGCGAAGACCGCATCAAACAGGGCTTCGTCCACATCGGCGACGTCGCCGCGCGCCAGCTCACGGTCATCGAGGAGTCCGCCGGGCGCGAACAACTGATCACCGGCCTCGCCACCGGCTTCAACGACCTCGATTACATGACCTCAGGATTGCAGCGCGGCGACCTGATCATCATCGCGGCCAGGCCGAGTATGGGCAAAACGGCGTTCAGCTTGAATATCGCGCAGAACGCCGCCACGCGCCCGCTGCACAACGGTGAGAAGGCTGTGGTCGGCGTTTTCTCCCTCGAAATGAGCAACGAGCAATTGGTCAATCGTCTGCTCTGTTCGCAGGCGCGCGTCGACGCTCACCGTCTGCGCAGCGGCTATTTGAGCAAGGACGAATGGCGGCGCCTGGCCATAGCAGTCGGGGAAATGGCCGAAACCAAAATCTACCTCGACGACACGCCCGGCATCTCCGTGCTCGAAATGCGCGCCAAGGCGCGGCGGCTTAAGAACGAACAGAAAGCGCTCGACCTGCTTATCGTCGATTACCTGCAATTGATGAGCGGGCGCGGACGCAATGAATCGCGCCAGCAGGAGGTCTCGCAGATTTCGCGCGAACTGAAGATGCTGGCGAAGGAATTGAACGTGCCGATGGTCGCGCTCTCGCAGCTCTCCCGCGCGCCCGAGACGCGGACAGGCAGCCACAAACCACAGCTCTCAGATTTGAGGGAGTCGGGATGCCTTGCCGGCGAAAGCCTGGTGACGATTGCCGACAGCGGCGCGCAAATCCCGATTCGTGATCTTGCTGGCAAATCGGGGTTCAAAGTGTGGGCTTTGAACGAGGCGAATCTCAGGCTCGAACCTGCGGTCGTCAGCCGGGCTTTTGCTACTGGCGTCAAGCCTGTGTTCCGATTGACCACCAGATTAGGCCGCACAATTCGCGCGACGGCAAATCATAAGTTCAGAGCGTTCGCTGGCTGGAAGCGGCTTGATGAATTGACGGTCGGCGAACATTTGGCGCTTCCGCGCGTTATAGAGAACCCTGCTTATCAGAGCATGTCGGATGATGAGCTGGCATTGCTTGGCCATCTTATCGGCGACGGCTGCACGCTGCCGCGCCACGTGATTCAATACACCACGCGAGAGAAAGACCTTGCCGAGACTGTCGCCGATTTGGCGTTGAAAGTCTTCGGCGGTGAGGTCAAGCCGCGCATCAATCAAGAGCGCTCTTGGTATCAGGTCTATCTCGCTTCGACACGCCATCACACACATAATGTTCGCAGCGCTATTTCTGAATGGTTGAGCGATCTGGGCGTTTGGGGGCTGCGATCTTATGAAAAATACGTTCCCTGCAAAGTGTTCGAACAGCCAGCGGGATCAATCGCTGTTTTCATTCGTCACTTATGGGCGACAGATGGCTGTGTCAGGCAGAACAGCAAAGGACACGCATATCCTGCAGTCTATTACGCGTCGAGCAGTCAAAGGTTAGCTAGAAACTTGCAATCACTCTTACTAAGATTCGAGATCAACTCCCGTTTGCATAGAGCGCCGCAAGGTAAAAAAGGCCGTGACCAATATCATGTGATTATCTCAGGTAAGAATGATCTTGAAAGGTTTGCTGATTCAATTGGAGCGGTCGGCGAGTACAAATCCGAACAGCTTGGGGCTATAAAACAATTTCTATCTTTGACACCAGCTAATACTAATCGTGACATTATTCCAAACGCGGTATGGCGGGAATATGTGAAGCCTGCGATGCTGGCAAATGGAATGACAACCCGCCAAATGTTTGCGGGTATCAACACCTCCTATTGTGGCACGAAGATATATCAACAGAATGTCAGCCGCGAACGTGCGACTCGGATAGCGAATGTGGTTCTTTCTCCAGAGTTAGCAAGACTGGCGCAAAGCAATGTTTATTGGGATGAAATCGTTGCGATCGAACCAGATGGGATCGAAGAAGTTTTCGACCTGACAGTGGAGCGACATCACAACTTTATCGCTAATGACATCATCCTCCACAACTCGATTGAGCAGGACGCCGACGTCGTGATGTTCATCTATCGCGAAGAGGTCTACAAACCGGAAACCGAAAAACAGAACATTGCCGAGATCATCATCGGCAAGCAGCGCAACGGCCCGATCGGCAGCGTCGAACTCGTCTTCCTCAAACAACTCACTCGATTCGAAGATAAGTATCGTGAGGGTTTAGAAGGTGAGGAACCAAGACATCTTAACCCAGGTGGTGGAAAACTCTTAGGCTCATAATTTGCTTACTCACGACAAGTTGATGAATTATCCAACTAGTCAACGGCCGACGTGGGCGGAGATTTCATTGCCCGCCCTCAGACACAATTACCTCACGATCAGGAATCACCTCAGCGCCCCCGCGCAATTGATGGCCGTGGTCAAAGCGAACGCCTACGGCCACGGGGCGGTCGGGTGCGCCCGCGCTCTCGAAGCGATCAACGCCGACTGGTTCGGCGTGGCGCTGGTAGAGGAGGGAATCGAGCTGCGCCGGGCGGGAATCACTCGACCAATATTTTGCCTCGGCGGATTCTGGCGCGGGCAGGCCGACGATCTGATCGCTCGCGACCTGACCACGGCTGTCTACCGCCTCGACCAGGCCGAGGAGTTGAACGCGCGCGCCGGCGCGTTGGGCCGCGTCGTCAATTTCCATCTCAAAGTCGACACGGGAATGGGCAGGCTCGGAGTTCGGCTCGATGATCTGGCGGAGTTCGCCCGCTCGCTCGCGCGATTTCCGAGTGTCAAGCTCGACGGCGTGATGACCCATTTCGCGGCGGCTGACAGCGCCGCGACCGACTATACCGAGCGACAGATCGCGCTCTATGAAGAGGCGGTCGAGATTTTACGTGACCTCGGCTTCGCCCCTTCGTGGAAGCATCTGGCAAACAGCGCGGGCATTCACGCCTACCCGCAATCGCACGGCAATCTGGCGCGCGTAGGTGGCGCGATGTACGGCTTGATGCGCGACGCGCTCTCGCCGAACCTCAAGCCTTTCGACGCGCGGCCCGTGATGTCTCTGCATTCGCGCGTCGTGATGTTGAAGACGGCGCCCGCCGGGACGCCGCTCGGTTACGGCCTCTCGTTCACCACCGTGCGCGAAAGCCGCATCGCCACGCTCCCGATAGGTTACGCCGACGGCCTGCGCCGCTCGCATTCGAATAACGGACAGGTTCTCCTTCGCGGACATTTTGCCCCGATAGTCGGTCGCGTGAGCATGGATTTGACGATCATTGACGTGACAGACGTCCCTGGCGCCGAGGTTGGAGACGAAGCGCTTCTGATCGGCGAACGGGGCGGGCTGAGAATCTCCGCCGAAGACCTGGCCGAACAGATCGGCACGATCTCTTATGAAATCGTCACCGGAATCTCGGCGCGAGTGCCTCGCGTGTACGCTGACGCTTGACGCCCGCGCGCCTGCGATGTTTTGATACACCCGCTTCTATACTTTTCATCAAACAGTTACAGTGCCGCCCGTGAGCGAGCGGCCGCCTTTGCGCGCGACCGCCCGTTCATGTACTCGGCGCCGTACCATTTTACAGTACCGCGCGCGTGAGCAAGCGACGGCCTCCGCGCAAGACCGCTCGTTCACGCGCGCGGCGCTGAGCCATAGAGGAGAAATTTGAGATGAAGATCAAAACGCTTCTGCTGAGCGCCGCTATTCTGCTTTCCCTGGTCGTTACGGGGCTGGGCCAGGCCAAGGACGAGAAAGGTTTCATAACCATCTTCGACGGCAAGACTTTCGGCGGCTGGAAGATGGCCGAAGAAAACCCTGACACCTGGACGATCAAGGACGGCGCGTTCGTTGCGGCGGGACCTCGCAATCATCTTTATTACGTCGGCGACGAGAAGCCTTTCGTCAACTTCGAACTCAAGATCGACGTGATGACCGAACCGGGGTCGAACGGCGGCGTCTACTTCCACACCGAGTATCAGCCGCAAGGGTGGCCGAAAAAGGGCTTCGAGGTTCAGGTCAACCAGACGCACACCGATGTGAAAAAGACCGGAAGCTTATATGACGTGGTGAACGTCAAGGAACAGTTGGTCAAAGACAACGAGTGGTACACCTACGACATCCTCGTCAAAGGCAAACACGTCACCATCAAGGTCAACGACAAGGTCGCGGTGGATTGGGAACAGCCGGCCGATTGGAAAGCTGGCGAGGCCTTCACTCGAATTCTCGACAACGGCACATTCGCTTTGCAGGCGCACGACCCGAAGAGCATCGTCCGCTTCAAGAACATCCGCGTGAAGCGGCTCGATTGAACTTGAGGGTAGCCACAGAGCCACAGAGCCACAGAGCCACAGAGAAAGAAGAGAGAAAGAGGGGCGATGCTCCGCTCTCTCCTTCTCTGTGCCTCTGTGGCTAAGTTGATGTCGATTTCAATCGAAATCGAAGACGTCATCGAACCAGCCTTTGCGTTTGCGTTTGTGGTAATCGGGGTGTTCCCGATGTTCGCGGTAATGCTTGTGATCATCGTCGTCATACCCATGTTCTCTGTTATAGGAGACCATGGCGGAACGTTCGATGAGTTTGTCCAACTCGCCGCGGTCGAGCCACACGCCGCGGCACTTCGGACAATAGTCAATCTCCACGCCTTTTCGTTCATTCAACAAAAGTTCTACCTGACAGACAGGACATAACATCTTCCGTTCTCCTTAATCGCGATTTTGTTTCTTCGGTGGAGCGGATTTATTCAATCAACAAACCCGATGGGATCGAAGGCAATGCTACAGGTTGAGACGGAGATGTTCCAGACTGCTTTTCAGTTTTGTCCGGTAAATTTGCGAGTCGTTTTTTACGCTCCCTGAGGCGAGCTTCGGCTCAGGGAATCTGGGCTTTCATTTTCGTCTGAAGATCAACCAGCGCCCGCTGACTGACCTGGAGAAATCCTTGTTGGGGTCGGTCAAGATCCTCGATCAATAAGATGACCGCCGAAAAGGCCAGGATTATTGCCAGAGCTACGAGCGGCCTGCTTCTTCCGGTCAATCCGGAGTGGTAGCCAATTGACGCCGCGGCGAGCGCGGTGATCGCGTATAGCACAATCCAGATGATATTTGGGATGCGAAACTCCAGCCCCGTTATCACCCGCCTCGAGTGTAGGGCGATGATTTCATTCAGCGACTGAATGAATTGTACGGCGAAAGCCGGGCTTGGAGTCTTTTCTCTTGAGGCGGACGCCTGTGACCAGAGTTGATTGTGCAACTCTTCCGACCGCGCAATCGCTTGTTCGATCTTCCCCGACCGAACTCCCTCCAATCGAATGTCCACATACTCGCGCAGAAGATTGCGGATTTCAGCGCGGTGAGGTTCCGGGAGAAAGTCGGCGCGCAGGTAGGCCGTCCTGATCGTGTTTGCCTCATCGATGACCGCCTGCCGTCTGGCGTCGAAATGGGCCGCCGCCGCCCCGAACGTGAACGCGAGCATGAACGCCTCCAAGCCGAGCATGCCTCCAACCAGCCCACGCACCACTATCTCTTGTTCCTGTTCCGACCGTCGGCTCCACCGCCTGCCGACCAAGAAACCTCCCTCGAACGAGAGCAGAGCGACCACCAATGTGGCCACGAACAACGCCCAGATGGGGAGGTAATCAAGCAGGCCGTACAATTGCATAAGCGTTCCTTCTCGCCGACGATTAAATCAGTGGTTCGCGTCGTTCATCGTCTCCCGGACGTCGACCAGCGCCTGGTGACTCACCCTGAGCGAACCTCTGCGGGGGCTGTCCAGATCCGCGATCAATGTCAATACCACGGAAATGACCAGGACAAACGCCGTGACAACTAATGGTCTTCGAGGTCCGGTCAATCCGGCATGGCAGCCAATTGCCGCTACGGCGAGTGTCATAATCAGGTAGACCACAATCCAAATGATGTTGGGGATGCGGAACTCCTCACGTATTGTCATTCGCCTGATGTGTAGGGCGATCACTTCGTTCAACGACTGGATGAAATATCCGGCATAGATCGGGCTTGAGGTCTTTTCTCTTGCGGCGACCGCCTGAGACCAGAGCAGGCCGTGCAACTCTTCCGACCGCGCAATCGCTGGTTTGATATTCCCCGACCGAACGGCCTCCAATCGAATGTCCACATACTCGCGTAAAAGATTTCGGATTTCCGCGCGATGAGGTTCCGGTAGCAAGTCGGCGCGCAGATAGGTCGTCCTGATCGCATTCACCTGATTGAGCAGGGATTGCCGCGTGGCGTCGAAGTGGGCCGTCGCGATCCAAAACGTGACCGCGAGTATGAATGTCACCAGGCCCAGCATGGCGCCGACCTCCGAGCGAACCACAACCTCCTGCTCGTGGTCATGCCGCCGACTCCTCCACCTGCCGATCCGGAAACCACTTTCAAACGAGAGCCAGGCGATCGTCGCCGTGATCGCAAGCAGAGCCAAGAGAGGAAGATCATCAAACAGGCCGTACAATCTCATAAGCATTCCTCACACCGGTTTTGCCCCCCTTTTTCATCAACACCATTAGAGAGGTTTTCAGATCAGTATACGGGTTCATAGAACGCGGATGACGCGGATATAGCGGATTGACGCTGAACTTTTTTGGTTTTATCCGCGATGATCCGCGCTCGTCCGCGTCATCAGCGTTCTATTGACGCCTTCTTTGCCGCAAACCAATTGCTGCCCCGTAAACGCAATTGAAAACCGGTATAGTTGAATTAGAGGGCGAAATCGCGCGCGCCTCTCCTTCGGGTTTGGACAAGCAACTATTACTCCAAGCTTGGAACGCAGGTGGATAATCTCTGGAAAGCGCGCCTATATTTTTAATGATTGGCAGAAAGCTTTGTGGGTTATCGCTCAGTTGGACAACAGGCGGTGGGTCTCGTACTTGAAGTTCAGCAGGATGTTGTCATCGGTTTCGGCGCCCACAACCACCTGATAGGCTGTCGGGAAGTGGTTGTGTCCTTCACCGTTCAAGCGCTTACGAAGTTCGGTCAAATTCTCCGGGGAAGAGAAGAATTCGGCGGCGGCTTGAGCGCCGGCTGAATTGACGCCCGAAAAGATCACGGTCCGGCGCGGCCGGTCGGTGGAATTATCGCTGGGCAGCACGGTAATCAGACCATAAACATGCGTCAGACGATTTTGCGCGTCACGCCTGCTCGAATAGATCGCTGCGGCGCTCTGGCCCGGGCCACTGGCGATGATCGAGTCAAGGTATTTGACCGTCAGCGGGCATTTTTCCAGGAAGTGCGCGACGGCGGTGCTGTATTCCGGCGCCCCGAACAAGACCACGTTGCGCCGCCGTAATGTCGGCACGGCGACCACCTTTTCAGGGAAGATCTGTGGCGTAACTCCGCCCGATGTCAGTAATCTTAAGGCGGTCATGGCGCCAATCGAATCGCCCCAATACGTCGCGTTAGTTGTGATCGTCAGAAAATGGTTGCGGTCCTCGGGCGCGGGGTATCGCTGCCTGTACCAGTCGTGCAGTTCTCTGGGCATTGGCCGTCCGCCGGGATCATTGAATGACGGAGTTGAGACCGGCAGCGGCGTTGCCGCCGAATGCACCGAAAAGCTGGGCGGGTTAGCCACGCAGATCAACACTTCCGCATTAGGACTCAGTATCGGCCCCCATGCCTCCGCCAGGATTGTGGGGATTCCCGGTTGCGTCGAACCTGCGCCGTGTCTTGCCCCGATTATCAGATAGATCGCCCCGGCTACGATCGCCGTGATGACGACTCCAGCCAGGAAGCTCAGCAGCGATCTTTTCCTCTCATCTCCGATCGCGGCCTCACGGGGGGCCGGAATGGCCTCAGGCAATAGGGCCGGGACGAGCGACCCAAACGCCTGAGAGGACGCGGGAGACGGCGCCTGAGAGGTTGAATCGCCATTGACTTTCGATTTTTCGAGCGCGGAGCCTTCGACAAAGCGCGGGCAGTAAGAGCCTTTGTGCAACTCGATGCGGATTGGCGCGTCCGGATTTTCGCGCTCATAAAACTCCTGGAGTTTCTTCCGAAGCGCGAAAGCCCGGTTTCGCACCGCCGAATCGTCTCCGGGCGAGTATTGGCTTGGCCGCCCCAAAGCCTCGACGCCGATCAAATACTCGCTCAATTCGTGGCCATGACCGGTGATCTCCATCTCGCAAACGTATTTCAGGAAGCTTTTTAACCGGTCAGCCCGCGCGAACGTGTTGCTCCGAAGAACGGCTTCGAGCGCCGCTTGTTTCTGCTCGGTGGGTACCGACTCGGCCCTGTGGCTTAATGTCTCGTCCATATGCGCAGGCTGCTTTTCAAGAAAACATTCGCGCTCGAATGTTAGCAAACGTTTTGTGACGTTCCAATACTTGCCATGCGGTCTCGTTGGGAGTACAAAGCCTTACAAGAATACATTATATAGAAGGCGTTTTTCCTTCCCCACGATCAGAAACATCAAGAAGCGCGCGCGACGAAAGGCTGGCTTTGCTGAGAACGGATTTCCCTTGGAGCGCCGCCCTGAAACAATGAAAAGCGCAGTTCGTAGTCCCGCCTTTAGGCGGAAGCGTCGCTTGCAGACAACTTCCGCGACGCCAAACGCTTCCGCCTAAAGGCGGGACTACGAACCGTACTTCCGAGGAGTTAAATGAGGTCCGATCACACAATGAGGAGATTTCGGAATCGAGAGCGCTCGTCAAAGGCGCGCCTTTGGAAAATTGCGCTCATCCTGCTTGCCGCCGTCGCAATCGTTAGCGTCGCCGGAAATACCAGCGCCGTTAGCCTCCTCGAAACCGCTCAAGTAGCCAGCCAATCAGCCGCAGCGGGAATATTCAAACAATATTGTTTTCAATGCCACGGCCTGACGGCTCCGAAGTCTGGGGTGAGTCTTGAGCGTTTGAGTGCGCAAGGTTTGGTCGGCGACAACTTCCAGCAATGGGAAAAGGTGGCGGAGGCGCTCGAACAGAAGGTCATGCCGCCCAAATTCATGCCGCAGCCGAGCGACGCGGAACGCGCGCAGGCAATAGCCTGGGTGCGCGCGGAGCTGAGCGCCTATGCGGAAAAGCGCGACGGCGATCCGGGGGAAGCGCCGGTCAGACGGCTGACTAGCGGCGAATATGCGTACACGATAAAAGACCTGACCGGCCTCGACCTGGACGTCGGGATTGATTCGTCGAGCGATTCGGTCGGCGGCGAGGGGTTCACTAATTTCGGCGCCGTGCAGTTCATGCAGGACGCCAACCTGGAGCGTTATCTCGCCGCAGCGAAGATCGTCGCCAATCATGCGGTGATCGGGGCCGGGCCACTCGGATTTTTTTGGAGCCCCGGCAAGTCCGGCTTTGAGCTTTCGGCCATTACTCGGATCAGGGACATCTATGCCGCCAACGGTTTCCGCACCGTCTCGGGCGAAGGCGGCAGACCGTTCGGACTGGAAAAGTATGGCATGGCGTTGTTCGCAGCCTGGCAATACAAACATCGCGCCGCGCTGGGCCAGCTCAACGCGACGCTGCCGGCGCTCGCCGCACGCGAAGGCGTCGCCCCTCGCCTCGCTCAGCACATCTGGCGGGTGATGAATAAAACAGAGCTGGGCTATCCGACTTCCGAGATCGTCGCGCGATGGCGCAAGCTGCCCGCGCCGCGCGCCGGGGCCGGCGACAAAACCATAGTGGCAGTGCGCGCGGAGTGCGATGAGATCCAGAAGTTCATGGTCACCTGGCCGAGTTGGCTGTTTGCGCGGGGCGACGTGGCCGCCGGGGGCGCCGGTGATGAAAGCCCGCTCGAATTCAGCGATCGAACGCTCAACGTCAAACCCGTATATCGCTTCGCGTACGTGCGAGGCGGAGGGCGCGGCCCGGTTCAACCGGGGCCGGCGAAAATTTATTTGAATGTCAGGACCGTGAATCCGGCGATGGGCGAAAAGCCCGTCGTCATCTGGCGTAATCTAACCGCCGGTTTCCGTCCCATCGTTCCGCGTACGCAGGTCAAGGCCGGAGAGTCAGCCGTCGTGTTGGCCGAGGAAGCGCAAGCCCTGGCGAACCTGCGGCGCGGCATCGCTCCGCCCGGGGCGAGGCAAACACTGAAGGCGTTAGTTAATGACGAAACCGCCAGACGATTGAATTTCGGAAAGGGCCCGGACGCCGCCACGCTCGGCCCGGACGATTTCGCGTCGGAAGGCTCGGTAATGTTCGAGGTTCCAATGCCGGAAGGCCGATTCAGCTTGAACCTGCAGGTTGACGCGGAACTCGGCGGCAATCGCGATCAGGTCGTCCGCATAGTGATCTCCGACCGCGCCGACGGAATGACCAGAGGACAGCCCACCCGCGCGCTGATAGGCGATATGACCAGCGCCGGGTACAAAGCGTTCCGCGCCGGCGTGATGGAGTTCGCCGCGCTGCTGCCGCCGAATTCACATGGCGAGCCTACGCCGGCGGATAAAGACCCCGTGCCTGACCCGTTCGATAATACCTACAATGTGCCCGAGCACGACGAATTCGTGCAAAAAGTGAAGTATCACCGCGACGATCGGTTTGTGGTCGAAAACCTGATCGACGGCGCCACGCGCGCGCGGCTCGATCAAGCCTGGAATGACCTCTATGCCTCGTTCGAGTATCACGACAATTATCTGCGGCTTCTGGCCAGTCATTTTGGCTTTGACCTGAAGGGCGCGGGCATAGCGCAAATGGACAAGGCCCGGATCGCGGCCTTGCCCGCCGAGATGCGCAAATACGTGATCCCGCTTCGGAGTGAGTATGACGCCGTACTTGCAGCGCAGGCGGCCGCCCGCCTGGGGCACGTCAGGGATTGCCTGGAATTCGCCGGCCGCGCGTGGCGTCGCCCTTTGACCGAGCAGGAAAAACAGAGCCTGCGATCCTTCTACGATAAAACCATCAGCGCCGACCCCGATCATCCTAAGGCGATTAGGGCGCTGCTGGCCCGCATCCTGATCGCGCCGCAGTTCCTTTACCGCGTGGAGCAAGTGTCGAACGCGGCGCCGGGCAAACTCAGTAGACCCAAAATTAGCGTAGGGGCAGACCTGCGTGTCTGCCCCGAAGCG
>DATCXQ010000813.1:0-12862 GCA_036565725.1 Blastocatellia bacterium
GTCATCATTAGCGGGAGCCACGCTCGCGGCGCTGATTCAAAATTCCTGCCACGAATTGCCCGCCCGCGGTGTTTCTGATAGTGATGCGACAATGAACGGAGCGGAATTAATCTTGATGGATTGCCAATCGGATGCGACCGCGCAAACGATCGAGGGCGTTCGACTGAGCTTCGATGAGGCTTTCGTCGCGCATCATCGAGTGGTCTATCGCTACGCCTATGCGCTGACGCGCGACCCGGGGCTGGCCGAAGACGTCGCGCAGGAGGTCTTCGTTCGCCTCCACCAGCATCTAGACGCGGCGCAGCGGGACGGGTTGCTGCGCGCCTGGCTGTTGCGCGTGACGGCGAACGTGTCTCGCAATGCGGTGAGGGGCTTGCGCCGCGCGCGGTCGCGCGATGAGTCCTTCGTCGCGCACATGCTCCAGGCGACCGCGCCGGCAAGGCCTGACGATGAGCTACTGCGCCAGGCCGAAATCTCCGAGGCGCGTCGCGCGCTCGCCAAGATCAAGGAGCCGATGCGCAGTTGTCTGCTGCTCAAACACGAAGGGCTGTCTTATAAAGAGATCGCCGCCGCACTCGGCGTCAATGAATCGAACGTCGGAAGTCTGATCGCCCGGGCCAGACGCGAGTTTGTCAGAGTGTACGGAAAGATCGGGAAGTCATGAAACATTGTTTGGATGAAGAGACTCTGCAGGCTTACCTCGACGGCGAGGCCACGGCTGACGTCGCCGGCGCCGTGATCGCTCACCTCGCGGTGTGCGCTCGCTGCGCCGCCAGGGCGAGAGAGGCCGAGCGGGCGATGGCCGCGATAGACGGCGCGATTGACGACGAATCGCCTATAGCAATTCCGACGGCGAGGTTGCGCGCCCGCGTTGAATCCGCGGTGATGGAAAGGCTGGTCGAAAACTCGGCGCCGAGTTTCGCGCCGCGGAATATTTTCTGGCGCTGGGGATTGATCATCGCATCGGCCCTGGTCGTCGCCGGCGTTATGGGGTGGTTTGTCTTGCGCTCTTCACCGGCTCCGGAGTGGCGACAGGCTGCGCATGTCGCTCAAGAGACTCCGGCCGCGAATCCGCCTCGACCGCAACAATCCTCAACGCCGTCCGCGACCGGTCAGCGTGGTAAAACTCATCGGCCTCGCTTCGTGAAGAAGCGTGTTTCCGACCTTGCGCAAACCTCCTTGCCGGAACCGGACGTGGCCGCGCCGGCGGCGGTTTTATCCGAAGGCGAGACCTTTTTCGATTTTGAAACTACAAGACATCTTGAAAAGGCCCAGGTGTTGCTGCGTTCCTTCGAGAACTCTTCTTCTCCGAGCGCCGAAGAACTGGCCTACGATAAGCGCGTGTCGAAAGAGCTTCTCTTGCGCAACATCCTGTTGAGACGTGATGCTGAAGGGGCAGAGAACGCGCCCGCAAAATCGCTGCTCGGCAGCCTGGAGCCGCTCTTGCTCGATATTACAAATCTGCCCGCCAGGCCGGCGACTGGCGATCTGGCCTCGGTTAAAAGACGCATTCGGAAGAGCGAGATTGTCGCCGCGCTGCAAGTTTATTCGACGCCCACAACATCTCTTGATTGAAACAGGCAAGGCCATCGTTGTTTTTGTTTGAGGATGAAAACTTATGCCGCGAAGAATCCGCCGATGCGACAACGCCTTTTTTGCCGCGCTAGAGGCGATTGAGCTTAGCCCGGCTTTTCAAAGCCGGGGGGGCAGTCACATAGTTATTTCAGTCGCGGAGCGACGGTTGATACCGACCGGCAAACTCAACCGTCGCTCCGCGACTGAGGGCGAGGGGGCGCCAGTTATCCCGGCTTTGAAAAGCCGGGCTAGGCTCACATGGTCGCTCCGCGACCGGGAAGACTGCCGACATGTGTCAGAATTGGTAAAAGTGTTGTTGTTGGCGGTAGCCATGGTTTTAAGCGCATCCCTTTCGCCTCGCGGCTTCGGACAGGAACCGGGAGCAGCCCAACAGTTCGTTCAATCAGCAAACTCATCGGATGCGGCGCAGAAGCTGTTGCGCGAAGGCCGCGAACTGGTCGGAGAGCGGAAGTGGGACGCCGCAAAAGCCAAATTCGATAATCTCATTCGGGCCTACCCACGCGATAAGAACCTCGACGCCGCGCTTTACTGGCTGGCTTTCTGCTTGAAGCAGCAGGGAAAGCCGCGGGAAGCGGATCAGACTCTGGAGCGTTTGATCAGAGAATATCCACGCTCGGACTGGGGCGACGACGCGCGCGCCTTGAGGCTCGAGCTTGCGAAAGCGTTGGGCGATCTGGAGACCGTCAAGAAAGTCCTCGAATTACACAAGAAAGACGTGGAAGAGTGGCGGAGAAGGCGCGAAAGGGACGATCCGGATGAATCGCTCAGGCTTATCGCTTTGCAGAGCCTCTTCCAAGCCGACCCGGAGCGCGCGATGAGCGTGGCGGTCAACTTTCTGAGTCAGGACTCGAAAGCGAGCGCAACGATCCAGGAAGCCGCGCTCGGTTTGATCGCACGGCATGGGGGCGACAAAGCGTGGCCCACGCTTTTAAGCGCGGCGCGCAATCAATCAATCATCGTTAGTGTGCGCGAACAGGCGATCTACTGGATCGCTCATCAGAACAGCGTGCAGGCGGCTGAGGCAATGATCCAGTTGTACGATGGAGAAAAGACCGCCGAACTCAAGGAACGGCTGCTTTACTGGCTCGCCCATTCGGACAATGAACGCGCCAGAGCGAAGGTCTCCGAGGTCGCGCGCCGCGGCGATGACCCCGTGTTGCGCGAAAGAGCGCTCTATTGGATCGCGCATCGCATCGGCGAGCAGACTTTCGGCGCGTTGACCGAGCTTTACGGCGAGGAAAAAGACCACACGTTCAAGGAACGCATCCTTTACTGGATCGCTCATTCCGGCGACCCCCGCGCGCGCGCCAAAGTGGATGAAATCGCGCGAACCGCCGCAAGTCCCGAGTTGCGGGAGCGGGCGATTTACTGGATCGCGCACCGCGGCGGTCCGGAGGCGACCGACATCCTCGCCCGTTTGTACGATGAACTAAAAGAAGAAGAGACGAAAGAGCGGATTCTTTACTGGCTGGGCCACCGCGGGGGAAAGGCGGGGCTGCAAAAACTGTTCACGGTCGCCAGGAGCGATCCATCTCAGAGTCTCAGGGAGAGGGCCGTCTACTATCTCGGTCAGAGCAAAGACCCCGAAGCGATCAAGCTGATCGAACAGATACTGAAGTGATTCAGGAAGCCGTAACGCAAACTGCCCAGTTTGAGCGGCTCATTCGCTAACTCATCGTCGGAAGTCGTCGAGACTCGATAATCCGCACGTTTCTCCACTCGCAAAATGACTGAAGCGTCGCAAACTGGACAGTTTGCGCTACAGGCGCCGAGGTGTTTTTAAATATAAATGAGAGGGATTATGCAGACGCTGTTACAAGACCTGCGCTATGGAATTCGGCAGTTGTTGAAAAGCCCCGGCTTCACCGCAGTCGCCGTTCTTTCGCTGGCGCTCGGCATTGGGGCCAATACGGCGCTCTTCAGCCTGGTTGACGCTATGTTATTGAAGACGCTGCCGGTCAGAAAGCCGGAGGAGTTGGCGCTCTTCAAATGGGCGAGCGGGGAGAGAGGGCTTTCTCTTTCGCACAACGGAACGATTGATCGAGAGCCGGGGACCGGGATGCGCCTCGGGACTTCCTTTTCGGTTCCGGTCTTCGAGCTGATGCGCGCTCACACCGAGAAACTTTCCGATATATTCGCTTTCGCGCCGCGTGGAGAGCTGAATGTGAGTGTGGACGGGCAGGCGGAGATTGCCAGCGGGCAAGTGGTCTCGGGCAATTTTCACGCGGGGCTGGGAGTGCGGCCCGCGCTGGGACGAATGATCGACAATGATGACGACCAGACTTCGGCCAATCCCGTCGCGGTAATCAGTTTTCGCTACTGGCGGCGCCGGTTCGGGCTTGACCATGCGGTTGTGGGGAAAACGATCACCGTTAACGGCGCGCCTTTTACCATTGTTGGCGTGACTCCGCCGCAGTTTTACTCCGGGATGGAAGTTGGCGATTCCCCCGATCTCACGCTTCCGTTGTCGCTGGCGCGGCGCCTCGATTCAGATAGTCAAAGCCAATCGGAAATGGCTCAAGCCTGGTACTGGTGGCTGCGGATAATGGGGCGGATGAAGCCTGGAGTTAGCCTGGAACAGGCGCGCGCCGAACTCGAAGGGATTTTTCAACAGAGCGCGCAGGCTGGCTGGGAAGCCTCGCCGGCGAATCGCCGCCCGCCCGATTCCGGGCCGCGCGATTTGCCTCGTCTGCGCGCGCTGCCGGGCGGGCAGGGAGAAATCTACCTGCGCCAATCTTATGAGCAGCCGCTGCGAGTCATGCTGATCGTTGTCGGACTGACGCTGCTCGTCGCCTGCGCCAACATCGCCAATCTGCTGCTGGCGCGTGCGGTCACGAGGCGGCAGGAAATGGCGGTGCGGCTTGCGCTGGGGGCGGGACGCTTCCGTCTCGTCCGGCAATTGTTGACCGAGAGCCTGCTGCTGGCCTTCGCGGGCAGCGCGCTCGGCTGGCTGCTGGCCTGGTTGTCGAGAGGCCTGTTGCTGATGTGGAGTCCCGGAAGAGGCAGCCAGCTCGACGTCGAGCTTCATATGGATTGGCGCGTCTTCGGCTGTACGGCGGCGGTCGCGGTCGCGACCGGCCTGCTCTTCGGCCTGGCGCCGGCGCTCCGGGCGACGCGCGTCGACCTGAATTCGATGCTCAAGGAGAACGCGCGAGGCTCGAAAGGAGCGCTCTCCGTTCTTGGTAAATCGCTCGTCATCGCGCAGGTGGCCGTGTCGCTTGTGTTGTTGATCGGCGCCGGTCTGTTCATTCGCACGCTCCACAACTTGCAAAACGTTTCTCTCGGATTCAACGCAGAGAACCTGCTGATCTTCCGCATTGACCCGCGCGCGAAAGGGTACGGCGACGAACAGACGGCGCCGCTTTACCAGCGAATCTGCGAGCGCCTCGAGGCCGTGCCAGGCGTGCGCTCGGCGACGATCTCGGAGTTTGCGGCGCTGAGCGGGAGTGGCAGGAACGGCCCGGCGTACGTCGAAAGGCGCGCCACATTGCCGAGGAATGAAAACAACGTCTTTCAGCAGCGAGTCCGCTGGAATTACCTTCAGACGATGGAGATCAGACTGCTCGCCGGGCGCGGCTTCACTCCGCAGGACGACGAACGCGCCATGAAAGTGGCGGTCATCAACCAGACTATGGCTCGCCGCTTCTTCGGCGAAGAAAATCCGCTAGGCAAACACTTCGGCTTCGGCAGAGCCGAAAACAGTAATCAAATCGAGATCGTCGGCGTGGCCAGGGACTCTCGATACCTGAGGCCGCGACGCGATATTCCGCCCATCGCCTATCTTCCTTTTCCGCAGGTCTCGCTCGGCATGACGACTTTCACGGTGAGGACCGCCGGCGATCCGACGCAAATGACGGCCGCAATCCGCGCCGCAATGCGCGAGGTGGATAAAGACCTGCCGCTCTTCGGCGTCAAAACCCAAACCGAGCAGATGGATCAATCGCTGGCTCAGGAACGCTTCTTCCCAAAACTGACCAGCTTCTTCGGGCTGCTGGCACTGCTGCTGGCGGGCATCGGGTTGTACGGTGTGATGTCCTACGCGGTCGCTCAGCGCACGCATGAAATCGGAGTTCGCATGGCGATAGGGGCGACGCAAGAGAACATCCTCCGGCGTGTCATCGGGCAGGGAATGCTGCTTGCGGGCGCAGGGGTCGTCATCGGCTCCGCGGCGGCCTTAGCCTTGGCGCGCCTGATCACTTCCAGCGCGGCCTATGATCTGACGCGCTTCATCTCCGATTTCCTCTACGGCGTTCGCGTGGCCGATCCGTTGACGTTTGTGGCTGTCGCATTGCTGCTCCTGTTGGCGGCGTTGCTGGCTTGTTATCTGCCCGCGCGGCGGGCGACGAAAGTGGACCCGATGGTCGCGCTCCGCTGCGAATGAGCGCGACCCGATAGCGCGCCCTACGCCGTTATCTTGTTCAACCTCCCGCTCCTCCGATTTTTCTGAACGACTCCTAAGTATTTAGTTGACGTCTGCCCGTCACTCGCCTTATGCTACTAATAGCTTAGGAGGCAACTTATGACCCAACGTAAAACCGAGCGCCTGACGCCGCTGGAGCTTGAAATCATGAAGGTCCTGTGGGAGACCGGCGCCGCCAACGTGCAGACCGTACAGCAGCGGCTCGAACGGGAGTTGGCCTACACTACGGTGCAGACCATGCTCAACATCCTGCACCGCAAAGGGAAGGTCAAACGCGCGCTGAAAGACCGCGCCTATTTCTACAGGCCGGCTGTCAGCCGCAGCCAGGTCGTCAAACAGGCAGTCAACGACCTGGTTGAACATCTATTCGGAGGCTCGGTGGAAAACCTGGTCATGAGCCTGGTGGAGACCAAGCACCTCACTCCCGAGAAATTGACCCGGCTAAATAAGCTCTTGAAAGAGTCCGAGGAGGAGAGCGATGGGGACAATTAGCCAACCGCTGTTAACCTTTTTGTTGAACGTCTGCTGGCAGGTCGCCCTGATCGCGGCGGTCGCCGCCTTATGCTCCTGGTTGTTGCGCGGGACGACGGCCCGCTATCAACACCTGCTTTGGGTGAGCGCCTTAGCCTTTTCTTTTGGCCTGCCGGTTGTGACCTGCGCGCCTCTCTTAGGCGGCGCCTTTTTCTCTGAACCGCCGCGTACAACAGTTCAACCAGCCGGCGGGGCTTTAGCGCAGCCGCCTCAACTGATCCCGGACACGCAAGCATCATTGCCGACAGCGCCGCCAGCGGTTTTGGAGGAGACAGCGCCGTTCATCCTCATCAATAGGAATGTGGCCGCCGTCATAGTCGCCCTTTACCTGCTTTTTCTGTGTTATCGAAGCGGCAAACTATTCATGGCCTGGAGAAGGGCGAGAAGCTTGAAACGTAGCGCCTACCTGATTGAACTTCCCGAATACGTCCGGGCCACCGTCAGTGAGTGTCAATCGGTTCTCGGGATGAGACAGGCCCAGGTTCTGTGCTCGACTTCGATCCCCGCGCCGATTGCGGTCGGCGGTTTCAATCCGCTGATCATTTTGCCTGAACAATTGTTGCGGGAGACTGATCGGGGCGTCCTTACCGCAGCCATCGGACACGAGCTCGTCCACGTCTTGCGGCGCGACTACCTGCTGAACTTGATGTACGAACTCATTTCTTTGCCGCTCTCGTTTCATCCGGCGACGGCGCTGGTGAAACGCCGGATCAGGGAGACCCGGGAACTCAGCTGTGACGAGCTGGTCACCGAAAAATTACTGGACGCCGCAGTCTATGCCCGTTCGCTCGTTCATCTAGCCAGTTCGGCGATCAATTTGAGCCGTCCCGGCGCAACCATTACCGTAGGCATTGCCGATGCCGACATTTTGGAGGAACGTGTCATGACCATACTTAGAAGACCAAAGATCAATACTCGCCGAAAGAACTTGTTGCTGGTCGCAGCCGCGCTCGTATTTGTAGTACCGTGCGTGGCCGCCGCGCCATTCGCCTTCCACATCGGCGTCGACACACAGTCCGCCGCTGTGTCGCCTGACGATAACCTCGTGACGCCGCGCGCCTCTGTCGTGGCAGTTCAACAGGGCGATAGGCAGAAGGCTAAACAGGAGGAGAGGGCGGCCGAAGATCAGAGGAAGAGGCTCAGAGAGTTACGCGAAGAGGCGTTGAAGCGCAGGACGTCGGAGGTAGAAGCGCTGCTCCTGGAGGCGCGGAAATTACATGACGCTTCCTCAATGCAAGAAATGGAAGGAAGAAAGAAATTGCCGGGGAGGGCTGAAGAAAAATTGCGGGCTGAGCATTAAGCAAATGCACGGGACCTGGAGCTCATAGGGCAGCGTAGACTTCAGCATAACATCATGTCCATCCACCATTGGGAAGCGGCCAAAAAGGCGAACATCACGATGCAGCAAGCGATTCAGATCGCCATGAGTCAACAGCCTGGAACAGTGATGCAATGTCGTTTGATAATCGAACAGCTGGCGGGGGAGCGGGACCAGGTCTTTTACATCCTCACAATAGTTTCGAATGATGAACCGAAGACTATGCTAATCAGCGCGGTGGATGGCCGGGTGGTCAGGACCTGGAAAAATGAGCCTTGAAGAGCGCGCCTCTTTGCGACATATCGGACCGCGCAGACTAAAGCCCGCGACACTATTCTTTCACAGTTATTTCGCCGAGTTAGAAGTTCGTCCTTGCGCATCGAATACTCAATGTGGCTTTAGATCGGACTGCAAATCAATGTACGGCATGCTGAAATGAGTGTAAGGATCAGTACCGCGAGCGGTAGCGAGCGCGGCTCCAGGAGAGGGCTATTTACTGGAGTCACGCTCGCTACCGCTCGCGGTACTGATTCGGCGCCGCGCCGCCTGGTTAAGCTTTCAATACGACGGTCAGTAAGGGAGCGCTGTTACGAACGCGAGTGAATGGAGAAACACTGCCCTGAGTAATCGGAAAAACGGCGAGCGCCAGTCCAAGCGCCAACAGCAAACCAGTCATGAACGGGGCGCACATAAACATCAATCCTGACATTTGAACCCCTCCTATTTTTACTTTGCGGGTATTAGCGGCGCCAGCTAACCAGTAACAGTATAGTAGGTATTCCCTAACAGAAGCTTTCAGCGAGGCTGGAATCGGTAGCGCCTTCAGACGGCTGTCCCTCCCGAAAACCTCATCCCGCATTGAACTACTTACAGTTAGAGAGATCATCAGCCATTCTGCTCGATCGTGCGGCTAATAGCGGATATCGACTGGCGGGAACTCCGATGGATTAAATCGTTGCGTTGGCAGCGGCGCAGGACTATACTCACTGGGGTCTCAGGTACAATCAGTAACCAATCAGTCGCGGTTTTTCTATAACAATCAGGAGGGACGCTTATGCATGCAGCGAGAATTACCTTGCTAACATTGGTGTTCATAGCCGTAAGTTCGCCCATCGCGTTACCAGTCAACCGAACGAAGGCTTCACTATCTCCTTCCTCAGCCGCCGTCGCCGGCGGAGGCTGGTCGACCAGCGGCCCGAGGATTCTTACCCCAACAGGAAATGAGTACATTATTGCAGGCGCTAACTGGTTTGGAGCGGAAACAAGAAATTTTGCCCCGCATGGCATGTGGAGTAGGGACTACAAATTCCTCCTCGATCAGTTCAAGAGTCTTGGGTTCAATACGATCCGCCTGCCATACTCTGACGAGAATTGGAGAACCAATCCTAAAGTCTCTAAGAACATAGTGGGCGCATGTCCCGAGTGCCAGGGTAAGCGGACAAGGGACGTTCTTGCGCTGATTGTAAATTACGCAGGGGCGATCGGATTGCATATCATCATGGACAATCATCGTTCGAGCTCGGGGTCGAATACTGAAAGCGCCACATGGTACACGTCTACCTTTCCCGAACAGGTGTGGTTTGAAGACTGGCTGAGCATTCTGCGTTGGTCTCATGGGATTCCGCAGACCTTCGGGGCGCCAGATACAATCACGGCCAATTACCTGGCCTCTGACGGATCCCCAACGATCATTGGTTTTGACCTGCGCAACGAGCCGCACACGGACTGTAGTCGCAGAGGGTGCGACTATCTCGGCGGAGCGACCTGGGGCGCGGGTGACGGAATTGATCCGACGGTCAATCCAAATCCGAATCCGTTTACTCCATCCTGCGTAGCCACTTCAACCTGTCACGACTGGCGCCTCGCCGCTGAACGCTGCGCGGACACGATATTAGGCGAAGCGCTGAATAATGGGTGGGACTATCCGCTGATTTTCGTCGAGGGCGTCCAGGCGTTCCCGATTGACGGAGGAACGCACTCCTCTGGCCCGTACGAGTTTACCAACTGGGGCGGCAATCTGATAGGAGTTAACGGAACTAGCTTGACTCCCGGCGCTCCCATTGTTCTGAATGCCGGGGGCAATGCGACTTCCCTCGGCCCTCCCGTTAACAACAAGCTGGTTTATTCCGTTCATGACTATGGCCCCATGATAGATAACAATCCGAACTGGTTTAACTCGGGCACGTGTTACAGAGATGGATGCAACCCGAATCGTTTGTCCAGTTTGGCAGGCCGCTGGCGGTACATTTGGGCATACGTCAACTTTGCCGGGGGCATCAATCCCGCCTGGCCGGGTCATGCGGCATATCCCTGGGCCAACACTGGGCATACAGGATACTCACAGGCTCCGCTGCATATAGGGGAGTTCGGAACTGGTAATGAAGACACAGACTTGTTTAACACCACTCCCGGTACCGATGGACAGTGGTTCACAGGCATAGTCAATTTCATTGCGAGCAGCTACAACAGGACCGCCGCTAATGATCCAGGTTATGCCTTGACGTCAGTTCACTGGACCTACTGGGCCTACAACGCGAACAGTGGAGGCAGCGAAATACTCGGGGCTGGGTGGAATACAGTGGGTAACCCGAAGAAGGTATTTACATTCTTGTGCTCGATCGAGAAACCGCCTTTTGCGCTCCCGTTTGGGACAGGATCGGGCCAGTGTGGATCCACAGGACCGTTACCAAATCCTTTTTAGACTGCTTCTTCTTTGCGCGTCGCTCACGTCTTTACGCGAAATGGGCGCCATTAGCATTATCCTTGATCTTCGCGACAAGACAGGTGGCTATGCGGTAGCGACCGGGCGCCAGTGGAGCGAGCATCCCACAAGACCGCCCGGTCGCTACCTCTCCCGGTACCATACCGGCGCGCTCTTCTGTCCACTCCACTTCTTGGCGCCGCCGCTCATATAGAAGCGTGGCGCCTCGATGCGCTCCGAAGGCTACATCATTTCGATGGATATTTATGACAACCGGAAACTGATCTTCTGCCAATTGCGCTCAAACTTCCTTCCGGCAAAATGGAGTGAGCCAAGATAAGCGAGCGCCGTCAATGCAAGAATAGAAACGATCTTTGCGGCCAGCAGTTCTGAGTTCAAGCGTGTCAGGAGGATGATCGCGACGAATGGCAGCGAGCAGAGCGCCTGACCCATCATCGCCATAATTGGAGAGCCGCCCGATTCCATTCGATAGAATCGCATTTTGAAGGGCGCGATTACCGAGGCCAGGGACCCCCACGCCAGGTAGGAAAAAAACAAAGCCGCCGCCTCAATCAAGCCGAAGGAGACATCCCGCCAACCCAATCTCCAGAGCGCGAAAGGCAGCATCACGGAGAGTTGAACCGCGACGATGACAACGAAGCCCAGATTTTTGCCGAGCAGAATGTCTCTTCCCCTGAGCGGGAAGAGCAGGTATCGGTTGATCTCCGACGGCTCATCCAGCCCGAAACTATTCCACGACAGTCCATTGTTCATAAAGAACACCAACAAAATGATCGAATGATAAGTGGCCGGATAAGGCGCGGCCAACCAGAAGATTTGACTGTAGGCGAGCGTGAACAACAGACATATCCAGGGGGCGGGCATTTTGCGAAAGTATTTTTGCTCTTTGCGGACGAGTCCGCCCAATCTGCCGGGAAACCTGAAGAACCTGGCGGCGCGGTTTGCGCGAGGCCGATTGACTTCTTGATCGGACAGGCTGCGGCCGAAGCTCCAACGAAGCAGCAGGAGAGCGAGCGCGACGCAGGCGATGAGAATTGACAATGAGGTTAATGCCGTCCAGTAGTCCGGGGCCACGGCGGCTCTCGTGACCAGACGAATTGGAGTGAACAAAACCGTCACTCCCAGCCGACGCGCCGCATCTCTGCCGACGGCGAACAGCACGACTCCGAGCGCGGCGATGACAACCAGCGCCGCGATCATCAAACTTCTTCTCAACGCGGCGCTACTCATGAAGTGAGACAAACTCAGCCCCAGGCTCGCGACTGTCACGAAGAAAAGGAGCGCGGATACGATTCCGAAGAACGGACGCGGAGCCGCAAGGAGCGGCAGCGCGCCCAGCAGCGAGCTGGCCGTGATGATCATCGCAACCGGCGAGATGAAAAACGAGCCGATTCTGATCAAGAGCAACGAGTTGGTAGTGAGCGGATACCTGAACAGGTTTTTTGGACTGAGGCTGATAAGCGAATTTTCGAACAGCGAGTAGAACCAGGCGATGGCTAGCGGGAAGAACAGTCGCTCCATGCGGGCGGTTTGGCCGATCGCCAACTCGCGCGAGGCCCGCCACAGATCCGGCGGCAGCTTGTAAATGAACAGCGCTCCGAACAGCAACAGCAGAAGCATATCTAACTGGGTCACTTGACCGGCCCGCATGAACCGCCGCCAATGGGCCTTCCACTGGTATTTGAGGATCAGCCTTACCCCAGCCACGACATCTCCTCCACCGCCGGACGGCCCGCAAACTGGAAATAGACGTCTTCGAGCGTCCGGCCCGCGCCGACGGTTTCTTCGACCGTTTGCTGGCAGACGATCTCGCCGTCAATGATGATGGCGTATTGGCCGACGAGCCGCTCCACGACTTCGAGAATGTGAGAGGTCAGAAAGATCGTGGCGCCTTTCCGCGCAAGCAGCAGCAACAGGTCTTTGATGTTACGCGACGATCCCGGGTCAATGCCCTCGAACGGCTCGTCCAGGAATAGGACTTGCGGGTTATGCAACAACGCCATAGCCAGCGCGCATTTCTTACGCATGCCGAATGAAGCCTGCTCGACGTAAGTCCCGCGATCCTGCCACAAGTCCAGATGCCGGAGTAGCTGCGCCGCCCGCGATTCAGTCTCTTCAAGCTTCAGCCCATAAAGCGGCCCGCTCATCTCCAGATGCTCCCATATCGTCAGCGCGCGAAACAGCGCGTCGTCTTCGGGCAGGACGCCGATCTTGCGTTTGAGCGCGACGTTCTCAGCGGCCACAGGCTCGCCGGCGATCAGCGCATCTCCCTCAG
>DATCXQ010000853.1:0-3826 GCA_036565725.1 Blastocatellia bacterium
CGGGGCAGCCGGGGCAGCCGGGGCAGCCGGGGCAGCCGGGGCCCTCGGGGCAGTCGGCCCGGTCGCGGCGCCGCTGGACAGAATCGCGCTCCCTCCGTAAGAGACCCGCTGAAGGCCCGAAATCGCCATGGCGCCGGCGCCGTTGATCTTCTGTTGCCCCTGATTGACCAGGCTCTCGACCTTCTGTTCGGCGCTCGTGGTCAGATTGCCGACGCTGCCGAAGCGCGAGATGACCAGCAGACTGATCAGCGCGATGATCATCGCCGCCACCGCCATCTGCGGCGACATCAGCCCCTGCGCGAAATTGACGAGGGATGATCGCGCACGCTTGATTCGGCTCGACCGCCCACTCCCGATCGTGGCCGCGACGATCCGGTCGTGCAATGAGCCGGGGACATCGACCTCGGCGTCTTTGGCATCTTGGAGCATGACGATCACATCCTCGATGCCGCTGAGCAGTCGGCGGCATTTGAGGCATTTTTCAAAATGAGATTGGAAAGTTTGGAATGTGGGAGCGAGGATGACCCCGTCGAAGTAGCGTTCGAGCAGTTTGTCGAATTCGCCGCAACTGAGCATCTCGCCGGTGGTCGTGTGGGCGATGATGCGATCGGGGAGCCCTTCTGGCTCGGCGTCGCCCGAGGCCAGCGCGTTGAGAGCCTGCACCGTGGCGCGGACGTCGTTATAAAGCTCGCGGCACTCGCCGCAGATCAGGCGGTGGGCCGCGCGTTCGGCGCGGGCGCGCGGATCGAGCGCGCCTTCGAGATAATCAGAGAGTGAATCTTGAAACTTTACGCAATTCATTAGCATTAGTGGTTGGCGGTTAGCGGTTGGCGGTTGGCGGTTGGCGAGCAAGTAACGGCGCCAACCACCAACCGCCAACCACCAACCACCCTGTCAAAGCGTCTCGACGACCTTCATCCGTCGCAAAATTTTCGCCAGCTCGATTCGCCCGCGGTTGATGCGCGATTTGACCGTGCCGATGGGAATCCGGAGTATGTCGACGATCTCCTGATATGTCAGCTCCTCGATGTCGCGAAGGATCACGCATTCGCGCAAATCGGGTTGAAGCTTGGCGATCGCGGCATGCACCTGTTCCGCGCGCTCGAAGCGCTCGACCCCGCGATCGGGCGCGTCGTGGCGCGATTCGAGGTGATACTCGTGGTCGCCTATGTCGTCGCCCATGTCGGTTGGGGTTCGGCAGCGCCGGCGGTAATCATCGATCACCAGATTGCGGGCAAGCCGCATCAGCCAATTGGCGAGGTCGCCGGCCTGCGAGTCGTATTGGTCAAGGGAGCGGTAGACGCGCACGAAGACTTCCTGCGTCAAATCCTCGGCCGATTCGTGACGTCCGGTGAACCGGTAGGCGAGGTTGAAGACGCGCCGCGAGTATTCATGCACTACCTGCTCCCAGGCTGCGCTGTCTCCTGCGCGGCACCGCCGCGCCAATTCTGCGTCCGATTTAATCAAAGCCGCATTGGCTCCCACTAAAGGTTGTTCGCTCCTGATCATTGTCTTGGCGATTGCAAGCCCCCCGTCAAACCCTCGTCTCCCTTAAGCGCCTAACGAGTCGGGCTGTGGAAAGGTTCTGTAAAAACAGAAAGTCAGACATCTCGGTGGTTGGCCGCGATTGACATCCGCCCAAGCCTAAAGACTGTGGGTGGAGTATTCCCGGCGTGGAAAGATAAAAGGCGCCAGCCACTAACCACTAACCACCTTCTCATCGAACGTCCATCGAGTCGCGCTGCCTGTGAAGTCGCGCTCCCTGACTCCGAAAACGACGCGAGGCTGGACGATATAAACAGGCTCTTTATCAAACCCCATCTCCTCCAGGTCCCAGTCGTATTTTTCTTTGTAAGCCTTGTAAAACTCCTTGAGCGAGGAGCGGTCGGCGATCTCTTCGGCCATCCCTTCGAGGATCACAGCCTCGTCGGCGCGGTCGGTCGAGATCACGCAATGCGGATTGGCGCCCAGGTTCCGAGCCTTGCGCGATTGCCGTCCGGTGCTGAAATAGAACGAGTAGTCGAGCCACACCCCCCACACCGGCATCACATGCGGTCGCCCGTCGGGGCGCGTCGTCGCCACCATGTAATTGTGTGAAACCGACAGACGCTCCGCGGCCCACTCCCAGGGCAACAGCCCTTCGCCCTCGTCGGCGCTGGAAATTCCGTAGTCGGGCATGTGCGGGCGGCCCGCTTTGGGAGATTGTGAGTTCATAGGATTAACCGCTTATTTTACCGCCTTTGCGTTCGCCGGCTTGGCGAACAGCTCATCAGTTACCTGAGTGTTGAGTTTTACCAATTGATAATTGACGCGGCCCATCTGCACGTTGTCGCGGAAAAAATCGACGATGTTCGGGAACTTCACACCGTCGTAATCAACATACTGGTTATATCGAGTCTCCTGTTTGACCAGCGCGCCGTCTTCGGTCTTCTCGTAGCTCAGGCTGATCGGCAGGTGCGTTTGCGAGTCGAGCAGGAGGTAGGCGGTCCGGTCCGACTTCAACCTGATCGCGAGAGCGTCGGCGCGCTCGCCGGGGCGCGTCTCTTCGCGCCCGGCGAAGCCGACTTCGACCCCGTCGCCTTTCGCCGCCGCGCGCAGAAGGCGGTCGATGTCTAACTCCAAACTGTCCAGGTGCTCCTCGATCTGTTTGTCGGTCTGATCTTTCAACGTCTCGGCGTCGCCGTCATAAACCCAGCCGGTCTTGCCCACGTTGACCTGAATGCGGCGGTTCTTCTTTTTGCCTTTGCCGAATTCGGTCCGCTCCTTGTCGGGATAGACTATCCAGTCGACGAATTGAGTCGGGATTTGCGACAGGCCTTTCTGGAACGGCGTGTACATGCCGGTCGTCATGATGTTATTGAAGTTCAAATAGCGCTCGCCGCCTCGCGCCTGAACCGCCTGTTTGATCAGTTCGGCCCCGCGTTGGACGTTCTTTGGATCGTTCGGATTCACTCGCTGCGCGCGCGCCGTGGTTGCCAATAGCAGCGCCGCGCAGCCTATCCCGGCTATTTTAAGAATTGAGAATACTTTGACGCTCATAGGCGCCGCAGGCTCCTTTGTTGGAATGTCATGAAAGCGCCTGGATTATAACGCCAGCGAGGGTTTGGTGGGAAGATTAACTCCCGACGTCGGTGGAATCAGGGATTTTCCGCCAGAACGGTTTCGATCCGCCGCGAAAGTTCGGCCTCGGAAAGGCGTGTCGGTGAATAGAATCGCACCATGCCTTTCCGGTCTATGAGCGCATATGTGGGAGTGGCCGAGACTCCATATCGCACCATCGCGTCGATATCAATCAGGATCGGAACCCCTTCAAATCCGGCGTAGGCTTCGGCCCAGACCTTCGCTATATGAGCTTTCTCTTCAGCGGGCGCCGCAGGCTTATTCTCCGCGCCGGTTCCGTAGTAGCGAGTGGGGGCGATCACGACGAGGCCCTGCGCGCGATACTTGCGCAACACGCGGCTGACCATGCCAGCCTGCGCTTTACAATCGCCACACCAATGCGCCCACAGGAACAGCAGCACAGGCTTGCCCTTGAGCGCGGCGAGGGAGGGCGGTTCAGTCCCGATGAAATCAGTTTTGTTGAAGTCAGGAGCGGGCTGGCCTTCGAGCGACAGCAAATTAATGTTTTTGCGGATGCGTGAGCGCAGCGTGACGTCCTTGGCGCGGGAGAACTCTTCCTCCAGAAAGCGAAGCGCCGATCCACGGCCTTCACGCGCCGCTCGCAATTTGCCTTCGACCTCAATGGCCGCGCCGAGCGGGATCGCCAAATCCGGCTTCTCCTCCCGGATCTCGCGGCGGAGTTCGGCCACGTAAGCCGCTGCCGCGT
>DATCXQ010000828.1:0-6856 GCA_036565725.1 Blastocatellia bacterium
GGCTGTGGATGGAGCATCCATGGAGGGAGAAGGTGAAACACCGAATATCTACTCGCTCTTCAAAACCCTAATTGGATCCACCTTCGCCGCGCGCCGCGCGGGGATATAGCTCGCGATTAGGGCGACACCGAACAGCAGTAAAGCGATGAGTGTGAAGATCATTGGATCGGTCGCGCTCACGCTGAAGAGTAGATTCTTCAGGACGCGCGTCAGGGCGAGCCCCGCCACCAACCCCAACGCCACGCCGATCAGCGTTAAGCTCATTCCCCGCCAGACCACCATCCGCAACACGTCACTTGCCTTCGCGCCCAAGGCCATCCGAATGCCAATCTCATGAGTTTGTCGACTGACGGCATACGAGATAACGCCGTAAATTCCGACCGTCGCGATGACCAAGGCCAAACTTTCTACAAGAACGGGCGCAAACAAATCAAATCGCTCGCCACAAGACTTTCGCGTTATCGAGGAGTGGCATATCATCGCTGCCGTTCTTTTTTACAGGCTCCCCCTTTCTTGTGTCTTTAGTGAATAAAACATCGCCACAAATTGACAGCTTGCTCGAACCACTGGCCCAGATGAGTGGCGCCGAAGAAACAGACGTGTTTCTATCGCAGCTCATTACCGTACACGCTGAACCGGTCATCAATGGGATTATTCGATATAAGCTGCGCCATAATTTCAACCGAGGCGGCGCGGAGGCGGAAGCCGAAGACCTGCGGCAGGAAGCGATCGCGCAGTTGCTGGTCGAATTACGAAAACTCCGCTCTGATATCGAGGCGCATCCGATCAGAGACGTGCGCGGGCTTGCGGCCACAATTACTTACCGTCTCTGCGCTGGATGGATGCGTCGTCAATTTCCTCGGCAGCACGCGCTCAGAAATCGGATTCAATACCTGTTGACTCGTCAGGCGGGTTTTGCGCTCTGGCCTGACGACAATGATGAAATGAAGAAACTGATCGCCGGATTCTCGTCGTGGAAGGAGCAAAGGCCTTCTATCGAGGCGGCCAGTCTCAGACGCCTGCCTCAAGATGAAAGGCTCCTCAAGTCGCTCGGCGGCGGCGGCGGTTCGACGGACCTCAGGAAGGCTCTGGCGACAATCTTTAATCACGTCGGCGGTCCGGTTGATTTTGATGAATTGGTAAAGATTGTAGCGGCGTTGCTGCAAATCACGGACCCAAAGATTGAGTCGGTCGACGCGGATTCAGACGACACGATGGTTGAGTTGGTGGACCAGGAAGCCGATGTCGCCTGGCGAGTGGAAAAACGCATCTTCCTGCAACGGCTCTGGGAGGAATTGCGACAGCTTCCTTTACAACAGCGCGCGGCGTTGCTGCTCAATCTGAGAGACCATAAAGGCCGGGGTTGCATCGCGCTGTTTCCGGCGACAGGAATAGCGAGTATTGACCAACTGGCCGAGGCGCTGGAGATGCGCGAGGAACAACTGGCTGAACTGTGGAACGATTTGCCCCTTGAAGACTCGAAGATTGCTGAGTTGTTACAACAGACTCGGCAGCAGATCGTCAGTGCGCGCCAATCAGCGCGTAGACGATTGGCGCGCCGATTGAAAGGTTTTATTTGAAACGCCGTCGCCTATATTCGGCGACTTTGGGCAACTTACGCTAGTAGGAAGACAACAGGATCCCTGGTTGTGAGGTGAGGAGACTTGTCCGAACATCTTACTCAAACCCAGATTGAAGACTACGGCCGTCATAAACCCCCGGCGGCGGAACTCCTATCCGCATCCAGGCACATGCGAGATTGCGAAGCGTGTCGCTTAAAGGTCGAACGGGTGTTGGATGATGATGAGATGTTCTATACGCTGAAATCCGAAGTGTTCAGCGCCTCGGCAGTGACAGCCGCTTCATACGCGGAGCAGGCGCACCTGACTTTTGAGCGGACGGCTGCGTATGTTGATGAGGCTCTGGCAGGAGAGGAACTCCAGGTCGTCACGGATCATTTAACCGGTTGTGAACAGTGCGCCATGGCGGTGGATGACTTGCGCGCTTTCAGAAACCAGGTTATGCCCGGACTCGATCGCGAATATCGACAGCCTACGGCGCCTGCTACAACTGAAAACCGTTGGCGCCGTTTTGTCGCGGATATGGCCTCTCTCTTGCCGAGGTCTCCCGCGCTGGTTGTCGGTTCCGCGCTGGCGGCGCTCTTGATGATTGCCGCCGGCTGGCTGATTTGGCGGGCGATAGAACGGAACGGGAAGAACCCGAAGATAGCGCAAACGACTCCCTCGCCAACCACACCGGTTGTAACTCCAGTTGTTTCGCCTATTCCGACGCAAGAAGGCGGGGCGGCGATGGTCATTGCGCAGCTCAATGATGGCGTCGGCCAGGTGGTTTTGGATGGAAACGGTAAGCTCTCGGGTGTTGATCATCTGCCTCCTGTTTACCAGCAAATGATCAAGAATGCGCTCAGCTCTCAGCGGCTCGAAAAATCACCGCTTCTGGCAGGGTTGACCCGACCTGATAGTTTATGGATGAGAGGCGGCGACAACCAGGGCAACAAGTTTTCAGTGATCAATCCCGTCGGAATAGCTCTGGTCTCTGATCGACCGACTTTCCGCTGGTCGTCGTTGGAAGGCGCGACGGGTTATATCGTTGAAGTTTACGATGATAAGCTCAGACAGATAATGATCAGCCCGCAAGGGGCCGATACTTCGTGGACGTCGTCACAATCCCTCAAACGTGGCGGTATCTATTCCTGGCAAGTAACAGCCATCAAAGGCGGAGAAGAATTCAGCTCTCCGCGTCCGCCTGCGCCGCTGGCGAAATTCCGTATTCTCGATGAGGCTCGAGCGAACGAGTTAGTCCAGGCGCGCCGCTCCTATGCTTCATCGCATTTAACGCTGGCGCTGCTCTATGCCGATGCCGGGCTGCTCGATGAGGCTGAGCAGGAATTCCGCACCCTGCAAAAAGCCAATCCGAATTCAATGATTCCCCGCCGCCTGCTGGCCAGCGCACAGGCGATGCGCCACTAAGAAAGGAGCTTTAAAACATTGAAGCGATCCTTCACCACTTGGTCTGCCTGCCTCCCTCAGTCGTCGCGCCGGCGCGCCATCACGCTCTGGGCTATCGGTCTCTGTTGTGTTTTCGCAAAAGCCGCTGGGCAGACTCCTCATGCGCAAAAACTCGCGCCCGGCGCTCCGGTTGAGCGCGAGCTTTCGGGCGGGCAAGTTCATGACTACAGAATCGCGCTGGAGGCGGGTCAGGGAATCAAAATCATAGTCGAGCAGCGGGGGGGTGATGTCGTTCTCGTCCTGAGCGATCCGGACGGGAAAGAGCTTCGCAAAGAAGACGGGTGGGAAGAAGCTTACGGAACTGAGCTGATCATCTGGGCTGCACAGGCGGACGGCGCTTATCAACTGCAAGTGCGCGGCATGGGAGAGGGAGCGGCCCACGGACGCTATGAGGTCCGGGTCGAAATTTTCCCGACCGACGAAAGGTTCACGAACGCGGTCCGAAAGTTCAACGAAGGGCTGCGATTGGAGGAAGACAAGAAACCGGATCAATCTCTTGGCAGCTTCGAGGAAAGTCTCAAGCTTTGGCAAGCCCTGGGCGACCGGGATATGGAAGGACGCGCCCTCTTCTATGCCTCCTCCATCGCTTACGATCTGAGGATGTTGCCCAAAGCTGTTGATTACAGTTTGCAGGCGCTGGCGATCTTTCGCTCGCTGGGGATGAAGAAAGAGGAGTATGTCACGCTGTCCGTCATCTCTTCCAGTTACGGCAGTATAGGCGACTTTCCGAAATCGCTTTTTTACGACCAACAGCGTATCCCGTTGCTACCTATCGCGTCGCCGCGCGCAGCCGTCAACCTATATCTGAACCTGGGCATCGGCTACAGGCAGATCGGTGATTATCGAAAGGCTACGGAACACCTGAATGAGGCGCTCCAGCGCGCGCGTGGCCTGCGGGCCCAAAGTGAAGAACTGCTGGCGCTCTCGGCGCTGGCGACGCTGTACTTCGTGATGAACGAACCGATGATGTCGCTAGAGCGCGTCAACACCGCGCTTCCGCTGAGCCGTGAGCTAAAACAACCCATCCTTGAAGGACGCCTGCTCCTTCAACTGGGACAAATCTACGCCCGTTTGTCCGAACCGCAACAGGCGATGACCTTCTTTAAACAGGCCCTGCAATTGAATGACACACCGGAAGGCCGGACGGAGCGGGCGCAGGTACTGAGTGTGTTGGGCAGGACGCTGGAGGAGACTGGAGATACTGCGGCAGCCCTGGAATCGCTCGATCAGGCGCTGAAGCTCGCCCGATCGGCAGGAGCCAAATCGTTGGAGATGCGGACGCTGGCGCGGATCGGGGGCATCCTCTCCAAGCGGGGGGAATTTCAACAAGCGCTCGAATATCTGCAGCAGGCCAGCGCCTATCTCCATGCCAACGGACAACGCAACGAAGAGGCCAGTTCCTTGATAGATCTGGCGCTGACTTATGAGCGGATGGGCCAAAAACAGAAAGCGCGCGAACTGCTCGATCAGGCGCTGGCGCTGGTCCGAACTTTGGCGGGCAGCAGCGGCGAAGCGGCGATCCTGAGACAGCAATCGCTCTTCGCCCGCGACGATGGTGATTTAAAGAAGGCGCGTGAGTTGATTGAAGCCGCGCTTCGCAGCCGCGAAGAGTCGCGCAATAAATTCGCAGGCCCGTCGCTTAAAGCTTCCTACAGCGCCTCGTCGCTGAATTTTTACGAAACCTACCTCGACATACTGATGCGAATGCATGAAGTGTCGACGCGGGAAGGTTACGACGCGCTGGCTCTCGGCGCCAGCGAACGCGCAAGGGCGCGGGGTTTGCTGGATTTGCTGGCCGAATCGCGAGTCGACATCCAGCAGGGAGCCGATCCGGCCCTGCTGGAAAAAGAGAGGAGCCTTCGGCGCCAATTGAGCGCTAAAGACACAGCCTACCGCGACCTGATCAACAGCAGCCGGACCGCCGTCTCAGCCGAAAAAGTGGCGAAAGAGATCAACGATCTGACCGTTCAACTTCAACTGGTCGAGGCGCAGCTTCGCGCCTCCAGCCCGCGTTACGCCGCGTTGACTCAACCGCGGCCGCTCACTGCTGTAGAGATTCAGGGTCTTCTCGATGATGGCACGGTGTTGCTGGAGTTCGCGTTCAGCGAAAAACAGAGCTGGATGTGGGCAGTCACGCCAAGCGCGGTGGCGAGCTATCAGCTTCCCCCGCGTGAGGATGTCGATGCTGCCGCGCGGAAGTTTTACGGGCTGATCACCGCCCGCCAGCCTAAAAATAAAGAGTCCGCTTTCCAATATGCGACGCGCGTCGCCGACGCCGACGCCAAATTTCTGACGGAAGCCTCCGCTCTCAGCCGCATGCTGCTCGCGCCCGTCGCGTCCAAACTCAACCTCGAATGGAAAGGCAAACGATTGGTGATCGTCGCGTCGGGCGCGCTTGACTATCTGCCGTTCGCCGCATTGCAAGTTCCGCAAGTTCCGGAAGCTGGCGCCAAAGCTGCGGAGGGCTATCATCCGTTGATCGCCGATCATGAAATCGTAGTTTTGCCTTCGGCGTCCGTGCTTGCCGTCATTCGGAGCGAATCCGCGCGACGGCGGAGAGCCGCCAGGACGTTGGCGATTCTGGCTGATCCTGTTTTCGAAGCGAACGATCCGCGTGTGCTGATGGCATCGCGGAAGAGAAGGGCCGCTGGAAAGTTGGCTTCCAGTGTCAGGTCGGAAGGCGCCGCTTCAATCGCTCCCGCAAGCAACCCGCAGCTGATGCGGTCGGCCAGAAGTTTTAATCGCGCAGGCTTTTCCCAACTCCCGTTCTCCCTCAAAGAGGCTGAAGCCATCGCGACGTTCATTCCCAAAGCCAAACTGCTCAAAGCCACCAGTTTCGACGCCAGCCGCGCAACGGCAACGAGCGGCGAACTCGCCCGCTATCGAATAGTCCATTTTGCCACACACGGGTTGCTCAACAGCGAGTACCCTGAACTTTCAGGGTTGGTCTTGTCGCTCGTTGACCAGAACGGCGCCGCTCAGGACGGCTTTCTGCGAATGCACGAAATCTACAACCTGCAATTGCCAGCCGATGTGATCGTGTTGAGCGCATGTCAGACCGCGCTCGGCAAAGAGATCAAAGGCGAGGGCCTGATGGGATTGACGCGCGGTTTTATGTACGCGGGGGCCGAGCGCGTCGTCGCCAGCTTGTGGCAGGTGGACGATCTGGCGACGGCGGAATTGATGAAGCGCTTCTACCGAGGGATGCTGAAGGACGGAATGCGCCCTGCGGCGGCCTTGCGCGCGGCGCAGATCGAGATGATGAAACATAATCGCTGGGCGAGGCCCTACTTTTGGGCGGCCTTCGTGATGCAGGGCGAGTGGCGGTGATTGAATCCTGCTACAGCCAGATCATTTATCTCTGACGAAGTGGGTGGATTGGGAACTGATACTGCTGGCGAACTCCTTCAGCGCCGGAGGCGCGATGGAAATTAGCCGGTGGTGGAGCGAAGCGTAACCACCGGAAACGTCACAACAGCGCCACGCGCCCTGAAAAAGAGCGCCGGTCCCGGGTTGTTACTGTCGAGAATTCTGGTCCGGCGTCCCTGCCGGGACGCGAAAAATCCCTTTTGGTCTGTCCCGGCGCCTACGCTAGGGCTCCGCCACCGGCTAATATCCGTCGCCCCTACCATCTTGCGAAATAGCTTCGCTGAGTTTGCCAGCAGTATCAGAACTGATTGCTACTGCTGATGTCGGGACACTTTTGGTTTTGGGAGAGACTCCATTCTTCGCCGCGTGAGCGGCGGCTGACTTTAGCCCAGTGCTTTAGGTTACTGCTGGCGAACTCAGAGGAGTAGTATAGGTTGAAGAATGAAGTTAATAAATTG
>DATCXQ010000830.1:0-13345 GCA_036565725.1 Blastocatellia bacterium
GTTCGCGAATCTCCCGCCGGGGAAATACACAGTGTCGGTCGAAACCGCAAGCGGCTTCGCCAAGTTTGAACAGGCTGACTTGAGCGTCAACCTCTCGACAACAACCACGGCTGATGTGAAGTTACAGCCTCAAGGGGCTGCCGCCTCTGTTGAAGTCGTAGCCGGCGCTGCCACCGTCGACGTGAGCAACAATACCACGGGGACGAACATATCGACCGATCAGTTCTCAAACCTCCCGACGCAGCGCACCGTGCAATCGCTTTACACAATCGCGCCGACCGTTTCGCGTTCGGGGTTGCGCGACGCTTCGGGGCGTGATCGTGACCCGTCTGTCGGCGGTTCCTCCGGCCCGGAGAACAACTACATCCTTGACGGCGTTACCGTCACCGACCCGGCCTTCGGCGGATCGGGCGCGAATCTGCCATTTGAGTTCGTGCAGGAGATCGAGATCAAGACGGGCGCTTATGGCGCTGACATCGGCAAATCGACCGGCGGCGTCTTCAACGTCATCACCAAAAGCGGTGGCAACGAATTTCATGGCGATGTCTTCTTCTTTGGTAACCCGAAGGCGTTCACGCGGGAGACGAAGAATTTTCCGTTTACCGGCTCCGCGCCGGACGGATTTTCGGAACTCGACGGCGGCTTCGATCTGGGAGGGCCGATCAAGAAGGATAAGCTCTGGTTCTTCGGCGCCTTCAACCCGCAGCGCCGCAGGAATCAATTCCTGACTCAGACTTTCCGCCAGGAAGTAAGCAACAAGATCACTACGCCGTATTATGCCGGCAAGATCACTTATGGCCTTACTGATAATCATGTCCTGACCTTCTCGACCTTCAGCGATTTCACCAAGCAGGAAGGCTTCCTGTTTGGCGGCAGCGGCTTCGGCGTCGACCCGAAGAGCTTCCTCGGCAAGATCGAAACCGGCGGCCACAACTATACGGTCCGATTGAACTCGACCTTCTCTCCCAGATTTATTGGTGAGTTCGTCTTCGGCGCCCACTTGCAGAGAGCCAACACTATTCCCCTGGACGAGTTGACCGGGACGGAACTGATCACCGACAACTTCTCGGTCCTGCGCAGTGGACAGGTGGTCGCTCCGGTCAACACTAGCGTCGTCTTCTCCGGTCTTAACCTCGCTTACGTCAACGGCGCAGGCGGTGGTATTGAGCGCAATTTCGTAAGGCAGGGCTTCGGCCTGCAGTCGTTCCAGGATCGTGACCGTTATGAGTTTGCAATCAGGATGCAGACCAATATCGAAAAGCACGCATTCAAATACGGCTTCGAATTCAGCAACAATCGCTATCGGATCAACACCAGCTCCACGGGGCCGACGCGTGACTTCAGCGCCCCTGATAGCGGCGTTTTCAACGGCTATCGCTTGACCAACAACTTCGTGGTCTGCCAGACCAGTGGCGCCAACATAGTTTGCCCGAACCAGGCAACCGCCGATCGTGCGACTGCGCTGGTCAACGGCGGCGCGCTAACCGGCAGCGGCATCACGGGCGTCACCATCGCCCCAGTCAGCCTGGCCACAATCACCAACCCGTTCCTGATCCTCAGTACCGTTAGAGTACGGGACTTCCGTCTCAACACGCGAGGCCAATCCGTCTACACTAATGTCCAAAGCGGTTACATTCAGGATGATTATAAGATCACCCGGACCCTACAACTTAACCTGGGCTTACGCTGGGACTTCCAGCAGGCCAAGAGCTTTGGCTCGTCCTATATCAGGCTGAACTCGTTAATCCCGAACACGCAGCCGCGCCTCGGTTTCATCTGGGACTTCACGGGCTCGGGTAGAGGCAAATTCTTCGCCAACTATGCGCGCTTCCTTGAGACGCCGATCCCGCTCGATGTCAACGTGCGCGCTGGCGGCAACCTGGTGCAGACCGACTTCAACATCAACGCCAGTCGACTGAACGGTCCGGCGGGGACTACCACGCTCACCGACTTCGGAAATCTCGGAGGCGATGCGACGCCGGTTGATTCGGGTCTGAGGCCGCAGACAGTCAATGAGTATACGGCCGGAGTCGAATATGAGGCCTTCAGGAACCTGACCTTCGGTGTTCGGGGCATCTACCGGGCGCAGGACAACGTCATAGAGGACGGTTCGTTCGACGACGGCGACCACTACTTCCTCTTCAACCCGGGCCGCAGATATGCGGGATCCACGGAAGAGAAGGCCTGCAGCGACCCGACTATTGGGTGTTTTGGCCGCGCCCGCCGCTACTACCGCGCGCTCGAGTTCACGGCCACCAAGCGATTCGCGAACAACTGGCAGCTTATCTCCTCTTATGTCTACTCCAGCCTGATCGGCAACTACGAGGGGCTGTTCCGCAATGACAATGGCCAGTCCGACCCGAACATCACTTCGTTGTTCGACCTGGTCAGCCTGTTGGCGAATGGTTACGGACGGTTGCCGAACGACCGCCCGCACCAGTTCAAGTTTGACGGCAGTTACCGCTTACCGTTCAAGCTTACGACCAGCGCTTCATTCCGCGCATCATCGGGCATTCCGTTCGACGCGCTGATTCCGCATCCAGTCTACGGCAACAACGAAGGCTTCGCAGTACAACGTGGTACGGCGATCAATCCTGTCACCGGCAATAATCGCACACCGAGGGCCTTCAACTGGGACCTGGGCCTCGCCTATCCGATCACGGTCGGTGAAGGCAGGGAAATTCGCCTCCAGCTCGATTGGTTCAACATAACCAATCGGCAGAGCGCAATCCGTCAGGATACAACGCTGCGCATCAACGCCGGCTCGGGAGGCATCCCCCCGGTCGACAACCCGTTCTTCGGCCAGGGCACGATCTTCCAGTTCCCGTCGGCGCTCCGCTTAGGCGCGAAGTTCAAGTTCTAAGCAACACTGCCTGATCTGCTCAGGCGGGTCAGATTATTCGACAGGGAGAAGCTCAGAGATGGCGCTTCTCCCTGTCATTATTTGTGTTGGCTTCGCCGGCGCCCGCCCCTCATTTTGGGCGCCCTTGATTTTTGTCTATATGAATTAGGGAGGCGCGGCAATGTTTTCCCTTTTCGGTCAAATCACCGCTCATCCTCAATGCTTGAACCTGCTGAAAGCGATTCTGCTTCTACTCCTGACCCACTCCATCTCGGCGCGCGCGCAAAGCGGCGGCAAGTTCGATCCCGCTGGTACTGGCGGGCAACATACGATCCAGGGACGTGTTTACTTGCCTGCGCAGCCTCAGGATGGCGTTATTATCAAGGTTAAAATCGATAGCACTAATTCTACGGGGCTTTCCGTCGTCGCCGACGCTGATGGGGCGTTCACTTTCAGAAATCTAGAGGCGGGGCCTTACTATCTGACCATTGACGCCGGCGAGAATTTCGAGGTCTATAAAGATACGATCAATATTGATCGGGAAATAAGCAGAAGCCCACGCATTCTGACGGTACCGGTTTATTTGCGGCTGAAACCAAATGGTCCACTCAATTCTGGAACGGTTGACGCCTCGCTTGCGGGCGTGCCAAAACCAGCCCTCGAACTTTACAACAAGGCGCGGGAGTTGGCGCGGGCGGGCGACAGCAAAGCTGCTGTCCATGAGTTAAAAGGCGCGATCTCGCTTTACTCGCAATTCGCACTCGCTTATAGCGAGATGGGAGCGCAGTATCTGAAACTCGGCGAACTGGAGCAGGCTCTTGAAGCGCTCCGTTCGGCGGTAAAACTCGCCCCGGAAGCCTTCAGTCCGCGCCTGAACTATGGCATTGGGTTGCTGAACAAGAAGGAATTTTCCCAGGCTGAAACGGAGTTGCGGCGGGCATTGAAGAAAAACGACTCGTCGCCGACCGCGCATATGTACTTGGGCATGTCGCTGATCAGTTTGCGAAAGCTCGACGAGGCCGAGAAGGAGTTACAGCGCGCCGTCACTCTAGGCGGCGACCAGATGGGCCTTGCTCATTATTACCTGGGAGGCGTCTATTGGGGCAGGCGCGATTACAGACGGGCGGCGGATGAATTGGAGACCTACTTGAGGCTGGCCCCTCAAGCCCCTGACGCCGAGCGAGTGCGAAATACAATCAAGGAATTGCGAAGTAAGTAGACGCGCCCGCGATTTTCATCAAACCGGACGGCCGTCAGTCCGGAAACTTCTTTCCTCACCAGCGAAATCCAGAAATCTGAAAGGCATTGAAATTTTTGGACGCCTATCCTTCTTTCTCAATTAATGGTCACAATGTTCCGCACGTTAAGCTTGACTTTAAGCAAGCCCGACCTTATAACGCGAGTTTGAGTAAACGTTGCCTCACTAACAAGCCGCATTTTACATTTTAAGCTTTTGTTATCCCCCCATCCCTCGCCCCTCGAGAAACAATCCTTAATGGAGGTATCAATGAGAAAACGGGCTTATATAGCAGCTTGTCTCTGTTTATGCCTTGGGGTCAGCGCCATAGCTCAGACGCAGTACGGCGTCATTACCGGCCGAGTGTCGGACACCAACGGCGCCCTGATATCGCGGGCGAAAGTCACGCTGACCAACACGGCGACTAACGTCAAGCAGGAGACGGAAACCAATCCGGAGGGTTTATACATTTTCGCCAACATCGGGGCCGGCAATTACGAGATCACGGTCGAGAATCAAGGCTTCCGCAAATCCGTTCGGAAGATCACGGTCGAAGTGGCCCAACGCCTCAAGCTGGATTTCCTGATGCAGGCTGGCGCAGTTCAATCTGCGGCGCAACTCTCCGAGGAGAGCGCGCCGCTCAACACGTCCACCGGCGAAGTCTCGCGCATCGTCACCGAGAAGGAGATCATCCAGTTGCCGCTGATCACGCGCAATCCCTATGACCTGGTCGGGCTCACGCCCGGCGCCAGCAACGCCGGCGCGGTGACGGGCGATACGCGCGGATTGGGCCTGGCCATCGCAGGGCAGCGCACTTCATCGGTCAACTTCATGCTCGACGGCGGCGCCAACAACGACACCTTCAACTCTAACGTGGGCCAGACGGTACCGCTTGACGCCGTGCAGGAGTTCCGTGTCCAGACCAACAGCGGGACGGCGGAGTTCGGCCGCAACGCCATCAGCGTCAACGCCGTCACCAAGTCGGGGACCAATAGTCTTCACGGCAGCGCCTACGAGTTCTATCGTGGCGCGGCGCTCTCGGCGGCGCCCTTTGATGACAACGCCAACGGCTTGCTGAAGAGCAACTTCGTGCGCAACCAGTTCGGCGGATCATTGGGCGGTCCGGTCATAAAGGACAAAACTTTCTTCTTCAGCTCTGTCGAAGGGCAGCGCATTCGCAGTTCCAGCACGAGGCCGTTCTTCGTCCCCACACAGGACTTCCTGAACGCCGCTTCCGTCAACACCAGGAACTTCATCCAGGCCTTTGGCGGTTTGCCGCAGGCCAACGACCCCAACAACTTCATAACCGCGCGGCAAATCTTGGAAGGCTTCGAAGGCCGTGGCAGTTACGAGGCCAACCCGCTGCGCAACGCCATCACCGGCGACGTCATCCCGGCGGACGCCAGATTGTTCCAGCGCGCCAACCTCCGCGCGCCGATTGACTCCGGCGCCGGCAGCCCGCAAAACGCCTGGCTGTTCACAGGCCGGATAGATCATCGCTTCAACGAGAAGACGGGCTTGATGGGGCGTTACGCATTCCAGAACAACGATCTGTTCTCCGGCACGAATAGCTTAAGCCCCTATCAAGGCTTTAATACCGGGCAGATCAATCGTAACCAGAACTTCAACCTGACGGCCACGCACGCGTTCTCGCCGCGGCTCTTCGTCGAGTCGGGCGTCGCCTACAATCGATTCCTCAACCTGCAACCGCTCGGCGACGCGCCGGCGACCACGCCGTGCTGGCAATATGCCCTCTTCAACGCTCTGCCGACCGGCCCCATCGTCTTCCCGGGCTATGCGCCTGACGCCTGCGGCTCCGCGGCCCTTCCGTCTAGCGGGGCGCAGAACCTCTACCAGACCTACGGGGGCGCGACGCTGTCGTGGGGGCGGCATACGATCAAAGCAGGCGGCCAGTATCTGCACCTGCGTGACAACCGCACGTTCGGCGCCAATCAGACCGCATTCTTCCAAACGTCCACGATGCAGGGGATGCTCAACGGCGGCGTGGATGCGATCTCCGTGGCCATCGATCCCAACGGCAAGGCGCCGGGCGACATCTATGATACGAGGATTGACGGCACGTTCCGCTTCCCAAGCTTCACGCGTCACTTCCGGTACAACGAACTAGCCTTCTACGGAGAAGACTCATTCAAGGTCAGGCCGCGCGTTACGCTCACCGCCGGCTTGCGTTGGGAGTATTTCGGCGTGCCCCACAGCCCTGAGAACGAGCGTTTCCTGGACTCCAACCTTATTTTCCAAGACGATCTGGGTCTGGACATCTTCAATCAGGTAGCCCTGGGGACCTTCCTGCAGACCGATCAATTCTACCGGCCCGATTACAACAACTTCGCCCCGCGCATCGGCGTCGCCTGGGACATCTTCGGCGACGGGCGGACGGTCTTCCGGGGCGGCTACGGCCTGTTCTACGATCGCAACTTCGGCAACGCGACCTTCAACGTGTTTCAGAATCCGCCGAACTACCTGGTACTGCAGTTACAGTCCCCGCCGGCTCTCCCGGTCATGGCTAACCAGTTCAACACGCTCGCCGCCGCCGGCCAGTCATTGAGGATCACGGGTTCGGCCCGCATGCTGGATAACGACCTGCAGACGGCCTACAGCGCGCAGTTAAACGCCTCGCTTGAGCGCGACCTCGGCAAAGGCGTCACAGGTTCGATTTCCTACCTGGGAGCGAATGGCATCAAACTCTATTCGCTGAACAATCTCAATCAAATAGGAAGCTGCCTGCTGTTGCAGCGGATTGACCCATCATTCCCATGCTCCCCATCGGCGGTGGACAGCACCAGCCGCTTGAACCAGACCGGCTTGACCAACATAAACCGTCGCGGCAACGAAGGTCTCTCGCGCTATCACGCCATGACTGCGGAACTTCGCGCACAGCGGCTGGGCGTGCAGGGGGTGTCGCTCTCCGGCGCCTACACCTGGGCGCACTCGATTGACAACTCAAGCTCCTTCTTCGCCGACTCGGCGCTCGATGGGTTCGCCGGCTCCTTCGGATTCCGCGACCCGTTCAACCCGGCGTTTGATCGGGCCAATTCAAGCTACGACATCCGTCAGCGCCTCACGCTCTCCGGGGTCTGGGAACTTCCTTTAGGCAAAGGGCTCAACGGCATCAGAGGCCAGGCGTTACAGGGGTGGAGTATGACCGGCATACTCCAGGCGCAGACCGGCGGCGCATTCACCGTTTATGACGGCGCCACCTCCAGTTGCAATTCGAGCCAGGGGAACTTCTGCTACCCCGTGATCATCGGCGCGATCCCGGATCGCACGGGGGCGCCAGACCCCAACGTTCCGAACACCTTTAACCTCTACACGGGGCTGCAGAGCGCGTTCAGCACTCTGAACGACTTCTGCACGGGCGATCCAAATTGCACTTCGCGCGTGGCCAACCTGCAACCGCAGCTTCTTTCGCCGCGCAACCTTTTCCGCACGCCGGGATTCTTTACCTTTGACTTCGGGTTGTACAAGAACCTCAAGCTCCCGCGCGAGGGCATGAACCTCCAGCTCCGTTCGGAGTTCTTCAACTTCTTCAACCACTCGAACGTGTTCATCAATCCGGGCACTAACGTGTTCAGCGGTGGGGATACCTCCGTTACCGCCAACAAGGGAATCTTTCCCGGCGGAGGCAAAGAGCGCCGCAACATCCAACTCGCTGTGCGCTTAACTTTCTAAACGTAAGGGCATAGTAATCACTACTGGGGGATGGGCTGACACCTGTAGCTCATCCCCCAAAATTTTTCTCCGAAAATAGCCACATAGTGACGAATTTATCCGTCATGTGACGAAGACTATAGCCGAGAAAGCAGCGCTGAACACAACCTGAAATATCCAGAAATATCCAGAAATCTGAATCGAAGTTCAAAAAATACAATGCCCTGATTGATCTTTGCACGGCAAGCTTCTGAAAAATCTACATTTAACGCATCCTTCACATCTGGCTTGAAAATTGCCGGTAGAATTTTTCGCCTAATTGAGTTAGAGAACAACCTGATTCAAAGAATATGGATACCTCCCCTATCCCATCACTCAACTGTTCCTTTTTAGTTTATAGAAGGAGAAAAAGCCATGTATGCCATACATAAGATGCGGTCACCCAGAGTCATAGAACTCGCCGCTGCTGTTCTAATGGCGTTGACGTTTCTGTCAGTCGCTGCCTTAGCCCAACAGACCACTGGGAACGTGCGCGGTCTCATAAAAGACCCCTCCGGCGCGGTCGTGGCAAGCGCCAAAGTCACAATCCTGGATAAGAGGACCAATAATGCCTTAACCACTCAAAGCACCGGCTCTGGAGAATACGAATTCAAGAACCTGCCGGTCGGCGATTACCAGATCACGGTCGAGACCGAGGGGTTCAAGAAGATCACGCTCACCGACGTGCGCGTGCAGTTGAACCAGACGACAGACTTGGGCGTCACCTTGGAGGTCGGAGTACGGAATGACGTCGTTGAGGTCTCGGCGGGCGGCGCCGAACTGGTGGATACGACGACGACCAACCTGGCCAAAGGCTTTAACTCGCGGCAAGTAATCGACCTGGCCCAAACATCGACAGGCGCAGGCGTCTACAACTTGGCGCTCATCGCGCCTAACGTCTCGTCGAGCGGCGGCGTCGGCGTCGGGACGGGCGGTTCGGTCGGCGGTCAGCGCCCGCGCAATAACAACTTTGTTGTGGACGGAATTGACAACAACGATAAAGCGGTGACCGGCCCCCAGGTCTACATCTCGCCGGATTCGGTCTCCGAGTTCTCGCTGCTGCAAAACCAGTATTCAGCCGAGTTCGCGCGCTCGACCGGCGGCCAGTTCATTACCGTCACCAAGAGCGGCAGCAACGAATACCACGGCACGGGTTACTCCAACTTCCGCAACCGCCACCTGAATGCGCTCGACAATCAGGACATATTGAAAGGCATCAAGCGATGCTACACAATCGGCGACGATACCTGCATGCCACGCAGCGACTTTGCGCGCGTCGGCTTTAACATCGGCGGGCCGCTTTACCTGCCCAGATTCGGTCTAGGCGGGAAATCGACCCTCGGCGGTAAGGACAAGCTTTTCTTCTTCGCCGGCTATGAGCGACTTCAGACCGGCGACGCGGCTGGCGCTGCTGCGATTCAGACGCCTACGGGAGCAGGTTTTGCGGCGCTTAACCAGATTCCTGGCCTATCGGCCACGAACGTGGCTATCTTCAAGCAGTTTGTTCCGGTCGCTCCAGCCCAGAATGGGACTGACACTATCACCGTCAATGGCGTGGGCCTTCCCGTTGGCTTCGTCAACGTCCCGTCACCCAGCTTCAACAACAATGATTACATCGTCGCGAACATCGACTTCGTGCAGAACGAGCGAACACAGCACCGCGCGCGGTTCAATTTCAACCGGAATCGCGGAATTGACACTGGGGCCACTCTGCCGAACTTCTTTCTGCCTACGCCGTTCGACACGCGGCTCTTCTCCTACACGCTCACGCACACCTTCACGAGTAAGTTGACCAACGAGACGCGATTAGCCTATCGCCGGTCTAACCAAAACATCACGGCTGGCGACTTCACGTATCCCGGGCTGGATCAATTTCCAAATATTGGACTGGGGGATTTGGGCATCGACATCGGCCCTAACAGTGTCGCGCCGCAGTTCGGAGTTGAGAACAACTACCAGTTGGTCAACAATCTCTCTTACCTGTTCGGGAATCATTCAACCAAATACGGAGCTGACTTCCGCAAAATCATCTCGCCCCAATCCTTCGTGCAGCGTCAACGCGGCGACTACCAATACAACGACACTGAGACGTTCCTGCTCGACATCAGTCCGGAATTCGGCGAGCGCACGGTTGGCGTCTCACCGTACTTTGGCGATCAGAAGTTGCTCTTCCTCTTCGCGCAGGACGATTGGCGCATTCGCCCAAATCTCACCCTTAACCTGGGCGTCAATTACGCATGGCAGGAAATGCCGTTCACCGCGAAACAGCAGAAGTTGAACGCGGTCTCTTCAGTACCCGGGCTGATTGATTTCCGTGAGCCGAAGACGCAGAAGAGGAACTTCGCGCCACGCATCGGCTTCGCTTATTCGCCGAACTACAACACGGGCGTGTTCGGACGCCTGTTCGGCGACGGCGGTAAGAGTTCGATCCGCGCGGGCTTCTCGATGGCCTACGACGTGATCTTCGACAACCTCTACATCCTGTCGCTGCCCCCTCAATTCAACCAGACGCGCGACATCGCCCCTGGAGTCCCTAACTTTCTGGCCAGCGGTGGAATCAAACCGACGCCCAACCCGATCACCGACCCGGCCGTAGCGAAGGCCAGCACATCGTCCTTCATCCCGGATCAACAGGTGCCATACTCGATCACCTACACGCTGAGCTTCCAGCGCCAGTTCTTGCAAGATTGGTCGTTCGAGACGCGCTATCTTGGCACGCGCGGCGTGCATCTGCTGACGCAGAACCGCATTAACATCCGCTCAGTTGTGGATCAGACCAATTTCCTGCCGACCTTCCTCTCGGCCCCGACGCAGGCGCAGATTGATGCAATGCCGGTCACGTTGGCTCAGGTGGCGTCGCGCTCGCCCATCGTGCCCGTCTTCGAGGCAGCCGGGTTTGACCAGACGCCCCTCGTCGCCTTCCTGTCGAATGGCAATTCGACCTATCACGCCTTCTCGACGCAGGTCAACCGGCGGTTTGCTAAGGGTTTGCAGACGACGGGCGCTTATACCTGGAGTCACTTGATTGACGACACTACGGCGGAGGTCTTCAGCACGGTGCTCTCGCCGCGCCGCGTGCAGGACTTCCAGAACCTGCGCGCGGAGAAGGCCGATTCGGCGCTCGACCGCCGCCACCGGTTCACCCTCTCCGCTCTCTATGACCTTCCTTTCTTCAGCAAGAGCTCGAGCCGGTTAGCACGCTCGCTCCTGGGCGGCTTTAGCCTGGCCGGCACCTACGGGTGGGAGTCGGGTGAATTTGCAACGGTGCGTAGCGGCGTGGACTCAAACCTCAATGTAGATAACGCTGGCGACCGCACGATTCTCAACCCGAACGGCGTTAGTGGAACAGCGAGCATTGTGACTCCTTTGCGGAAGACCTGTACGTCATTCAACCCGGACGGGACTTGCGCTATTTCAACTGCTCAGCGCACGGTCGGCTATCTGGCCGTCAACCCGAATGCGCAGTACATCCAGGCGGGCCTCGGCGCGCTCGCCACAGCCGGGCGCAACACGCTGCAATTGCCTGGCATCAACAACTTCGACATCTCGATCTTCAAGAACTTCCTGATCACCGAGACAGTCAAGCTTCAATTCCGGACCGACTTCTACAACGCCTTCAATAACCCGCAATACGCGCCCGGCTCGGTTAACGGCGTAGAGGCCACGGGGCAGACGAGCGCCCCATCGACGGCTTTGCTCGGAACTGGCCTTAACCCGACGCTCTTCAACCGTCCCGACCTGGTCTTCAGCAGCCATCCGCGCGTCATTCAAATGGCGTTGCGGCTGAACTTCTAACGGCCAGCGTGGTCAAATACGGGCTACAAACTTGTGAGGAGGCGGTCAGCGGCCGCCTCCTTTTTCATTGAAGAAGATAAGAAAGTAGGTGAAGGACTGTCGCTCATCATTGCGACCGCCGCGTCCTTACATCTGAAGCCTCAAGCTCGGATTCTCACCTACGAAGAGTAGCGACTGGCGGGCTGCGCAAGGTGGCCGTTATCGAGCCGGGACCTGACTTCGTAGACAAGGCGGCGGGCTATGATTCTTACTCGAAGCGGATAATTCAGCCTTTCGCTTTGATCGATTCGCTGCTGCGGCTGGGACTAGCTAAGGCGAATGAATTGCAGATTTTCTCTCTTTCTCTCCGCCTCCACATCTCTGTGGCTCCGTGACTCCGTGACGCGCTCACTCCCATTTGATCTCGAAATTGCACTGATTGAGGTAGACGGAGGGGCGGCGAACCTCTTTGATCTCGCAATCCACGCGCGCCAGTTCGTTGAACGCGACCTTGAAGACGTTGCGATAATATTCGTGCGCGCCTCCGAGCGTATCGAGCCTGTCGGCGAAGACTCCGCTGCGCAGCGACAGGGCTATTTTACGCCGGTCATGGTCGGTCAGAATCCTGCTGAGGCTGCCGGCGAAGCCGTAAGCGACGCTGCGTGTCCAGGTCATGGCCAGCCGGATTCGCAGCGGCGCGGGCAGGGTTCGGATCGAAACCCTGGCGATAAGCGGGAAATCGCGGCGCATCTGGTCAAACAGCTTTTGGCCCGCTTCGCCGAAGACAGCATGGGAATTCGGCTCCAGTGCGATCAGCCGCGCCAGACGGATGGCCCGCGCGGAACTGATGATCTCGACCCTGCGCTCGATCAACTCCTGCGTGCGCGAGACGGTCAAGCCTATCTCCCGCGCAACGTGGTTGTAGACCGACGGCATTCGTTCGCGCACGGCCTTCAGTAATTCATGTTGGACGATTGGGGCGCAGGACGCCACGCCGCAGGGGATCTCGCGATTGTCAATTCGCGGAAGTCCGGGCGCTGATAAGGGCAGTGGGCGAATCTGATTCGGATAGTTTGCTGGGGCCCACATAGGTCACCTCCCTGAACGATGTCTGTCGGAAAAAAGCAACTGGGTGATTTTGCTTGGACGACTCCATAGCCGCTTTTGGATGTGTCGATTCCACCGGCTTTCAACCGCCCATGCAAATTTCACATCAGTTGAGCAGAAACACTCAGGCGAGAACAGGATTCAAGTAAGTATCACTTGACCTTGTCAACAGCCTGCCAGTTCATTGAAGACTAGTGAGGCCCGCAGCCGCTAATGCAATGACTTGCTTTTATAGGGGGGTACGGCCACAACCACGTAGTGGCGGTAAGTAAAGACACAACCAAAATCTCTACTTTCGAGGCATTTGCACATATAGCCCAGAGACGCCGCGCTGTCAATAACTTTGATTCGATTTAGCGATAATTTGGTTGAAATTTTCGCTGTTATGTTCAGCGCTGGTAAACGATCCGCCCGCCGACGATCGTATAAAGCGTCTTCACCTTCACATCACCGCGTTCGTCAATCCAATCGGTCGGCTTCGCGCGCAACAGGTTCGTGTCCAGCACAGTGATGTCGGCCAGTTTGCCTTCGATCAGCGTACCTTTGATCTTCTCCTCGAAACTGGCGTAGGCCGAACCCAAGGTGTATGCCTTGATCGCTTCTTCGATCGTCAACCGCTCGGCGGGGAACCAGCCTTCGGCGGGGGCGCGCCGCACGGTTTGTCTAGTGACCGCCGC
>DATCXQ010000833.1:0-2998 GCA_036565725.1 Blastocatellia bacterium
TAGCCGCGACGCTTGACATCGCTAAATCCGGCTCATAAGCTTCCGCCTCTCCTCCCCGGAATGAGAACAGACATAACTAGGTTTACCCGCTGCAGCCCTGACTTCGTAGTTCAAATTTTCATTTGAGAGGATTCCTGTGCCATTTTTCTTCGATCTCTCATCACTGATTCCGACCGTCGAGCGCAATCCGTTCGAGCCTGTACTTGCGCTGGACGAGGGGCCCGCCGAACCGCTTGAAGAAGAGATTCCCGCCGAGCCGATCGCCGACACAGGGCTGCCGCTTCCGTCGCATTACGATTTCGACATGATGCGCGCGATGGCGCAGGACCCATTTCGTATTTTCGTTTACTGGCAATTGAAAGACGACCCCTTCGAGCGCGCGCGCAAGATTTTTCCCGTCGAAAGCGCCAACGGCTTCCACACGACGCTCAGATTGACCGACGAGACCAACAACATCTCGGTCTTCTTCGACGCCGCTTTCGCGCGCGAATACTGGTTCCAGGTCTTCCCGGACAGGACATATCGAGTCGAGATGGGGTTACGATCTGAGCGCCACGGATACATCAAGCTTTTAAACTCACAGCCGATAACCACGCCCCGGGCCGGGCCTTCTGACAAGGAGGCCGAAGAACCCGAGTATCAGATCACTGCGGACGATTATTTGCGCGTGTTGCGCGAGAGCCATCTCGTTCCAGAACGCGCCTTCACGCTGGAAAATTTGTTGCCCGGAGGGGACGACGTTCCGGCCGGCGCCCGCAACGCATTGTGGGACGCGCTTCCCGGGTCGTTCCGACGGCTCATGCGGGCTATGGCTGACGTTCAGGCCGGGCGTGATTACGAACGATGGTGGGAGCGGCTGGAGAGGGAAGAGTTGGCCGGGATGATCAGAGAGTTTCTGAACGTCATCAATCAAATGGGCGGCGGCGGAGAGCTTGGCTTTATGCTGTTACTTCGTTATCTGCCCGAATTGCTGCGCCGCGCCATCCAGGCTGAAGGCGAAACCGGCGAATTGCGGATCGATAAACCGATCTCGCTCTATCTGGCGGAGCGATTGGGCCAGACCGCTTCGGAGATAAACGCCCTCTCGTCCTCGGAAAACTTCCCCACGCCTCCGACCTCCGGCGAAGTCTCGCAGGGTGAGTGGATGCCGAGCATGAAATAAAAACATTGCCACAGAGACACGGAGACACAGAGGAAAACTCTGGAATAAACTATCTTTCTAATTCTTCACTCTGTGTCTCTGTGGCTCTGTGGCTTTAGCAGGGCGCGAACGTAAAGACCACGGCCCCGATCACGAACCAGATCGCCGCGAAGAGCAGCCCGTAGCCGAAAAAGCTCCTGAAATCGACGCGCGCGACGCCGGCGATGATCACGTACCAGAAAGGCGAGGTCAGGTTGCCCATGTGATCGCCTACGCCCATCGCCAGAATGCCGCGCTGAACCGATACGCCGACCTCCATCGCCGCCTTAGACGTGACGAAGCCCTGGATCGCCCACTGACCTCCACTCGACGGAATGAAAATCGCGAAGACCGCCCCGACGGCGGCGGTCAGCAGCGGGAAGGTGTAAGGCGTCGAGACCGCCGCCACCGCGCCGGCGAGCTTCTCGCCGACGTTCGTGTGCTGAATCAATCCCGCGACTCCGGCGTAAAGATGGTAGATGACGATGACGGGCCACGCCGACAGGACGGCCTTCTGCAGCGCCTGGGTGAATCTGTGAACGTTGCGATGAAGTGTGAAGGTCAGAAAAAGCAGAATCGTGTTGAGCGAGTTGATGTCGAGACTCTTCCGCTGAACAATGAAGTGAAAATAGAGCCACCCCGCCAGCATTGCGCAAAGCGCCAGAGAGAATATCCGGCTCCGCTCCATTCGTTGTGATTCGGTCAGCGATTCCTCCTTTTCGGCATCAACCTCTTCGGTCAGTTTGCTCGCGCCTGGGAAATGCGAAACCGGGACCCCCTCCTTGGGCATCAACCGACAACCGACGACTATCACCGCCGCCGTGAAAACGATCTCGTGAATGATCGCCGCCGGCGACCAGATGGTGGTCGTAAGCGGGATGACGCCGACGGTCTTCTCCAGGAAATGGCCCGGCGTGGCCACGAGCAGCGGCGCGCTGGACGAAAACCCGAATTGCCAGACGGCGTTCGCCGCCCAGATCACGGCCAGGAAGAAGAGGAAATCTATCTTGACGCCTTTGCGTTCGGCCTCGCGCGCGAAATAGATGGCGATGATCGGGCCGAGCGCGATTCCCAGGCCCCAGTACAAATAAGACGCGATCGCAGTCATCAAGACGCCGAGGGCGACCACCTGATTCGCCGTCTTCGGAATTCGCGAAAGCGCGATGACGGCCTTTCTGAATAGCGGGGTAGAGGCGAGAACCGAGCTGAGCGTGATGATCAACGTCATCTGCATCGTGAACGGCAGCAACATCCACAGCCCCTGGTAATACGCCTCCATCGTCTTCGACGGCGAATTGCCGAGCGCGAGGGCTACGGCAAAAAGCAGAACGAGCAGCATGACGCAAGCGGTGATCGCGTCAGGCGCAAAGCGCCCCATCATCTGGGCGAAGCGGTCCAGCCAGTCTTTGTTCATAATAATCGGATGGTGAAGAGTGACCTTTGCTTGACAGTAAACTTACCGGTCGGTAAGTTTAGGCGCCAGTCTATTGTCTGTCAATTAACGGGAGGATCGAAATGGAATTCAGTCAGATTCTGTATGCGAAAGAGAATCGCGTGGCGACCGTGACGTTGAACCGCCCCGAAAAGCTGAACGCTTACTCCGAGACGATGATTCACGAGACGCTGGCCGCGCTGGCCGACGCCCGTGACGACGACGAGGTCAGGGCGGTGATCATCACCGGCGCTGGGCGCGGCTTCTGTTCGGGCGGCGACATATCGCGCGATTTCCAGTACCCGACGCGGTATCGCGGCCACCGGCTGGAATCGCAGCTCGAGATGCGCGAGAACTTTCACCATCTCGTGAGATTTTTGTGGCGG
>DATCXQ010000852.1:0-5780 GCA_036565725.1 Blastocatellia bacterium
CCGCGAATCTTCGCTCCAGCTCGGCGCGCGTTCCTGCAACGACGAAACCCATTGGGCCATGTCAGCCTGTTTCAACGGGCGCCAAACGACAAACAACAGCGCTACGATTATGTATGTCAGTAGCCCCCACCGCGTTTCCCACCAACTCTTTTGCCAAAGCATATGACTCCTCTCTTTCTGCTTCGATGTCACGAGCGAGACAGTAATAAAACGCGTCAGCCCCTCGCCGGAAAATGCATAACTGCGAAGAAGAGCGCATACAGAATGAACTTCCACCACGCGCCGCCGCCGGCGCCCGCTTTGAGCGTGAAATAGACGTCCAGCATCGCCAGTTGCAGAACTATCCCGCTGGCAATGAGATTTCGATACGACTGAGTCATCTGCCGCCTCCTGTTTCGCTCCGCGCGCATTCCAGAAAAATCTCCTTCAGCGTGACCGGCGCGACGTCTACAGAGACGGCGTTGTGCAGATACGCCCGATCAACAATCGTCTCCACGTCTCTGTCCGCGAAGACCGTCAACGAGCGCGCGTCGCGCCTGAATTGAGCCGCGCCGGCCGCCACCAGCGCTTTCTCCGGCGCTTCCTCTTCGAAAACCATATGAATGCGGCGGTAATTCTCCTTCAGCTCGTCGAGCGCGCCTTCAACGACTATGCGCCCGCGATCGAGAATACTGACGTGATCGGCTATTTGCTCGACCTCGCTCAGATTGTGGGAAGAAAAGAAGATGGTCGTTCCGCCGGCGGCCATGCCGACCAGCGCTTGGAGCGTGTCTTCTGTGATCGCCGGATCAAGCCCTTCCGTCGGCTCGTCCAGCACGAGCAGGTCGGCGCGTCGGGGCAGCGCGAGGAGCAGCGCCAGCTTCGTGCGCGTCCCTTTCGACAATTTCTTGACCGATTGCTTCAGCGGCAGTTCGAACAGCTCAATCAATCTCCCCTCCATCTCCAGGTCCCAGTTCGGGAAGAAGGAGCGGGTGAAGGAGATCATCTGTTCGACCTTCACCTGGTCGTACAGCCCTTTGTCCTCGCTCACGAAGCCTATGCGCCGGCGAATGCTCACGCCTTCCTTTCGGTCCTCGGGGCGCAGGCCGAAGACCCTCGCCTCGCCCGAAGTCGGATGGGTCAGGCCGAGGAGCATCTTGATGGTCGTCGTCTTGCCGCTGCCGTTGCGGCCCAGGAAGCCGTGGATCGAGCCGCGCTCGACCGCCAGGTCAATCCCGTCCACGGCCGCCTTCCCGCCGTAAATCTTCTTCAGGTTGTTGGTCTCGATGATCAGCTCAGACATACATTCACCTCTTGCTCGTAGCCTTCGGCAGGCCGTTCTCGCGCAGGTTCGCCAATTCGGCCTCGAACAACCGCCGCATCTCTTCCTCGCTCAAGTTGAACGCGGCCAGCCTTGCGATCAGATTTCTGATCAGCGGCAGCGCGCGCAAAATTTGCGGGCGGGCGGCGGCCTCCTTTCGTTCGGCCACGAACGCCCCCGCGCCCTGGCGCAACTCGATCACCCCCTCGTGCTCAAGCTCGCGGTAGACCTTGGCGATCGTGTTAGGGTTGATCACCAGCTCTTCCGCCAGCTTGCGGATGCCGGGGAGTTGCTCGCCGGCGCGCAGCGCGCCCGTCTCAATGGCGTGCTTGATCTGCTCCATCAATTGCTTATAGATCGGCACGCCCGATGATGGATTCGGTTTAAGCAGCATTCATCCTCATTAGACCGTCTCGCTTTACTGTGCTACTGTGCTAGTACACTATGAAAGTAGTACTCTCTCAGTCCGCTGTCAAGAGAAATTTTCAAAGTCCGGACAGAAAATATAGGACGGAAAAATAAAGATCTTCAGACGCCGTTCTTATTTTTCTGTCCTTTATTTTTCTGTTTTCCCCTTTTTGCTTATCGCCGGTCCTGCCATACTTTGAGCTTGAATCTGATCAACGCCGCGACAACTTCCCAATAAGAGGCATTTTTATGAGACACCCATCACTACTCGACCGCAGCCGCGCCGCGCTCGCGGTGATTGACATGCAGGAAGCCTTCGGCAAAATCATCCCTGACTTCGACGACATGGTCGAGCGCATCGCATTGACGGTTCAAGCCTGCGGGTTGCTCAAGCTGCCGATCGTCGTCACCGAACAATATCCGAAAGGGTTGGGGCGAACGGTGTCGGCCATCGCCGGGCGCCTTCCTGAAGACTCAACTCCGATCGAGAAGCTGTCGTTTTCGGCCTGCGGCGCGCGGGAGTTCGACACGCGGCTGCGCGAGCGTCACGTCGAACAGGTGATGCTGTGCGGGATCGAAGCCCATATCTGCGTCAGCCAGACGGCGCACGACCTGTTGCAAAATGGGTATCAGGTTCATTTACTGAGCGATGCTGTTTCGACCAGGCTGGCCAGGAATCGGGAGTTGGCTATAGACAGGATGGCTAAGGCGGGGGCGATCATCTCATCGATTGAGATGGCGCTGTTTGAATTGTGCCCGGCGGGAACGCCCGAATTTAAGCAGATGCAGGCGCTGGTGAAGCATTTGAGTTGAGTTTGTAGCGCAGCCTTCAGGCGGAAGGACTTGATGAAAGGCCGCTTCCGCCTGAAGTGGGCGCTACGAACAAACTTATTTCTTCGTGAACACGTAGGTTGACTCCTGGGTCCCGCGCGGGCTTTCCGACTTGCGATTGACCTTGAGCGTCTTGCCGTCATCGGCCAACTCCCAATGCTCCGTCGTCGTCGAAGTGATTGCGTTGCCGTTGAAATCAGCGTTGGTTACGGCATTCAGTTCGAGAATCTTTCCGTCGCCTGCCCACTTGGCCTTGCGCGTCACTTTGCCGGTCATGCGGCCTGTCAGGTCGGTGGTCGTTTCGCTGCCGTCGAGCTTATAGGATGCTGGTTGATTGCCACCCATCATCCCGCGTCCGCCGCCCCCGCCGCCGCCACCTTGCGCCATTTCAGCCTTCGGTTCTACCTTCAACTCGGCGTCAGTCTGTGTGACCGTCCAGGTTAGGCTGGTGAGATTATTAGCCATCATCTCCGGCAATTTACTCTTCGCCTTATCCAACTCCCACGTGCCCGCAAAGTTTGCGCCTTTTTGCGCGCTGACGGACGCGACGACGATCATCAATGCGCAGAACAGACCACAAATAGTCAATGCTCTTTTCATTGTATTGTCTCCCTGTGAAATTTGAATGAATTTGAACTGACCGCGCCGCCTCTTTCCGTAAAAGCTTAAAAAGGGCGACATTATTCCACTTAATGATAGACGCAGGCGCGAGGCCGACGGTCACAAAATCTTTCAGTCTACAGGCTCATCCACGACCTTTCGAGCGATCTCTTCGCGGTGGTAGTTGGCGTCGCCGAACATAGCCTCGGACGCTTTGGCGCGTTTGTAATAAAGCTGTAGATTGTGTTCCCAGGTGAATCCAATGCCGCCGTGAGCCTGCGCGCCGCGGTTGCCGACCTCGCGGGCGGCGTCGGAGCAATAAGCCTTGGCGATCGAGACGGCCAGTTTCGCCGACGGATCGTTCTCCGAGACGGCCCACGCGGCGTAATAGACCGCCGAGCGCGCGCCTTCGGTCATCAGGAACATGTCGGCGAGCTGGTGCTGCACGGCCTGGTAAACGCCGATGGCTTTGCCGAACTGTTGTCGCGTCTTGGCGTACTCGACTGCGGTTTCGAGCGTCCACCGCATGCCTCCCACCATCTCGGCGGACAACGCGACGACGGCGGTGGCCGTCGCCGATTCGACCGCATCCAGCGTCCGAGTGTTGAACGCGAGCGCGTCGGCTTCGGGCGCAACCACATCCTCGAATTCGACCGAGTAGAGTTTTCGCGTCGCGTCGACGCCGGGCGTCGCGGCGATCTTCATCCCCTTGGCGCCCTTCTCGACCGGCGCCAGGACCAACCCCTCATTGCCCCGCGCGACGCAGATGATCAGGTCGGCGATCTCGGCGTCGGTGACGAACTCCTTGCGCCCGCGCAGCCGAAATTCCTTGCCCGCTTTTTCCGCGCGCAACCCGACGGCTTCCGGATTCCAGTCGGCGCCATCTTCGAGCAGCGCCACCGTGGCCTTCATATCGCCCGCCGCAATCGGCTCGAGGTATTGTTTGCGCTGCCCCTCGGCGCCGGCGAGGTTAATCAAAGCGGCGGCCCACAGCGTCGAAAGAAACGGCCCCGGCAAACAGGCGTGCCCCATCTCTTCGCTGACGGCGATCAGATCGACCAGGCTCAATCCGAGGCCGCCGAAATCTTCGGGAATGATCAGGCCGGTCCAGCCTTGATCGGCCATCGCGCGCCACAGGCCGTCGTCATAGGCCGTTTCGGTGGCCATCAGATCGCGCACGCGTTCCGGCTTGCATTCACGCGCGAAGAAATCGCGCGCCGATTGTTGAAGCAGTTTTTGCGCTTTGGTGAGATCGAAATCCATAGGTGTAGATATCAGATGTCAGATGTCAGATGTCAGTGAGTCGCCAGCAAGCAGAGGCCCTTCCGACTTCTGACATCTGACATCTGCGTTAATAACTCTTCGGCAACCCCAGAACTCTTTCGGCCACGATATTGCGCAAGATTTCGCTGGTGCCCGCCTCAATAGTGTTGGCGCGCGCGCGCAGGTAATTGAAGACCCAGCGCCCGCCGTCGAAGCCCCACAATTGCGCGTGAGGCCCGAGCGTCTCCATCGCGGTCTGCTGGAAGCGCTGATTGAATTCGCTCCATTGAAGCTTGAGGATCGAGCCTTCGGGGCCGGGGACGCCCGTCTGGCTGATCCTGGTGAGCGAGCGCATGTTGGTGAGCCGGAAAACCTCCAGTTCGACATAGGCCTGCGCGAGTTTCTGACGGAAGAGCGGATTCTGGACGCGCTTAGTCTGGCGGACTCGTTCGATCAATTCATCCAGATTGCGTTTGAATACGACGTAAGTGCCTGTGCCCAGATTCGCGCGCTCGTTCATCAGCGTGGTGATCGCCGTCTGCCAGCCCTTGTTGACTTCGCCAAGAACATTCGAGACGGGCACGCGAACGTTGTCAAAGAAGACTTCGTTGAAGCTGGCGTCGCCGGTCATCTGCTTGAGCGGGCGCACGGTGACGCCGGGGCTATGCATGTCGACCAACAGCGCGGTGATCCCTTTGTGCTTGGGCGCGTCCGGATCGCTGCGCGTGAGCAGCAGGCACCAGTCGGCGACATGAGCGAGGCTGGTCCAGATCTTCTGGCCGTTGACAACGAAATGATCGCCGTCGAGAGTGGCCTTGGTCGCGAGCGACGCCACGTCCGAGCCGGCGTTGGGCTCGGAGAACCCCTGGCACCATATCTCTTCGGCGGAGACGATCTTCGGCAGAAAGCGCGCCTTCTGCTCTTCGGTCCCGGCGGCGATGATCGTCGGGCCGATCAGGTATAGGCCGAGCGAATTGATCAGCGGCGGGGCCTCGGCGCGCGCCCATTCCTCCTGCAGGATCGACATCTCTATCAGCTTCACGGCGCGCCCGCCGTATTCCTTCGGCCACGAGATCGCGGCCCACCCGCCCTCGCTGACTTTGCGCTGCCAATTACGCAGGTACTCGAAGTACGGGCCTTTCTCTTCTTCGGCCGTGCTGCCCGACCAGGGCGACGGCGCGTTGGTTTGCAGCCATGCGCGCAGTTCGTCGCGGAATTGCCGTTGTTCTGGTGTGAGATTTAAGTCCATATTTGTTCCTTTTTTTGCGCTAACTCTCCGAATCGGAACAATCGACCGTGTCGTATTCGGTTTAACTACAATCATCGGGCGACAGCGTTCAGAGTACCGACTTCAGTCGGCTGCGTTCGGGTTCCAAGC
>DATCXQ010000860.1:0-10479 GCA_036565725.1 Blastocatellia bacterium
AGCGGCGCGCGTGTTTCTGATAGCTCAGCCGTTTGCCCGGCAGAACCTCGATGCGTTTAACTTTGTATCCCTCGCCCTCGTCGAGGACGGTGAAATTGCCCCATGGGCGCTCATCATAGCGTGGCGAATTATCCTCTTTAGGTGAAAACACCGATGCTTACTCCTCGGAAAATCGTTCGTAGTCCCGCCTTTAGGCGGAAGCGTTTGGAGTGACGGAATGGATCCGCGGCTTCCGCCTAAAGGCGGGACTACGAACTGCGCTTTTCATTGTTTCAGGGCGTCGCAGCGCCACATGAAAGCTCCTCAGAAAATAACCACGTAGGCGCCGAATTTATTCGTCACGTTATCGTCACGTGACGAATAAATTCGGCGCCTACGCGGCGCAGGATTTACAGGGTTTCTCAGGATTTCGCGCCTTGAGTCGAATCCTGAGAAATCCTGATGATAAGCGATTAAATCCTAGCTATAAACGGAAAATGTCACTTGTTATTGATCGCGTTAAGACGCGCGGCCAGGCGTCCCTGTTCGTGGCAGGTCATACAAGTGATGCTTGTGTCGGCGGCGGCCTTCGGATTCGCTTTCCATTTTTTGGCGACAGGCTCGTAAGGAGTGTTGGCGAGCACGGCGAGTATCTTGTCGAGATGCCGCATCGCCTCTTCGTCGCGGCCGGTGCGCATGGCTGACACCGCCAGCCCCCCGAGAAGTTCGCCACGGATATGCACGGGAAGCTTGTCGACGACGGCCCCTTGCAGTTTCCAAAGCTCCTGATAGGCGTCATAGGCCTGCGACCAGGCCGCGGCGCGAGATTCCTTCGGGAGCCGGTCGGCGAAGACAGCGTATACGCCGCCGGTAATGGCGGCGACCCCGGGGTCGTTCGATCCGAGTTCGCGGGCTTGAGAGAAAAGGTCGAGCGACTCCCGGTATTTCCGTTGAAACTCATCGGCGCGGTTGTTTTCGTGGGCGCGCACCGCGCGGTAGGTCGCTATGCCTGCTTTCCAGGCCAACAGACTGGATTTCGCGGCCGGGCGTTTTTCGAGCAGCGTCTCAAGGTTCTTTTCTCCCCTCGCTAAACGTTCCATGTCGTCGGTCAAAAAGCCCGCGAAGATGTCTTCGCGTAAGAGGGTGTGGATGGTGAGCCGAGTGTCAGAGAGTGGCGGGTCCGGCGATTGGGCCATCGCCACGGTCACGAACAACGCCACAAGAAGTATTTTGCCGAGTCTGTTCATAGCTTGTTCTCCTAAATGAATGTTCTGATTCTTGATTTCAATAGCTCCTGAAGCGTCGGAGCAAAAGCCCGCTTATTCTTTTTGGCGTTGCAGATCAACGGCCGCTTTCATTGATTTTCCTTCGTGCTCCGCTTTCGCTTCGCCTTTCAAATGTCCGTCAACCATGGTCAGTTCGAATTTTATAAGCGGACCCTCGGTCTGAACTTCGAAAATAACCTTGTTTCCTTCGACTTTGCCTTTCTGAATCGCCCACTGCCTATCGGGACTCTCCCCGGCCGTGCCAGTGATCTCCGCTTCCTTCTGCTTTATATCCATGAAGGCCCTGGAGTCTTTTGTATCTCCATCCGAGAATGTGATTGCGAAGCTTCCGGACCATTTGCCTGTAAGATCCTCCGCAGCCATCAAGGCTGGCGCCAGAAACAAGACGCCGCCTGAGTAAAGGAACGTTCGTCTGTCCATAGTGATCTCCTTTGTGAAGGGTGTTGAACTCGATACGAATCGGCATACGAATCGGCGGCCGTGTTGGTTCCAGGTCAGTACCGCGAGCGGTACTGACCTGGAACAACCGAACGCGCATGATGGCGCGCGCCTCGGGCGCCAGCGTGTAATTTTCGGAATTCGGATCAGTAGCAGGCGCATAGGCGGTCATCGGCTGAATATTTCAATCTGTATGCGGCTCTCAGCGCCGGCCTTCATCTCGACGACAATATCGTTTTTGTCTTTTGGGCGCCGGCGGCGATAGATGCGCTGGCCTTCGATGTTGGGCGAGAGGTCCCGCTTTCTTGCGTAATCGTTCCACTCCCGCGTATCAGCTTCGGTGGCCTGGCCCGCGCGCAGTTTCTGATTCATCTTGATTATCACCTCATTGCGAGCGTTGCTCAGCCATCGGGTGGCGTTCTGCCGCACTTCGACGCGGTAGCGTCCGGGAACCAGACCTTGATTCTGGCGGATCGTAAAACGGCCCAACACCTCGCCGGTGTTGAAGACATAAGCTGTCATGGGCGGCGCGCCGTTTTTATCCAGCGGAGTAAAAATCACATAGCCGTGTGGCAATGGTTTGCCGTCTACCTTGACTATTCCTTCCACCGCGACGCGCGGTTCGGGCGTTAGAAAGCCGCCGGCCCGCGCCCAGTTGAACATCAGCTTAGGCCATTCGCCCAACACCGGATCGCCTTCAGGAAAGCCGACGCCGTGCTCGCCGTTGACGAAGAAATGCGTCTCGACCGGAACTTTGGCGCGCACGAGGCCGGCGTAAAGCTCCATCATCCCTCCGAGATGTCCCATGTCCTCCGCCGTGCAGAACATGAAGGTCGGCGGTATGGCCACATCATTCGTGTTTAACGACGCGGGCATCGGAGAAGAGCCGTAAGCCAGGATCATAAAGTTGGCCTGGCTCGACACACGGTCAATCGGATCTTCGGCTTCTGGCTGTGCAGGAGCGGGCTTGAATACGGCGAACGTGGCCAGTTCGGCGCCCGCCGAAAATCCGATGATTCCGATGCGGTTGGGATCGATGCGGAACTCGGCGGCGTTCGCGCGCAGGTAGCGAAGCCCGCGTAGCGCATCCTGAGTCGAGTCGTCCCGAGTGTAGAGCGGGCGGATGCGGTATCGAAGGACAAAACCCGCGATCCCGCGAGCCTTCAGCCACTGCGCTATCAGGACGCCTTCGTGATTGACGGCGCGGTTCGTGAAAGCGCCTCCAGGACAGATCAGCGCGCCCGCGCCGGTGTTCTTATCGGGCGCTGGCAAATAAGGAATGATGGCCGGCGTGTCTTCGTCCGTATCGCCGGTCGCGCCCGGCGCGCCTTTGGGCCAGAGCTTGATGACGCGCGGCGATTGATCAATGACCGGTGATTTCTGATGGCCGGCTCGCGCCGGGAGGGGCGCGAAGAGCAATGAAGCGATGAGAGGCAGTGTGGCGCAGAGCGTCTTTAAGATCATAGAAGTCCTTTTACACACGGCGCCAGGGATCGAGCGCCCGATCCTTCGCCATAATCAGCAGGTCATGGATAAGTGTTGGAGACGTTCCGATATTGCGGCTCCGCAGTATATGCCCGCCCCAAAAAACGATCAATCGGAGCCGCTTTTAATCTCGACCAAACTATTCCGATTTTGAGAAACGTCAATCCCAGCAGCGGACAAAAATCTCCTGGTCGTCGAGCTAACTCCTGCCAATCCCTTGCGGTGTTCTTGGCACGGCAATTGGTAATTAAAGGGTGGAGGTGATTATGGACGTTCCACGCAATGAAAAAGTCAAACGCAACAAGCGCATTCGCCGCATCCTTTATCTGATAGTGGCGTTTGCCGCCATAGGCGTCGTAACGGTGGTATTGTCGAAGCTCCAACCCGCCCCGCCCAGCGTCGAGAGCGGCACAGTCGTGTCCGGCGAGGTGAAACGCGGCCAGATGATCCGCAACGTGCATGGTCCCGGCGAGCTCGTGCCCGAAGAGATTCGCTGGATTACCGCGACCGTCAACGGGCGCATCGAGAAGCGCCACGTCAAGCCCGGCGACGCCGTCAAAGAGGACACCGTGCTGATCGAGATGAGCAACGCTGAACTCGAACGCGACGCCCTGGACGCGCAGACGCAGCTCGCCGCCGCCGAAGCCGAGCTTGCGAACCAGCGCGTGCAATTGCGCAGCCAATACCTCAACCAGAAAGCCCAGGCCGCCACCGTGCGGGCCGATTACACCAGGGCGAAAATCATGTCTGAAACCGACGCCGCGTTGTTTAATGAGGGCGTGGGTTCCAAGCGCACTCACAGGCTCTCACAAAGCACGGCTGATGAATTGGCCGAGCGCACGCAGATCGAACAAGAGCGCCTGGAGATCGGCGCCGATGCGATTAAAGCTCAGATCGCCGTTTACGAAGCGCGGGTGCGGCAGTTCCAGGCGCTCTACGACCTGCGGCGCAAGCAACTCGATGCGCTCAAAGTCCGCGCCGGCCTCAGCGGCGTCGTGCAGGATTTGGCGATACAGATCGGCCAACAGGTCAGAATCGGCGACAACCTCGCCCGCGTCGCCGATCCGTCGAAGCTGAAGGCCGTAATCCGGATCGCCGAAACCCAGACAAAAGACATCGCCTTCGGGCAGCGCGTCGAGATCGACATGCGCAACCTCGGAATTGTCGAAGGACATGTGATGCGCCTTGCCCCCGCTCCCACACAGGGAACCCTGGCCATAGATGTCGCGCTAGACGGAGAACTGCCCAAAGGCGCGCGTCCCGATATGACCGTTGACGGCACGATAGAACTCGAGCGGTTGAAAGACGCGCTCTATGTTCAGCGCCCGGCGTTCGGCCAGGAACAGAGCGTGATCACGCTCTTCAAGTATGTCGAGGGCGGTAAAGAAGCCGTGCGCGTGCAGGTTAAGCTGGGGCGCAGTTCCGTCACCGACATCGAAATCCTGGAAGGGTTGAATGTCGGCGACCGGGTGATCCTGTCCGACACTTCGCAGTTCGATTCAGTGAATCGCATCCGGTTGAATTGAGGAAAAGCGAGAATGGAAGTCAGTGAGTATGGAAGAGTCAGGCGGGGAGCCCAGCTTCTTCCTGTCCTATTGGTTCCATCAGTTCGATGCGGTTGCCAAACGGATCATTGACGTAGGCGCGGCGGAATCCATCGAGCGGTTCATCCCAAACGACCGGAGCGCCAGCCTCTTCGCAACGGCTGATGAGTTCATCCAGTCCCTCGACGAGTAATGCGGGATGAGCTTTCTTCGCCGGGCGGAAGTCGGACTCTACGCCAAGATGAATTTTCAAGTCTCCCAGTTCGAACCAGACGCCGCCGCGCGCGGCGAGGCGGGGTGGTTTGGGTTTCTCGGTCAATCCCAGGACGCCGGCGTAGAAAGACCGCGCCGCTTCCTCTCCATTCGGCGGCATTGCCAGTTGCACGTGTTCGATTGCGTAGACTTTCATTTCAACCCCATTTTCCGCGACTACTTGAGGCTGACTGCCCTAGTATCTATCTTTGTTTATATTGTACTTTGCGTCAAAAGGCGCTCAAAACTTGAAGCGTGTGCGAAGGGAAAATATCCAATGTGACAAGCGACCGCTGAACTGATTATGGCCGAGATCGCCGCGCTTCCCCTCGGAGGAACGTGAGAAGCTATGCGTGGAGGAACTGCGACGGCGGGCGCCGTTGGGGCTCAACAACGGCGCCTCACCGCCGAAAGATTTCACGTATGGGGAACAAGTCGTACGCTTACGGTGGGACCGATCCCTCGTACTCCTTCGTCATAGAGACGCATTTACCGTCTTTATCGAAAACGACCTCACCCCGGAAGGCGTTCTCCCGATACACGCTGCATGACCAGCCCTTCTCGTTTCTGGTCACTGCGACTTCTTTAGCGGTGACAATCTCCGGGCGGACGCTGTCAGAGCAGTATACCGACAATATGGCGGCCGCGCAGATCCTGGCGTCATCGTCGGTTGTGACCTGCATCAATCCCTGATTGTAATCCTCCGCCTTGTAAATAGGCGTCATCCTTCCTTGCTCGTCCATTCTCATGGTTAGAGAGACGAACTGCTTCTGATGCTCCTCCATCTTTCGTGCAAACTCTTCGTGGAGCTCCGGCAGGTCAGCGCCGGGAGGCATCGGAGGACTGGAGAAGACGTAGTAAAACCGTAGCTTCTCATAAGCCTTGCGAATCTCCTCACTGTCCATAGTCGCCGGACCGGTTTGCCATTTTTTCCCTGGCTTAAACTCCTCCATGTAGTTTCGAAATTTTGTGAAATCCGCCATGGTTTTCTCGTCTTGGGCGTTCTTGCCAGCCGTGTGCGTGACGATACCGAAGTCGAGCATGAGGGCTATTAGGCATGCGGCGCCAAATAAACTGAGTTTCATAATTGATCCTGCTCCTTTCCTTAGCTAAAGCAGTCAGGTGAATATTCTGAGGCGATTTTATTTTCCATTGTTCACTTTACATTCTCCATATGTCATTGCAGGAATTGCGACTCTCCTGCAATGACATATGAAAAATGTACCATGAACAAAGGAAAATGAACGGCGATTACGCCTCGAAACTTTTCCAGCGGAGCCTTTATTCTGGCGCTAATAGGCAGCCGCTCATCACTTTAAGGGCCGTGTCGCCCTTCACCGCCGTGTCGCCGTTCTGGCTATGCGGCACGCTCACTTCGAAATAGGCCCGCGTGACAGCGCCGCCGCTGTCCCTCACCCGTAGAGTAACGGTGTAAACGCGACCGTCTCCTGTCCCGGCCCGCTCCGCGCGCAGTTGAACTGACCGGCAGTCAGCGCCGATGACGATGTCGTTGATTGTATTGCCATCGCCGATAGCGTCGTCCGGTTCATCGCTCGTCACCATCTCGATTACCACATCGTCTATGCTGATGGGGCAATTGTCTCTGACGCTCTCTACCATCTGGGCCACAGTCACGGTATGGTACTTATGATTGGGAGGCCAGAGCGAGATCGGTGGATTGAGCGTGATGATTGGCGGCGGATTAGAGGCAGTAGTTGCTGTTGTCGCCGTGTTGTTACTTTGCTCAGAATCGAAGGTTGCTGAGCTGATCGTCGCCGTGTTGCTGACGATCGCGCCATCGGCGACTGAGCACTTCACATTGACGACCAGATTGATGGTGGCGGATGCTCCGGGCGCGAGTGAGGCGAAAGTAACGGAGCGGTTATTTCCCGCGCCACTGCAAACGCCGCCGCCTGTGGCGCTGCAGGAGACGAAAGTCGTGGCATCTGGCAGGATGTCGGTGACTGTCACGGACTCAGCGGCGTCAGGTCCGTTGTTGGTAACCGTAATAGCATATGTGAGGTTACTCCCGGTAATTACCGGATTTGGCGCCGCGGTCTTGCTGATTGCCAGATCAGCCGTCAGCACCGTGAGCTGTCTGAGGTTCCCTATTGTCCACGCGCCGCGGCCCAGCGTGCCGGCAAGCAACACGTCGTCCGCCACATCATAGTCGAGATCAAAAGCCAGAGCGTTGGGTAGACCGGTTCCCAACTTTTCCCAACTCGTGAATCCACTGGTACTGAACGACACAAAGACTCCCGCATTCGTGCCTACCAGGAGCAAGTCTTTATGGACGCCGGCGACGAACTCGGTCGTGTTGAAGTCTCCGGCCCCGAGTTCCGGCAGGTTGCCGGTGATGTCAGTCCAACTGACGCCGGCGTCGGTCGTCCGGAACACCTGGTTGCTGTCGATGGCGAACGCGTTCCTCCATTCGTCCGTGTCGAGCACAACATCGCGGACAGTACCACCGCCGGGCGGGAGCGCCGCCGTGGGCGCCAGATCGGCGCCGGCTGTGGTTCGCAAAAACACCGCGGTACCGGAGCCGACATAAAGGACATCCGGGTTGTCTACCCCACCTGACCTGCCGCCATAGGCCATCGCGTTCCGATTGGCGCCGGGGCCGTTGATCTCGGTAATAGTGTTCCCCTGGTTGAATGATTCATAGACGGAGTTCGATCCGCCGATGACCAGGCGGATCGGATTGATCGCGTTCAGCTCCAGTGGGGTAACGAATTGCGGCACTAGCGCAGCCCCGCCACCCACAACGGTCCGAGCGGGGAATACCCTGGCGATGATATTGTTATTCGCGTCGTAGGTCTCCCGGCGGAAACTGCCCAGGTTCTGGAAACTTGAATAGCGGATGGACTGATTACTGGCTGCCAGGGTACGGCTATCGACCGCGACGTCGCCGCCGTCGGCCGTCGAGACGCTGCGCCAGGTTGTAGAGGCCGTAGTGATCTGCTGCGGAGTCCCGGTGTCCTGGGCTCCGCCGATGAGGATGGTGTTTGAGTTAGTGTCATAGGCAATGTCGTGGAACTCGGTCGTTTGGATGTCGCCGTTTATCGAGAACCAGTCGCCGGTGTTGTTTTGCGGGCTAGTGCGCCGATAGATCCCGCCGTCATTCACCTCGAGGAGGTCGCCGTTGGCGGCGATCGCCATCTCGCGCGAGTCCGCATGCGGCGAGCTATTGCGCGCCGTGCCGCCTCCCGGGGTCTGCACGATCGAATTCAAGTGCGTCAGGTGTTCCCACTGTGGTGACGGGACCGCGCCCGTGGGCGCAACGGTCGTATCACCGCGGAACAACCGCCCCGAGAAGTCACGCGCCCCGATGAAGTTGGGAAAAGGAGAGTCCTGCCGATCGCCAGACACATAGACTGTATTCGGGTCGTTCCTATCGACCACAATCGCAAGATGAATGTTTCCCTGTCCGCCAGGGTGGATTCCCTCGATCTCGCCATTAGGCTCGAGAGTACGCGGTAGATCCATGGCGGTCCAAGTAGGAGTTTCCGCAGCCGAGTTGTCGCTGAATCCAATGTATTGAGCCCGCCCGCTGGTTACGACAACGACGTATAGCCGACCGTTACTGGCGACCGCCATCTCGGCGTTGTTGTTTTGGGCAAGGGTGATGATCCCGTTCAGGGTAGCGTCACCGCTGGAGATATTGGTCCAATTCGCTCCGCCGTCATCACTACGGAAAATGCCGATTCTCTGGACGGTCACGTAGAAACGGTTAAGATTACCCGGGTCGCCGACGAGATCCCAGACGCCGCCGGCTGGTAAGCCGTTGCTGCCGGATACCAGGGCCCAGTTAATACCACCGTCAGTGCTACGGAAGAGCCCACCGTTGATGCCGACAAAGGTGAGGTTTGCCGCGGCCAGCAGTGTAGCTCCACGGGCAGCGACACCTGAAATGTTCTGGACCAGAAGCGGATGGCTTATTGGCGTCCAATTATCGCCTCCATCGGTGGTACGAAGTAGTCCTGTCAGGGGGCCTCCACTTCGGCCAAAACTGCTATACCTACCGATACCGGCAACGAGCGTCTGGCGGGTTGCGTCAGTGGGGTCGAACTCCAATGCGCCGATCGAGAGCGACGGTAAATTATCGGTCAATGGCGTCCAGTTAGGACTTGCGGCTGTCGCATTACTCGTCCTCCAGACACCACCGTTGACTGACCCGACATAGAGGATGTTCGAGTCAGTCGGATGCGCCGCCACAGTTTGGATCGCTCCAACCACCTCGTTATTGGGGATTATGTTTTCGGCCTGCCCATTCCGGGTCGGACCAGGGCCCTGGGCAGTCCACGTCCCTCCAACAGCGCTAGTAATAGAAGAGAGTTGGCGGCGCGGAGACGCCTCCAGGAGCGCCTCCCTACTTTCTTTCTCTAAAGCGGCCTTACCTTCTTCCTCTTCCTCTTCCTCTTCTGTATCTTCAGACGATAAAAGGCTTGGGTTGGAAGGAGCCTGTCCGTCATTGACCACTCGGCCTTGTACGCGCCGCGTCACAGTGATCATTCCTGAATCAGAGCAACCAGGAGTGTTACAGTTTTGAGGCCGCGTGGGGGTAGGCGCAACCGTGAGGGAGGGCGTGGACGCAGCGCCTACGTTCTCCCTCACGGCGCCGCCCACCTCCAGGGGGCCACGATGTCGGTTGCTATGAATTAGCGCTGCCAGGCTTGTCAGACCAACCAGGCTTATCAGACCAACAAGCAAAATCTTAGTTTTTTTCACGGAACCTCCTCTTGTTTGGCGCTCGAAGATTTCTTTGTCTTGATCCTCGCCGGTTCGCTCACACCGGAACAGGAAGTTGGGCTGCTTTTGGGCTTATATTCTCAAGCGTTACTGTGTTGGGGCTTTAAACGGCCGACAGACTATCTGGAAGGAAATGGTCTCTGATCACTGTAGCCAGTTCATCAGAAAACCTCAAAAGGATACCCCCATCCGAGATACTATGCGCTGTAGTAAGACGGCGCAGCGGCGGACTATATTGCAAAGCAGTAAGTGAAGTCAATTGAGATGGAGAACCTGATCGAGAAAGTTAAGCAGTCTAAACTAAGCGACTGGCGCCGCAGTAAGGTAAAAAGTAATGCGCTGAGAATAGCTACGAACAACCCCAGGTCGCCCCATCCGGATCTGGGTAGCCTTCGCCGTCAGCCACATGGCCAACCTGCTCGCTCCCAAGGGGCAGGCTCAACAAGCTACGTTTCAGCCTGATTGAATACGATAGGCTTAATCTACCCCAGCCGATACGACGGTTGATCGCCGGCATGCTAGGGATGAGCTAAGCAGTTGGGGAAAAATTTTGCGGTGTTTATCGTAGGGGCAGACCTGCGTGTCTGCCCCGGTGTGACGTCGTACACCGCGGCCGGGGCAGACACGCAGGTCTGTCCCGGTGTGACGTCGTACACCGCGGCCGGGGCAGACACGCAGGTGTGCCCCGGTGTGACGTCGTACACCGCGGCCGGGGCAGACACGCAGGTGTGCCCCGGTGTGACGTC
>DATCXQ010000865.1:0-8379 GCA_036565725.1 Blastocatellia bacterium
AAGCCGCCGGGGCCATGCGTCACGCATGGCCCCGGCGGCTTTTGCATATCACCAATCGAGACTTAAGGGCAAAAATCGGAATCCGCGTGACTTTTGATTTTTGCCCTTTGCCGTCAGAGTTTTGCGTAGGAATGGAGGCCCGGCAGGATGAAACTGACTCCCAGATAGGTGAAGATCACCAGCAGGAAGCCGACCAGCGCGAAGTAGGCGCTACGCCGTCCCGACCATCCGTGCGCGATGCGGGTGTGCAGATAGCCCGCGTAAGAGAGCCAAGCCACCAGCGCGCCGGTCTCTTTAGAGTCCCATCCCCAGTAGCGTCCCCACGATTCGTTTGCCCAGACCGCGCCAGTCACCAGCAGAATCGCCAGCCCTGCGAAGGCCACGCCGACGGTCTTGTAGATCAGGCTGTCGATCTTTTCGAGCGCCGGCAGATTGGCGCGCAGTTTTTCGCTGCGGAACCCAATGATCGCCACGAAGATCGAAGCGACCAGCATCGCGAACAGCGACGCTATCTCGATCGGATTGCTGCGCAGGTTGAGTGCCAGCGAGTCGCCGCTCATCGTCATGAAGTTCTTCCCGTACTGGATGACGTTCCCGGGCGGCTGCCCGGCGGCGTTAGGCTGTCCGTTCATGTTATTGCCCATCAGTTGATAGCCAATCTGATAGTACTGATCGCTGCTGACCTGCGATCCGACGTTGGTCATCGTTTTGACGTGATAGAAGAACAGGGCGATGGCTACGACCTGAAATATGATTGAGCCGCGCAGGAGCCAGTGACCGATGCGGCGCGCGCCCTCGCTGTCCTTGTATAAATGGATCATCACGAGCGCGATCGCCATTCCAATCAACGCAACCAGTGGCAACGAGCTTAAAATCGCGACGCCCGGAACCGCCACAACCGCGGCTGCGCCGTTCACTCCCTTGCTGCGCTCGCCCGCGGTTTTTTTGTAAAAATAGATCAGATAACAGACGGCCATCCCGACTAGCGCCATCAGCGACAAGGCATGAAAGAGGCCGACGCCGGGAAGTGGGATGCGCGCGTCTATATTGGTTATTCCCTCCTGGCCGGCGAGCACCGCGTTGAGGCTGTAATTGAATGAGAGCGGATCGAAGGCTTTGAACCCGCCCATCAGCCAGACTACTACGTAACCGGCGATGAAGAAGGCCGTGACCGCGACACCCATCGCTTCGGACTTTACGCCGTCCTTGATCAAATAAACCACCGAGAGCGCGAAGCTGACCAGAGCGACCCCGTAGCTCAAAGACGCGACCCCGACGTGGATCGGGCGCCAGTATGAGTCGAGCACCGGCGGCAGGTCGACGAAGCGATCGCCGATGAAAACCGCCATCAGCAAGATCAGCATGATCAGCGGAAACGAGATTGCGCCGACGAAGCGCGTGTTCGGACGATTGCTGATCAACAAAGTTGCGAATGCGGCGCCGAACGCGAACGCGACCGACAGGTCGTAGAGATTCGTATACGGAATATAGCTGAAGAAGGTCTTGCCATTCTCCGTTATTCGGATCCAGTTCTCACGCTCGCCGGCCGCGACCCACCGCACCAGCCAGCCCGACAGATTGAAGAAGAAGCCGAGCGATCCCGTCCACAATCCCAAACGCTGCAGGAATCCGATCGGCGCCCAAAAGTTGGTTACAAGCGCCGCGGCCGCGAAGATGTAACTGAGCAACCCCAGCACAACCAGCGTGCCGTCAGCCGGCGTGACTGACGCGCCGAACTTGATGCGAGCCGCCAGCACCAATAAAGCGCCGACGAGCGGCAGGATCGCGGGCAGAAAGTTCACGAAAGGAAGCTTGCCGAGACCAGTCTGCGGCGCGGCGGCTTCCTTGGCGCCCATCGCCGCATTGATTGATTTCATTGCTTGACTCATAAGCTAACCTCCGGCAAATAAGAGAAACTCTGGATTTCAAGAACAAGAATATCAGCCATGAATGAACACGAATATTCACGAATTGCGATGAGGAGAATGGACACCGGACGGATCATATAGATCGAGAAAAAGATTCGTGTTCATTCGCGTTCATTCGTGGCCGGTATTCTTAAAGGATTGAGGATCGCGAATCAGCCCCGCGACCTTCTTCGCCCGGTCTTCGAAGCCTAGCCTGTTGCGGTTCGCGTCGCCGCCAAGATAAACATTGCCGTCTTCAACGACTATCCACAGCCGCTGGTGCGAGAAGAAAAAGACCGCGATCAACATCAGACAGAGGATCGTGAAGCCGGCGTAAACCACCCTCGCCCCGGGATCGAATTGAATCGAAAGCACTGACGCCGTCGGCGCCTTTTCGAAATCGGTCAGAACGAACTGGTACGCGCCGTTGTCAATGAATTTCTTCATGAAAGGCGCGTTGGCGACCTGGTTCGCAAGTGTTTCGTTGAAGGCCCAGACTTCGCCCTGCTTGCCGTCCGGCGCGACGTAAGCCAGATTCGCGGCAGGGTTTCCATATTCCATCGAAGTCCTCGCCTCCGGCGACATATCCACCTTTTGGTCGTCGCCGACGGAGAAGTTCGCATGGAACCAGCTGAAACGGAGTCGAGTGCCGTCGGCCAGCTTCGCCTCGCCGTCGCGCGGAATTGTGATCTCCTGCGACTGGCCCCCGCTCGCCGGCGTGACGCGCAATTTGATGACGCGCGCGGTGGCCGGCATTTGGTAGCTTTGCTGGAAGAAGCGATAGCCGCGGTAATCGAACGGGGTGTTCATGTGAATCAACGCGTCGGTCTTCTTACCGGTCTCTTGATCCGCGATTCGCACCGTCGTAAACCAGTCCAGCGTGTTGCCCAGCCCGAGCGAGCCGTCCTTGTTGATCAGCTTCTGCTGAAAGTCCAGGCATTCGATCGTGAAGGGAAGCCCGAGTTCGCGCACGTTTATGGCATGCTCAGTATTCGAGTTGTCGATATTGAATTCGTTTTTGAGCATGCGGTCGGACGATTGGTTCGGCCTGATCAGCATACTCCCGGTGTGACCGCGGCCGGTCAAGAAGTAGCCGAAGAAGATCGTCAACAACCCGACGTGGACGGCGTATGCGCCGAGCCGGTTCCAGACGCCGCGCTCGGCGAAGATGGTGGTTCGATCATTCGCCTCGGTCACGCGCGCCCTGAAGCGCATCTTGCGCGCGGCGGCGATCGCTCGCTCGGCCAATTGCTGGCGGCCGAGTTGCGGAATTTCAACCTTCTCTTTGAACTTCTGCGCCATCGCGAAGGTCGGCGAGGCCGTCAGCTTCTTGCGCGAGATGAAGCTCCACGCCGCCGGGAAATGGTCGATCGAAGCGAGAATGATGTTGAGGCTCAGCAGCAGAAGCAGCAGGTTGAAGTACGTTGCGTGGTAGATGTCAAAGAATCCCAGACGCCCGTAGACGACCTGCTCCGCCGGAGTCAGCTCGGCGTAATAGGCCGGAAACGAGTCGAGTTCCTGTTGCTGAATCAGCATTCCGATCATGCACGCGATGATCAGCAGAACGAGCAGCACGATGCCGAACGGGACGGCGCTGAGCAGATTCAGAAAACCGTCTATCACGGCGTTCGGTCGCAGAGGCTTCCCTCCGCCTTCGGGGCCGGACTTTTCGGTTTCCGCCATCGTCACGGCGTCTTCGATGGCGGCGTCGCTGACTCCCACCCTCGCGGCGGCCTCGACCGGCTTCGAGGGTCGCTTCAGTTTTGTGGATGATTGTGCGGATGCCATGACTTAAAGCAAATCTTCCGATGGAATTTTGTTGTCGGATTGATACTCCGGGAGCAATGCGGCCCCAGTGTAGCAGTTGGGTCTGTCGCGCGCAACCACGGTACAAGGGTCGAGGATCAAGGGTAGAAGGTAACATTTTAAGGCTTTGATTATCAACGAGGACTAAGGCCCATTTGAATATCGTTAGTCTATCTTCTATCCTCGGTCCTCAATCTTCGATCTTCGGGAGGGGTTTTTCGGAGGCTCCGGTGTATAAAGAAAACGATGATGCGGAAGTGGCGCGCCCGTTTCGTTTGTGCGAGCGGTGCGGGCGGCCCACGCCTGCCAATCTGCCACAATGCGTCAATTGCGGCGCGATCTCCATTCAGTCAGTGGTCGCCGAAGAGGAGGATCGTGTGGAGAGGCGGTACGCGCGCGCCCTCTTTTCGCGCGCGACGCCGGTCACTTACGCGCTGCTGGCCGCCAACGTCGGCGTGGTTTTGTTGATGGCGATCGTCTCCGGCGGGCCGGAAGACCGGGCCACGCTGATCGCCTTCGGCGCCAAGACTAACAGGCTGTTGCAAAGCGGAGAATGGTTCAGACTGATCACTCCCATCTTTATTCATGCTGGATGGTTGCACCTGCTCCTGAATTCGTATGCGTTGTGGGTGGTTGGGACGCAGGTCGAAAAGCTTTATGGCTCCGCGCGGTTTCTGCTGATCTATTTGCTTTCGGGCGTCGGCGGCGTGGCAGGCAGTTATTTCGGCCAGATATTTATGCAAAGGCCTGACGCGCCGTCGGTCGGCGCGTCAGGCGCGATTTTCGGGTTGTTCGGAGTCCTGGCCGTCTTCGGGTTCAGATATCGTCACGAGATGCCGCCCGCGATCCGGCGGGCGATGACCGCCGGCGTCCTGCCGGTAATCGCGATCAACCTCTTCATAGGGTTTTCAATCCCGTTTATCGACAACTCGGCGCACATCGGGGGGCTGCTCACGGGCGCCGCGCTGACTCTGATCATTCCGTACATCGCGCCCGGAAGAGAGGGTGTTTCAAACACGGGATTGTTGATAATCGCCCTTTGTCTGGCCGTCATCGTCTATTGCTTCGCACAGGTTTATCAAAAAATGAAAATTGACCCCGGGGACATCATAAATGTGACTCAAAGGACCTATGAGTCTTTTGAGTCACATTCATGATGTCCCCGGGAATTTAGAGGAGGAATTGATGGCGATTAAGAAAATCGGGGTTCTGGGCGCGGGGCTGATGGGCGCCGGAATCGCGCAAGTCGCGGCGACCAGCGGTTATGAGGTCACTGTCGTTGAGGTAAGCGAGGACCTAATCAAAAAGGGTCTGAGCGGGATAGAGAAGTCGCTCGCTAAATTCGTCGAAAAGGGCGCGATCAGCGCCGGGCAGAAAAGCGACATACTTCGCCGCCTGCGCGGGGCCACGAAACTTGAAGAGGTCGCAGACGCCGACGTCGTCATCGAAGCGATCGTAGAGAACCTGCAGGCCAAGCGCGACACTTACGCCAGGCTGGACGCGCTGTGCAAACCCGAAACCGTCTTCGCGTCGAACACTTCGTCGCTCTCGATCACCGAGATGATGACCGCGACCGGCGCCGAACGCCGGCGGCGCTTCATCGGGATGCATTTCTTCAACCCGGTCCCGTTGATGAAGCTTGTCGAGGTGATCCGAACGATCCTGACCGATGACGACGTTTACGCCGAAGCCGTCGCCTTCGCCGAATCGATGGGCAAGACCGTGGTCAGGGCCGGCGATAAGACGGGATTCATCGTCAACCGGCTGCTAGTCCCCTTCATGCTCGACGCCATTCGCGCGCTCGAAGAGGGGCTGGCCTCGGTCGAAGACATAGACAACGGGATGAAACTCGGCTGCAACCACCCAATGGGGCCGCTGACGCTGACCGATTTCGTGGGGCTGGACACGACTTATTACATCGCTAACGTCATGTTCGACGAGTTCAAAGAAAGACGCTTCGCCCCGCCACCGCTCTTAAAGCGCATGGTTCAGGCCGGATTGTTCGGGCGCAAATCGGGGCGCGGGTTTTACGATTACGCCGACCCGAAGAACCCGAAGCCGATTAACATCGGAGCTTGAACGCGCGCCGTTATGCGGCAATCCGCTGAGACCTCACTTCGTCGAAGGCTTCCCCACTGATTATGTCTTTCTCGCGGATACCCGCTTCGATCAACGCTGCGGTCAGTCCTTCCTCGATGTTGTCGGTCTCAATGACGACCGTCGATCAACTGCGCGTGGAAGATAATGCTGTCTACATGCCGCTAATTCTCCCATCCGACGGCAATCAGACGGAATCGCGGAAAATTAGAAGATCAGCGCGCTTTTTCCGCCGATTTAGAGCTGATTGCAGTTCAATGTACGGCATACTGAGATGACAGTACGGATCAGTACCGCGAGCGGTAGCGAGCGGGCTTCAGGCTCCGGCCGCGCTCGCTACCGCTCGCGGTACTGATCCAGTCCGACTTCCCGTACATGCAATTGCAATCCGCTCTAGGCGATTTTGCGGAAGCCCTGCGCTTTACCCGCTGAACGCGGCGACGATGTGCGGAGTCAGGATCACCAGCCGGTCGTGCAAATATTCCAGCAGCATCCCGAACCCGAACCACAGCGGAAAGAAATCCCACCGGATCAGTCCGTGCAGGTTGTAACGGCAATGAGCGTAGCTCCAGGGACAGGCTCCCAGCGCGCGCCGCAACGCCCACCCGGCCGTGTATTCGACAAACCAGAAACAGCAGACGTAGATCGCCCCTCGAATTAAAAACGGCCACTCGCGAATGGCGTCGTGCAGCGGCTCGAAGACCGGCGCGATAAGGCCGTAGAGCGGGATGCTCCACAGGTAGGATTGGCCCCGCAGGCTCCAGTTTCGCTCCTTGCCTTCGTATTTGTGCAGGATGGCCGAGACCGTGACCTCGGCGCAGATCCCCAAAAGACCGTAGATGATAAATCGGATCAGCATAAGGAATATCGGTTGAAACCTTGCCATAATTTGGCGCGTCAATGCCAGCGGACATTATCGCGCCACAGCGTTAGGCTTTTAAGAGTGATCGAATCCGGAGTAAGATTGGCGCGCTTTTCTTTGCGGTTTGTGCTCGCCAAACCGACATATTCAACAATTTTCGTTAAACGCGGATTTCCAGGAGGTGTTAGATGAAGCGTTCACGGTTGATCGTTTTCGTTTCGCTGATCTGTCTGGCGGCCGCTGCGGTCGTCATCACGCGCGGCGATTTTTCTGGCGCGGAGGCTGCGGCGCCGACTTTTAGTAAAGACATCGCGCCGATCTTCTCTAAAAACTGTATGAGCTGCCACCGTCCGGGCGAGATCGCTCCGATGTCGTTTATGAGCTACAAAGAAGTCCGTCCCTGGGCCAAATCCATTCGCGAGAAGGTGGTCAATCGCGAGATGCCGCCCTGGCACGCCGACCCGGCGCACGGCGAATGGACCAACGACCGCCGCCTCTCGCAGAAAGATATTGACACCATCAGGGCATGGGTTGACGGCGGCGCGCCCGAAGGAGACCCGAAAGATTTGCCCCAGGCGTCGAAATTCGCCACCGGCTGGCAAATCGGCGAACCTGACGTAGTTTTTCACATGCCCGAAGAATTCACCGTCCCCGCCGAAGGCGCGGTGCCGTACATGTATTTCACCGTTCCGACCAATTTCAAAGAGGACAGGTATATCACGGCGATGGAAGCCCGCGCAGGCGATCTGTCAGTCGTCCATCACATCGTGATCTACGTCCGCGATCCGAAAGAAACGAAAGAAGCTCGCCCGAAACGGCAGGACATCGGCACTGGCCTGCTCGGCGCGCTTTCGCCCGGGATGACTCCGTTCATCGCCCAGCCCGGCACGGCGAAATTGATCAAGGCCGGATCTAACCTTGTCTTCCAGATGCATTACACGCCCAGTGGCAAGGCGACCAAAGATCGTTCGATGGTCGGATTGAAATTCGCCAAAAAACAGGTCGACAAGGTGATCACGACGACCGCCTCCTGGGACGCTCGCTTCACCATCCCGCCGAACGTCGAGAATTACGAAGTCAAAGCTTCATGGGTCGCCGACGAAGACGTCACCATCTGGAGTCTGATGCCGCACATGCACCTCCGCGGCAAAGATTATCTGTATCGCGCGACCTATCCGGACGGGCGTTCGGAGATTCTGCTCTCGGTGCCGAATTATGACTTCGGCTGGCAGGTCTATTACTATCCGAAGAATCCGATCAGAATTCCGAAGGGGACGAAGATCGAAACCGTCGCCCACTACGATAATTCGACGAAGAATCCGCAGAATCCCGACCCGGCGAAAGCCGTGCGTTTCGGCGAACAGACCTGGGAAGAGATGATGAACGGGTTCTTCGATTACACGGTTGACGCGCAGGGCGCGAAAACTTCCGCCTCGGGAACCAACGGCAGTAGCAAATGAAATCGCGATCGTGACTGTCATCGTACCGCCGGGAGCGCGCGCCATTGTTACCACATAAGTCAGCGCCCCCGGTGGTTATCTCAGGAGCTTTCATGTGGCCTTGCGCCGCCCTGAAACAATGAAAATCAGGCGGCGCGCCCGCGTCCTCGCGGGCAGGTCTTGCGGTGAAGCCTGCCCGCGAGGACGCGGGCGCGCCGCCTGATTTTAATTGTTTCAGGGCGTCGCAACGCGACATGAATGCTCCTCC
>DATCXQ010000866.1:0-3172 GCA_036565725.1 Blastocatellia bacterium
TAGCCGCCGGCGGCCAGCGCTTTCACGGTTTCTTTGACAGGGACTTCGCCGCTCCCCGTCAGCACATATCGGCGTTCTTTCTCATCGCCTTTCGGCGGGCGCGAATCTTTCAAATGTGTATGGCGGACGTAACTGCCGAGTTGTTTGAACGTCTCGGCGGGGGCCTCTCCCGCGACGCAGGTATGATGCGCGTCCCAGAGGAAGGCCACGTTCGGATGATCGGCTCCCTGGATGATTTCGCGCAGCGGCGGCGAGGTCGTGAATTCGCCATGCGATTCGACGACGACCATCACGCCGCTCCCCTTCGCGTGGTCGCCGAGTTCGCGCAGCCCCGTGACGATCCGATCAATAGTAGTCTTGCGCTCTTCGCCTTTGACCAGTTGGTTCGGGAAGACGCGGACGTAAGGCGCGCGGAGTTGATGCGCCAATTCGATGAAGCGCTTCGCCTCGTCCATCTGCCTAGCCCGCTTCGCGGCCTCAGGCTCGTGCATGTTCGTCGAAGCGCCGAGATCGGAAATTTTCAACCCGAGCGCTTCCAGATCCTTCATGCTCTCTTTCAGCTTCGCGCCGGTGAATTGCGGCGATTTGGGTAGATCCATCTCGCCAATCAATCCTCGCATTTCAATCGCGGCGAAGCCATGTTGCGCGGCCTGGTCCAAAATCGTCTTCCATTCCCAGGCGGGGCAACCCAGTGTGGAGAAGGCGATGGGCAGGCGTTCGGCCGGCTTGCGCGTTTTGATTATCGCCGGCGCGGCAAGAGCGGCGGCGCCTAAATTAACGAATTCGCGTCGTGTGATCATTGGTCAGTCACTCCTGCGGAAAATAACCAGATAGGCGATGAATTTATTCGTCACGTGACGAATAAATTCACTACGTGGCCCGATTCGGCCGAATCATAACACGCAAAGACAGCGGCCACAGTCTTCAAATAATCTTCGCCCTCGCTTTCGCAGCGTTCGCCGGTCTGCAGACAGGAGATGAAATGTCGCTGCGCCGCGCGTACGCTGTCGCCGCGATAGCCTTCGGCCGGAAACGCGTAATCATGCAGGCTCTCCGCGTCGCCGTACTCGTCGAGCCAGATGCGGCAGTCGCGCGCGAGCCGGATTTTGCCGCGATCGCCTTCGACGATCAACTCCTCGGAGATCGGTTCGCGCCGCGCCGGGCCGCTGAAGCGGTTGGCGTCGATCAAACCGCCAGCGCCGTTTTCAAAATCGAGATTGATCAGCGCGTAATCTTCGCCCTTGACGCCCGGGTTGACGCGCCCCATCCGGCAGAAGACGCCCCTGAATTCCCCCAGCAGAAAACGGAACGCGTCGATGAAATGCACGACCATTTCGTAAACCAGCAGCTGCTCCATCTCGCGGAAGTACGGCTGCGCCGCGTAAGGTTCGGCGCCGCGCCCGTCGGAATTGCGCATCACGAAGCTGGCGTAAAACGGCCTTCCGACTGCGCCTTGATCGAGCAGTCGTTTGACCTCGCGGTACCACGGCTGCCACCGCCAGTTTTCGTGAATGAGTAACCGGACATTCGCGTCTGCGCAAACGTTGACCATCGTCGCGCATTCCTCCCAGTTCGGCGCCATGGGCTTCTGACAGATGACGCTGGCGCCGCAGCGCGCCGCGAGTCTGACGAGTTCCAAATGAGAGCCGGGGCGCGTGACGATGTCGACGAAATCGGGCCGCTCGCGCTCCAACATCTCAGCGGCGTCGTGATAGGCGCGGGGAATTCCGAAGCTTTCGGAGAACTCTTCGGCCCGCCCCGGGGCCGCGTCGGCCACCGCCACTATTCGCGCGCCTTCGACGCGGCGCCAGGCTTCGGCCTGGAAGCGCGCGAAGCGCCCCGCGCCGATCATCGCGCCTTTTAGCGGATCGAACGCCTCCTTTTCTTGTAGACGCAGTCTTTTATCTATGGCCGTAAGTGGCATGGCGCCCGCATACTAGCCTTGAAGCGCCGGGCGAGGCAAGCCTATAAACCTGACCTTTGAAAACCGAAATTCGACGTGGTAGGATGCGCCCTTTTTAATCGTCCTCTGTCTAGTCATAATTTTGCGGAAGGCCTGCAGAATGGTTATGAAAACCTGCAACATTTGTGGCGAAACAAAGCCCCTTGATGAATTCAGCGTGCTCGAAAGGGGTTCCATGGGGCGTCACCCTGCGTGTAAAGCATGCCGTAATCATCAATCGAAGGAATATTACGCTGCGAAGCGAGATGAAATTCTCGAAATCAAACGTGAGTGGCGTAAGCGCACTGGCGCCGATCGCAGATATTCGTATGGACTTAATCCTGAGCAATACGAAGTCATGGTGATGGCGCAAGACGGTCGCTGCGCAATATGTGAGCGCCCTCCTGAGGATGAGGTGTTGCGTGTCGACCACGATCATTCCACTGGTAAAATCCGTGGCCTTTTGTGTAGACACTGTAATCTTGCTTTAGGTAATATGAGAGACGATGTCTCTCTATTGCGTAAGGCTATCGCTTACCTGGAAATGCATCAGTAGATTACGGAGAGTTGGCAGAATTGGCTATTGCACCGGTCTTGAAAACCGGCGCCCGAAAGGGCTTGGGGGTTCGAGTCCCTCACTCTCCGCTACGGTAATTTCTCTTTTAATCGCAGCAGCTTGTATTTCTTGGGCGTCCTTGGTGTCTCTCGAAATCGAAAAATAGACACCAAGCGTTATGCCCCTTTACGGCGATACCTGAGGTAATCAATAGATGCGCGGGTCGCCGGGGATCGCGGCGCTGCGTGTCACTCCTCACTGATGCTGATCGTCGTTGATCCTCGCCCAGGTCGCTCCGCCGTCGTCGGATCGGTATATGCCGCGCATGCCGTCGACCTGGGCGCGAATATGGCCGAAGCTTGAATGGAATGACGGAAGCGGCAGGCAAAATGTTATGGATGGGCGATGATCATCAGGGTCCTGGCGCAGTCGAGCGCGGTTTGCAAAGACCGCCGCAGCGTCACTGGATCGAGAGCGCCAAAACTCTCGTCCAGGATGACTAGGTCTGCGCGCTGCAACAACGCGCGGGCCATAAACAATCGGCTGCGCTCGCCGTGAGAAAGCTGCCATCCGGTCTCGCCGACCATTTGCAACATGCCGGCGGGCATTCTGTCCAGCAATCCGCCCAGGCCCAGCGCGCGGCAGACCTCTTCGGCTTCAGCCATATCTTTTTC
>DATCXQ010000889.1:0-24583 GCA_036565725.1 Blastocatellia bacterium
GTAGGGGCAGACACACAGGTCTGCCCCTACGTTGATTTACGTGGTTGCATTTAATTTTCAAATGCCATTATTCGTCACGTTATCGTCACGTGACGAATAAATTCGGCGCCTACGTGGCGCGTTTTCATTCTTTTACGGATCGCGCCGATCCCTCGGCATTGTGATAAACTGCCAGCCGCAAGCATACAATGCTGCGCGCAATTTGTCCTTATCTGCTACCACGCCCGCATAAACTTATGACCGTGAAACTTTACTGGGAAGACGCGCATTTGACGCGCTTCGCCGCGCGCGTCACCGAGACCTGGCCGGAAGGCGCCCATCGAATCATCGCGCTCGATCAATCGGCATTCTATCCGACCGGAGGCGGGCAGCCCTGCGACGCCGGAACGATCAACGCGGCCCGCGTGATCGATGTCGAGATGGCCGACGACGGGCGGATACTGCACCGCCTTGACTCGGACGTTTCGTTCGCCGTCGGCGAAGAAGTGACATGTGAGGTCGACTGGCGCCGCCGCCGCGAAATGACTCAGCAGCACACGGGCCAGCACATCCTCTCGCAAGCCTTCTTCCGGCTTTTCGGCGCCGAGACTAAAGGCTTCCGCATCACCGACCGGACGACCGAGATCGATCTGACGCTGGAAGCGCAGCCGGACGAGATCGAGCGCGCTATCGCGCGCGCCGAAGAACTGGCCAACGACGTAGTCTTCGACAACCGCGAGATCCGCGTCCACAAGGTCACGCCAGAAGAGGCCTCCGCGTTGCCGCTGCGGAAAGAGAGCTTCATCACTGATTGCGTCCGCGTCATCGAGATCGCCGATTACGACTGGTCTCCGTGCGGCGGCACGCATGCCGAACGCACGGGCGAGGTCGGGCTGATCGCCGTCCGCGGATGGGAGCGCGCCAAGAAGATGACTCGCGTCCATTTCCTCTGCGGAGTGCGGGCGCTCAATGATTATCGCGAGGCAGGCCGCTCGGTTGACGCGATAGCGAGGAAATTCAGCGCCGGCAGGGAAGAGGCCGAATCGTCGGTGGCGAGATTGCTCGACGAGAACAAACGCCTGTCTCGCCGGACGCGGGAATTGGCCGGGGTCGTCGCAAAGGTCGAAGCCCATGAATTGATCGATGCGGCAGAGCCATGCGCCGGAGCGCGGATCGTTTCTAGAGTCTTTGAAGACCGCGACATCGAGGAATTGAAACTGCTGGCCCATCGGCTCGTTGATGGCGACAACGTGGTCGCGCTCTTGGCGTCCATAGAGGGCGGGATGGCGCGCCTGGTCTTCGCCAGGTCTGCAAACCTCTCTGTCGATATGAACGCGCTGATGCGGGCGGCGTGTGAACATCTGGGCGGACGCGGCGGCGGCAATTCTGAATTCGCGCAAGGCGGCGGGTCGAAGCTAAGCGAAATCGACAAGGCGTTGGAAATATCCAGGGCGGCGGCGGCGACGAATCATCCGCGCGCTTGAGGGGGAGCGATGCTTTTTGCCGGCAATCTCATGAGGTATACTGACTTTTCAGCGAGATCTTTCAAGTGGTTTTGCTCTGGGTGAAATGGATACGAGAGCGTCGTGACGAATTCACTAACCAATACGGCGCCCTTGATGACGACAATCTGATTGCTCACAGCTCTGATCCATCTGAACATACACATCATTTTCTGCCCTAGCCATACAAGGGCGCCATCAAACTTCTCAACATTGTCCTCAATAGCGTTGTCAGTTTCGCTCGCGAGATAGGTCTTTCGCGAAACACTGTGTACAGGCAGAGATGGCGGAGAAAACTCTGGTCAGAGAGACGCCTACCCGCGAGAAGATCGGCGCAAAGGTCTACCTGCAGCCGCGCGCGCAAATCTTCGCCTTGTTCGACGGCCCCGTGACGAAACGCGGGACGATGAAGTACGGTCAATACATCCCCTACAACGGCGTTCCGTCAATCTACAACTTCACAGGATTTCTGAAGGAGCGCGGCTTCTTCTGGCTCGCCAGCATTCTCTTTCCCGCAAACCTGGCGTCGTTCATTTCGCATCTGCCACCCGAAGAGCATTTCGAGATGATGAAGCGGTTCCACCGGACGATGAGCGTCACTCAGACGCTGCGCGACGATCCGGCCAGATCGCGCATCAAGATCAAGGACGGCCGCGCCCAGCTCGATTTCCGCGAAAGCCAGCAGGACATCGAGAACCTCCGCCAGTGCTTCCTGCTCGCCGCGCGCGGATTCCTGGCCGTCGGGGCGCGCCGCATTTTTCTGCCGATGCTGCGCCCGCCGAAAATCGAGCGCGAATCCGATTTGAAACAGGTTGAGAAGATGAAGTTCGGCTACGACGACCTGCTGCTCTATTCGGACCATACCATCGGAGGAAACGCTTACGGCAAAGACGCCGAGCGCGGAGTGGTCGACGTGGGAGGCAGGTTGTTCGGCAGTGAGAACGTTTACGTGGCCGATTCGAGCCTGTTCCCGACCGCGTCCGGGATCAATCCGTCCTGGACGATCATGGCGCTGTCGCATCGGGTGTCGTCACAGTTGGCGAAATCTTTGGGTTGATTGGTCAACTTGCGCGGCCTGCCGCCTACGCATTGCGGCTGTTGTCAAAAGATATAATCGGAAAATCGAGGTAATGAAGTCTGCCTCTGAGGTCCCTTTGATCTTGCGCCGACCTGGATTTGTTTGGCGTCAGACAGATTCCGTTCTTCGCTCCAACGCTGCGCGGTCCCATTTGCCCAGGTCGGCGGCCGCCTCGTACGCGCTTTGCAGAAATCGCATCAGCGTTCGATCAGGCTCTTTCGCCCGGCGCACTACTTCGTAAGGCAGGATGAACTCTTTCATCTCGGGGCTGTAATAAGCCTCATCGGGCTCGGGGCGCCATCCGGCGAACCCTTCCGGCTCGGGGTAAGCGTAGGAGTAAAAGACCGGCTCGGGCGCGGCGGCGTTGCCCGGCCAGAACCCGGCGCTGCTGACTTCGTGCGAGTAGGCTTCGCGCACGACGAAATCCGGTGTGTTCGGAACGCTCGGGTGTTCGGGCGCGCGCCGGCCGGAAAACCGAGTCACCGCCAGATCGAAGCCTCCCCAGAAAAAGTGAACCGGGCTGCATTTGCCAATGAACCGCGATCGGAATTGCTGCATCACGCGGTCGGCCTGCGTCAGGGCGAGCCAGAAGCGATGGGCCTGCCCGCCGTCGTAAGCGGCGTGTTTGGTGTCTTTCTCGAAAGGGATAGGATTTTCGACCTCGGACGGCGTGGTCAGGATGTTGACCTCGATATCGAGCGAACGCAGCCCCGCCATGAAATCGCGGTAGAACTCGGCCACCGATTGCGGGCGCAGCGCGAAAGAGTGAGCCGCTCCGTCACTCGTCCCGATGCGAAGCTCGTGGTCAATAAAATCGAAATCGACCTGAAACGTGCGCCCGCCGTGAGGAATCGGCGAAGTCGTAATGCCGCGCGAGGTGACGTACAGAGGCGCCTGCCACCAGTGATTGATCATCGGCGATAGCGCGAGCCGCGTCTTGCCGACGATCTGAGTCCACATGTGCAAGGTCTCGCATGTCTCCCGCCATTCAATGAAAGGCAGGCTCGGCCAAGCCGCGTCCGCAAGCCGGTTTGGCGGCGTCTGTCGTCGAACTGGTTTCGCCGTCATCTTTCACACCTCCAGTTCGTAGCCCAGCCTATAGGCGGAAGCGTCGGGCGCAGATCCATTCCCTGACGCCAAACGCATCCGCCTAGAGCGGTTTGCAATTGCGTGTACGGTGTGGGGCGATTTGTTTAATCGCCCTGTTTGCGGCCTTGTCCAATTAGGGAAAGAAGCGCGAGTAAACAACTCGCGCCACAGCTCCCGTACACGCAATCGCAAACCGCTCTAAAGGCGGGGCTACGAACTGTGATTCTCATACTTTCATGGCGCCGCCATGCGACCTGAAAGACTCCCGTGAGGGTCTCCCGTCTCAAAGTCTTCCGCCGATCAAGGCATACAACTGGCGTGCCTCGTCGAGGCGCGCATCCCCGGGATTCACCGAAAATAATGGAATGGAGTTGAGGCTCTCCAACACAGAAGGCGAGGGGTAAGAGGAAGGACTATGTTTGGGCGGAAGCGCGCGTCAGAAGGTCTTCACCGCCAGATAAAGCAGAAAAATCAGCGTCCCGAACAGTATCAGGACCGCCGCAAAATAGCCCAGCAGCCTGACTTTTTCTTTCGAAAGACCCAACGGGCCACGCGAGGATTTGAGCGCGGCCGAGTCGCGAATGGCGACGCTGTAGTACGCTTTCATCTCCGCATTTTCGATTGTGAGTTCGGAGAGTTTACGCTCCGCCTCCACTCTTAAGGCGCTCGCCGCTTTCAACGCGGCCTCCATTTCGGCGAGCTTGCGCTCGGCGTCGAAGTTGAATTTTGCCTTTTCATTGTCGGCGACGGCTTCCGACGCTGCGAGCCTTTTTTCGATCTCTCCACGAGCTTGCCGCTCCGCCTCGAGCTGCGTGTAGAGCTGTTGGATCATCTCTTCGGGATCAAGGCCGACCTCCTCAACGCCGGTCTGGGCGATGGCCACTTCTCTCGCCTTGACGGCGGCTTCTGCTTGCTCAAGGTCGGCCTGGAACCTGGTCCAATCCATCTCGAGCTCGCTTTTGAATTTGTTTTCGAGCGCCTGCGCCCGTTTCTCAGCCGTCACCCGCATCTGGACCTCGAGTTGCAGTCTGGCCTCAATGTCCTCGCGCTTCAATTCGGCTTCTTTCTCGCGCGCCCCGGCTTCGCGCATCAACATTTCCATTTCTCGCGCCGCCTCTCCAGCGGAAATAACTTTCTTATCGCCCTCGCGGAGGTTGATCTCTATTTCGACGATACGTCTTCTGGCTTCTTCGAGGGCGATGGCTGTAGATTCGGCGATGGCAGTCTTCTCACCGAGGTTGCGGGCGGTGGATATCAATTCGGCTTCGACGGCGAGCGCGTTCGATTCTGCGGCGACAGCCTTGTCTTGGATTTCGCGTAAGCCGACCTCCAATTCGGCGATGCGTCTTTCAGCTTTCCCAAGGGCGATCAAGCTCGGCCCGGCCGCGGCGGCCTTCTCCTTGAGGTCGCGGATGACGGTCTCCAATTCGGCGATGCGCCTTTCGGCCAATTCGACCGCCTCCTCGGCCGACTCCGTGACCTCGGTCCTCTCCTCAGCGTTGCGGAAGTTGTTGTCCAATTCGACTACGCGCCTTGTGGCCTCTTCAAGGGAGGTCGCCTTCCCCTGGAGATTATTGATGCGAGCCTCCAATTCGGCGATGTAGTTTTCGGCCTCCTCAAGAGCGCGCGCGGATGATTGCGATTGGGCTTTGGCGTCCTCTTTGACCCGAGATAGCGCCGTTTCGGTCAGCCTGAGCGTCTCGGTTTCCTGTTTCAGCCTGGCCTTGGTCTCCGCCAGGGCCAACTCCGTATCGAGGCGCAATAAATCCGCGGACTGGGCGGACCCGAGCCGCTTTTTGTATTCGTCTTCTATGTCTATGGCGCGCTGTTCGGCCAGGAGTCGCAGCGCCACCTCCTGCTTAAATTTGGCTTCGAGCTGTTTGTATCTTTCTGTGGCCTCTCTTTCTCTCTCCTCGGCCTCGCGGGCGCGAGTTATGATCTCGGCCCTCAACCTCTCCGACCCGCCTAACGACGTCTCCCCGTTGTCGGAAATACTCTGCGGCTCTACCCCGGCCCCTTCCCGTGAGGAATCTTCGAGAGAAAAAGGGTCGTCGTTTGTCCGGGGGTACACGGAGCTTATATATCTATCGAATCGCTGAATCGCAGAGGGGTTTGAGGGTTCAACCTCCGCCTCGGTGACCTTGTCTGTGGGCATCATTGAATTACTCCTGGTCTTCGATTCGTTCGCCTGCGCCGGGTGGCGCGGAATCTAAATTGCAAATCCCAGTGGGCGCGCCGCATCGAGTAGAGCGCGGGGGGCCATGATGGACTTCATTAATAGGCATTCGACGGTGGGGCGTCGGATAATCGGCGCCGTACAGGGACCGGTAGCGACCTGATAGGCACATAGGTATATCAATTACGAATTCCGCAGGTCGCTACCGCTCCCTGTATCGCCCAATTCCAAGATAACATTATGACGAGATGGGATATTTAACACAGAAACAGAGGACTAAGTCAACTGTCATTTCCTGATCTGTCTAATGGTGTTACGGATGAATCCTTGTTTGGGAGGCGTGTACTGGCCACCCTCTTCGGCTTTGACGATCGCGACGGCCTCGGCTTCGATGGCGGTGAAGAACTGACCGGCAAACATCTTCGCTGTGGAGTGAACCATCCGCTGGCCCACACCGGCGATGGTTCCGCCGACGCCAGTCTCGCCGGTGTAATTGACCAGGGTCTCCTCGCCTTCCTCGGTCAGGTCGATCGAGCCTTCCCCTTTCAGGAATCCCGCCAGGCCTTTGGCATCGACTGTCATCTTATAATGCTCAGGCTCTCGCATCTCTTCCAGTTTGATCCAGCCCGTGAAGACTCCCTTGATCGAACCGACGCCCGCTTTCAAAGTCATCTTGTAATAGCCGTCGCCGGCGACTTCGAGTGATTGGCATCCCGGCACGCAGCGTCGCAGGATTTCAGGGTCGATCATCAGTTGGTAGAGCAAAACGCGCGGCGCTTTGATCGCGCGAGACCCATCGATTTTCATTCGGATCACCTCTCATTTGGGAAAAGTCTGTTTGATGCGTGTGCGCTGTGTGATTATACTTCGCTGAGGTATTTGGCGATACCGGGAGCGTCAGTTACCAGGGCTCCGATCATCAGACCATTTGGTCGAGGCTCTGGTCGCTGACGTTCCCAGGCGCCGCTCACTCTAAGAAAACAGTCAATACTGAAACCATGACATCGAACGCTTCTCTTTTTCCGCGAGGGCTTAGTTTTTTTCTGAGTCTTTGCTCGCTAATCATCTTTGTCGCGGCCTTTTCGAGTTGTAAGAAGAAGGCCGACCCGGTAGGCGTCTGGCGCGGGACCATCCGAAACAATTCCGGCGAAGAGGTCGCATTCACGCTCGAAGTCAAACGCGAAGGCGGCGCCATCGTCGGGGCGCTGGTCAACGGCGACGACCGCACCGTCTCGACCAGCGGCTCGTTCGAGGGCGACACGCTCAAATTGCGCTATGACTTTTACGACGCCGAACTAACCGCGGTGATCGTCGGCGACGAGTTGGATGGTGGCTTCACGCGACAATGGCGAAAACAGACCCTCCCGCGCAAGCTGCGCGCCCGACGCGTCATCGGTTCCGACGCCGACGCTTCAAACCCGTCGACGTCGTCAAACAATTCTCCCGACATCAGCGGAGAATGGGTGATGCGCGTCGGCGAAGAGCCGAAGCTCAGTTTCTGGCGCGCGGCGTTCAAACAGCAAGGCTCGGGGGCCAAAGGCACGATCATTCCCCTTTCGGGCGATTGGGGAGAGATGACCGGCTCTTTTGAAAACAATCAACTGACGCTCAACCGCTTCGACGGGATCAACTGCCGCGTCTTCAAAGCCACGCTGACGCCGCAGGGCTCGCTCGAAGGCTTCGTCGATTTCGGCCTCTTCGACCCGAAGCGCAAAGTCGTCGCCGAACGCCTGACCGCCGGGAATAAATCGAGCGTCGAGAGTCTGCCAGATCCGGCCAAATACACGCGAATGAAGAACCCGACCGAACCGTTCCGCTTCAACTTCCCCGACCCGGACGGCAAGACGATCTCTTCGACCGACGATCGGTTCAAAAACAAGGTCGTGATCGTCACGATCACAGGCAGTTGGTGCCCGAACTGTTACGACGAAGCGCCGGTCCTGCAGGAGTTTTACGACCGTTACCGCGATCGAGGGTTGGAAGTGGTTGCGCTAGCGTTCGAATATACCGGCGACGCGGATCGAGACACCAGACAGGTCAGAGCCTTCGCCAAACGCCTCGGTGTCAAGTACCCGGTCTTGTACGCCGGCGGCCTTGAGAACGTCGAAAAGGCGCTCTCGCAGCTGGATAATTTCGGCGCTTACCCGACGGCGATCTACATCGGCCGCGACGGCCTGGTGAAACACATTCACGCGGGTTTCGAGGGCAAAGCCACAGGTGAGCGTTTCACGAGGCTCAAGGCCGAAATGGAAGCGTTGATCGAGGACTTGCTGGAACCACAGGCGACAAGAGGAGGATGAAAATGGATCGAAGGCCGGATCCGGTTCAACCGGCGGTCTGGTTGATAATCACAGGAGCAATTAACTCGGTTCTCGGTTTGGTTTTGTGCGATCGTCGCGCTTGTACAGATTATACAGATAAGCAATCCTGCTAACAGGCCGGTTATGGAGAGTGAAGCGGAGAGACTGGATTTTTTTGCAGGTCAATTCGCAGCGCTGTTCGTCTTCCTGCTGGGGCTTTTCGCAGCTCCAGTTATCATTTACGGCGCGGTCAAGATGTTCAACGGATCGAGCTACGGTTGGGCGAAAGCCGCATCTATTCTCGCGATCGTTCCATTCACGTCCTGCTGCTTTCTGATCGGAGCGCCAATCGGATTTGGGCGCTGGTGGTTTTGAGTAGACCCGAAGTGAAGATGTTTTTTGGGCGCGGCGGCGCGAATCATCAGCCGCCGGGGCCGCCACAGTATCATTAGTCAACCTAGAAGTCGTTCATGTCGTTCGCTACGACGTCCTTAAACAATGAAAACGCGCCACGTAGGCGCCGAATTTATTCGGCGCCTACGTGGCCGGTTAAGGAGAAAAACCATGTCAGATAGAATCAATCGCCGAGAGTTCATCAAGCGCGGCGCCGCGACGGGCGCCGGGGCTGGCTTGACGCTGGGTATGAGCCGCCGCGCCGGGGCTGCGTTCAACAACGCCGACAGCCCGAACGGGCGCGTCACGCTCGGGTTCATCGGGACCGGCGCGCGCGCACACCAGGTCCTCGACGACGTGATGAAGGTTCCGGGTTTCGAGGTCGTCGCGCTCTGCGACGCGTACAAAGGCCGACTCGACCACGCTGTCGAGATGACTAGAGGCCGGGCGAAACCTTACAAAGACCACCGCGAATTGTTGGCCGCGCCGGGCGTCGACGCCGTATATGTAGGCACGCCCGACCACCTGCATAAGCGGCACGTCATCGACGCGCTGGAAGCGGGCAAGGACGTTTACGTCGAAAAGCCGCTCAGTTACACAGTCGCAGAAGGCGTCGATATGATCGCGGCGGTCAAGAAGACCGGGCGCATTCTGCAAGTCGGCAGCCAGAACATCAGCTCACCCGCGCAGATCAAGGCCAGGGAGATCGTCGCCTCGGGACGCCTGGGCCAGATCACGATGATCCGCGCGACGGTCAATCGCAACACCGGCGGCGGCGCATGGATCTACCCGATCCCGCCGGACGCCAACCCGGAGACTGTCAACTGGGATATGTTTTTAGGCTCGGCCACGAAGCGGCCGTTCAGTTTGGAGAGATTCTTCCGCTGGCGCTGCTACGAAGACTATTCCGGCGGAATGGCCACCGACCTGTTCGTTCATGTGATGACGACAATCCACTACGTGATGGGCGCGCAGGCGCCGGACATGGTCATGGCCGCCGGATCGCTTTATCGATGGACGGAGTCTCGTGACGTGCCCGACACGCTCGACGCGATTATGCAATACCCCGAAGGCTTCACCGTCAACCTGAGCGGCACTTTCAACAACCAGTCGGCGGGCGAGCGTGGCATCCAGATACTCGGCGTGAAGGGGACGCTGACCTTGGGCCGCGACCTCGTCTTCACCCCCGACAACCCGATCGAAGACAATAGCTGGATCGTCGACTCGTGGCCGATCGAGCTGCAGAAGGCTTATTACAATGACCCGAAAGTGGTCGCCGCCGAGATGCCGCAGCGATGGGACCCGAAGGTCGTCGAGGGCGAGGAGCGATGGAACGGCGTCGGGCGCAACTCGGTGATGCTGCATTTCGAAAACTTCCAGTTAGCGATCCGTGAGCGCAAGCAACCGGTCGAGGACGTTTACGCCGGCCACCGCGCCGCCGCCGTTGCGCATATGGTCAACTTGTCGGCGAAGAATAAGAAGCCGGTCTTCTGGGATCGCTCGCGCGACAACCTCAGGGCTTGATGAATGCGGAATGCGGAATGCGGAATGCGGAATGCGGAATGCGGATTGCGGATTGCAAGAGGACCAAAACTCTCTTCATTCCGCATTCCGCATTCCGCATTCCTCTATCGGTTGCCCAGACGGATGACGACCCCGACCGAGTACCGGAAGTTATTCAACCCTTCACCTCCGGCCCTGGCTCCCAGGTAATCTATTTGACCGAGGCGAATGGCGAAATTGTTATGCACTTTGACATCGACCCCACCTCCCAGGGCGTATGCGAACGCATAGCCCGCATCTGACGCTGACAACCCGAGAGCTGTAGACTCGGCGCTGGCGCGCGCCCCGCCGAACAAGGCGTGAACAAAGGGCTCGACTTTTCCTCTGTGAAGAGTGACGCGCGGACCGAACAGGAGGGTCAACACTCGGAATTTGACGTTAACCCCGGCAGCTATCGGACTGCCGAGAACATTGAACGTTTCCGATTTGGTGTACTGGCTGAATTCGCTGATGATGCCGACATGTCTGGCGGGGTTCCCGGCGAGTGACACATTGAATCCGTGCATGTCGAGGTCGCCGAGATTGACGCCGACATCGGCGCTGCCGGGAACGGCGTCAAGATTGAGTCGCAAAAACGAGTAGCCGCCAAAAATCTCGACTTTTGGAGCCGACTCTTGAGCTGACACAGCCAGAGGCAGACAAAGAACCACCAGTGAGGCCAGGAACGACAATTTCTTCATAGATTCTCCTCCGTGAGGTTGTGATGCGTTCAATACCAGGGGGCCAATACCAGGGGGCCGATTCCAGGGGGGTGATGGGCGTACAGGCTAAGCCGGAGGGGGAAGGTGTGCGATCACCGTTGTGGCACATTCGCGAGCTACAACGTCAGTCTGTGATGGAAAGCTTGACAGCCACTTATCCCCAGCCGATTATGCATGAAACTTCTTCAATGTAAAACTGACGGAGGCTTAACTGATGAAGAGAATCGCTCTATGCATTCTCGCGCTCTCCTTCGTGTGGGCGATTATCCCGTCCACGCGCGCGCAGGAATCGAAGACGCTCGACGACCTCAAACGCGAGGCGGTCGCCGAAGTAGATAAGTCGCAGAAGCTGATCCAGGAGATGGTGGACAGCATCTTCAGCTTCGCCGAGTTGGGCTTTCATGAGTACGAGACCAGCAAGTATGTCACCGGCATACTCGAAAAGAACGGGTTCAAAGTGGAGCGCGGCGTCGCCGGCATCCCGACCGCATGGGTGGCGAGTTACGGTTCTGGCAAACCGGTCATCGGCTTTATAACCGACATCGATTGCATCCCGCGCGCTTCGCAGAAGCCCGGCGTCGCTTATCACGACCCGCTCATCCAGGACGCGCCCGGCCATGGCGAGGGGCACAATTCCGGCCAGGCCGTGAACGTCGCCTCCGCGATCGTCCTGAAACGGATGATGGAGAAGTACAAATTGCCGGGCACACTCAAACTCTACCCCGGCGTGGCCGAAGAACTGGTGGCGACCAAAGCCTTCTTCGTTCGCGCGGGGTTGTTCAAAGACGTGGACGTCATGCTCGGATGCCATGTGGACAACGATTTCGCCACGACCTGGGGGCAGCCCGAACGCAACAGCGGACTGGTCTCAGTGCAATACTTCTTCACCGGCAAGGCGGCCCATGCGGCGGGCGCGCCCTGGTCGGGCCGCAGCGCGCTAGACGCCGTCGAGTTGATGAACATCGGCTGGAATTTCCGCCGCGAGCATTTGCGCTTGCAACAGCGTTCGCATTACGTCATCCCGAACGGCGGCGATCAGCCGAACGTCGTTCCGCAGGCGGCCTCCGTCTGGTACTACTTCCGCGAACTCGATTACACGAAGATCAAGGAGCTTTACGAACTCGGCAACAAGATGGCGCAGGCCGCCGCGATGATGACCGACACGGCGGTCACTCAGCGCATCGTCGGTTCCGCATGGCCGAACCATTTCAACAAGGTAGTCGCCGAGGTTCAGAGCAAAAACATCGAAGCCGTCGGCATGCCGCAGTGGAGCGAGGCCGATCAGACGCTCGCGAAAGCCTTGCAGGCCGAGATCAAGGCGAAAGTCGAAGGATTGAAGACGAAGCCGAAAGGGCTTGACGGGCCGAAAGAAGTCGTGATGGGCGGCGGCTCGGACGACGTCGGAGACATCTCCTGGAATCTCCCGATGGTTTATTTGCGCTACCCGGCCAACATCCCGAACCTGCCCGGCCACAGTTGGGAAAACGCCGTCGCCATGGCTACGCCGATCGCCCACAAAGGCTCGACCGCCGGCGCCAAGGTCCAGGCCATGACCGCGCTCGATTTCATGCTGAAGCCAGAACTGGTGAAGCAGGCCTGGGATTATTTCAACAACGTCCAGACTAAAGAGATCAAATACCAGCCGCTGATCAATACGTCGGATCAACCCGCAATCGAAATGAATAAAGAGAAGATGGAACTATTCGCGCCGCAGTTGAAGAAGTACCACTACGATCCGGCAAAGTATAAAACCTACCTGGAACAATTGGGCGTTCAGTATCCGACCGTCAGAAAGTGAGCGTCAACATACGAAAATCTGAAATACTCCTCCAAAATTCTGTATATCGGCGGATCGCGATTCAGCCCCGCCTGATTTAAATTCACTGGATAGTATGAAATGGCTGATTTTCTGATTTCTCAACCTGTCGGGAATGCAATTTGCACGGTGGCGAACGTGAAGTAAATCCAAAAAAAAATACGGCTAGCTTCGAAGTTTAATAAAGATTTGCGCCTCAGGCTTTAATAAACTCCTTTCAATCGAGGCGAAAGTATTTCTTGCAAATCAGTTCAACTAACAAGGAGATCTGTCAACAGAATTCTCCCCGGAGGGTATTTATGAGTAGGACAGTCAGGCTGTTTGCCATATCGCTCGCATTAATAGCCGGAGCGTTTTCGGCTGTCGCCGCGCAAGCGACCTCGGGCACGATTTCTGGCATTGTGGTCGATGAGAGTCAGGGCGTGATTACAAGCGCTACGGTGACGGTTCGCAACGTCGGCACGAACGAATCACGTTCCACGGCTACAGATAGTGAAGGTCGCTATCGCTTTCCTAACCTGCCTGTTGGGAATTATGAGATCACGGTTCAATCGAGCGGTTTCGCAAAGCTGGTACGATCCGGCATCGAGTTGCTGCTTAACCAGGACGCCGTTGTGAACATGACGCTGAAAGTCAGCAGTGTGGAAGCGGTCGTTACGGTCGCCGAGAACGCGTCGTTGTTGAGTACGAGCAACGCTGAAGTCAGCACCCGGTTCGATTCCAAGCGCCTGTCTGAACTGCCACTCGCGCCGAACCGCAACGTTTTCAACGTTGCGCTCTCAGCGGCCGGAGTCAGCCAATTGGGCAGCGGCCAGACGGGCTTCGCCGCCGGCATGAGCTACTCGTCCAACGGCGGCCGCGTGCGTTCGAACAACTTCATGCTGGACGGCCAGGACATCAACGACCCGAGCGTGGCGGGTGGCCAGCAGCCGCTCAACAATCCAGACCTGGTGCAGGAAGTCCGCCTGGTGACTAATCAGTTCGCCGCCGAATTTGGCCGCAACTCGGGCTCGGTGCTCAGTGTCATCACCAAGAGCGGCACGAACCAATACCATGGCAGCGCCTTCTTCTTTAACAACAACAACCACTTCAACTCCTGTAGCAACCGGGACAAGGCGGGCAGGCCAGGCGGCTTCTGCAACCCTAACGCCACGACCGATTCGCGCAAGGGCGCGCCTTTCCGGATAGAGGATCAGTTCGGTGGCACCTTCGGCGGGCCGGTGCGCCTGCCGTACTACGATGGCAAAGACAAAACCTGGTTCTTCGGGTCATTACAGCGGTGGACGGATCGGCAATTCGCCCCGGGTTTCACGCTGAACGGCGCGCCGACCGACGCGGGCCGGCAGATTCTGCAACAGGTCGCGGGCAACCGCCCGCAGGTGGCCGCGCTGTTGCGCTTCCTCCCCGCCGCACAGGCCGCCAACGGCAAATCGGCGAGCTTCAATATCGGTGGCGTCACCTCCACGGTGCCACTCGGTGACCTGACCGGTTCGACGTCTTTCCGCTTCGACGATTGGCAGGGGTCGGGCCGCGTTGATCACCAGTTCAACCCCAACCATCGAATGAGCGGTCGCTACATTTTCGACGACAGCCTTACCTCGGGGACGGGGCAGGTGACGCCGCCGGGACTGACGACGATCTCACCGTCGCGTTCGCAGTCGGCGACGGTTAATTTGACCAGCCTGCTTGGCAGTCGTTGGGTCAACGACGCCCGCATTGCATGGTCGCGCTTCGGTTCGCGCACGACGGCCAGCGATCCGTCATCACAAGATATCCCTTCGATTGAGATCGAGGAACTGGCCCTGCGCGGCTTCAATGCCGCCGCTGACCGGACAGCCATTGGGCTGGCGGTCAACCTGCCGCAGTTCCGCTTCAACAACACTTATCAGATCGTGGACACCGCCGCCTACAACGCCGGCAACCACGGCGTAAAGTTCGGGATTGACTTCCGACGCACGCAGGTCAAGAGCTTTTTCGTGCCGACTATTCGCGGGCGGCTGGCTTACCCAACCTTGCAGAACTTTATTGACGACGTGGCCCTGACGGCTTCGACCGTTAATCGTCCGTTGCCGGGCGGGCAGCAAATTCAGTACTACGACAACTACGATTACTACTTCTTTGCGCAGGATGAGTGGAGGATCAGGCCGAGTTTCACGCTCTCGTATGGTCTGCGCTACGAACTGCCGGGCAACACTTTCGACGATCTAATTCCAGTTAATGACCAGATCGTGGCGGCTGCAGGTGGCGATGCGCGCTTCGGCTTTACGCCCGTGCCCCCGACTGATAAGAACAATTTCCAGCCACGCATCGGCTTCAGTTGGAACCCGCGCATAAGCGGCGGGCCGTTCAATCTCCTGACCGGCGGCGACAAGCTTGTGGTGCGTGGCGGTTATGCGCGCACGAACGACGCCGCTTTCCTCAACATCAATCTGAATATCGCCAGCGCCTTCCCGTTCGTGGCCTCGATCAACTTGCCGCCGGCGGGCGCCTTCAGCGCTATCAGTACGGCGCAGGTGACGGGGCTGAACCCGAATACGTTGACGCGTACGATCGTCGGCGATGACTTCCGCGCGCCAAGCTATGATCAGTTCAGCTTTGAAGTGCAGCGCGAACTGTCGCGTGACATAGTCTTGCGCGTCGGCTACGTCGGTACGAAGGGCACAGGATTGTTCCAGACGGTCGACGGCAACCCGCGTACGCCTACCAACGTCATCGCTGATACCAAAACCCCCGTCTTCGCGCCGCGCGTCGACCCCACCCGCGGCATCTTCCGCACGCGCGCTAACGCGGCCTCCTCGATCTACCACTCGATGCAGGTCAGCATGGACAAGCGCCTGAGTCGTGGCTTCAGCGCTGGTATGCACTACACCTGGAGCTCGGCTATTGATACGACATCGGAGATCTTCAATCCCTCGACCGGCGAGGTGGCCGTGGCGCAGGACTCATTCGATCTGCGCTCCGACCGCGCACGCTCGACTTACGACCGGCCACATCGTTTCACTGGAAACGCCGTATACGAACTGCCATTCTTCCAGGAGCAAAAGGGCGCGATTGGCCATCTGCTGGGTGGCTGGCAGGTCAATGCCTTCTTCACCTTGCAAAGCGGCGCGCCATTTACCCCGCTCAACGGCTCTGACCCGACCGGCGCCCTGAACGGCATTGACTCGCTGGTGGGTAATGCGATTCGCGCTGACCTGAACACGACGCTCAATGTTTCTTCGATGAATATCATCGAGCTGTTGGCTGCGGGCGGCGCCAGGCTTTTCCTTCCGCTGCCTGCCTTCAACGAGGCGAAGCGGGGCACGCCGCAATTTGGCAAGCGCGTAGGGAATGCGGGGCGTAACACCCTTCGCGCCGACGGCATCCAGAACATCGACTTCGGCATCCTGAAGAACACCACCCTGTTCGAGGGCCACAGGTTGCAGTTCCGCGCCGACATGTTCAACGCGACTAACACTCGCAACTTCGGAATTCCGAACGGAACCGTCACCTCCGCCAACTTCCTCAACCAGTGGGCGACCAACGGCGGCAACCGCCGCATTGTGCTGGGCCTGCGCTATACGTTCTAAAACGAACGGATAACTAATCGTGGTAATTTGAGGGCTGAAGGTTTTCGAACCTTGGCCCTCTTTTCTTTGGACTTGAAAACACGACGCCCGATGGCCAACAAATAAAGCTCGAATTAGCCATTAACCATTCGACATTAGTCATTAATCGCCAGGAAGTTCTTCCTGGCGATTAATGACTAATGTCTGGTCGGTTCAGTGATCTTCTTTGTCAATTTGATAAGCTCCACGCAGTCGTAGTGAATCGAGGCGAACTCTTTGTCTTCAAGAAATTCGCCGTCGTGTAGAAGCTGCAGCCAGAATTCGCACTTTGACGTGTTTTGCAGCGCCGCGTTCATTTCGTGAAAGAAGCCCGCTCTCGATTCAGCCTCTTGCGCGGCTTTGACATGCGCGCCGACATTCGTCCCCGAATAGGGCATCTGCTTGCTCAAGACAAACTCCTTTCTCATTTCGCTCATATACTTGTAGAGCCTCACGATTCTGAGCGCGAATTTGTAGGATTTCTCAAGCACGATGTTTTCGCTCATGAGTCCATCTCTGGTCTTCTTTGGATGTTGGCCGGCGCCTGTGGCGCTACTGAGCGTATTGCTGAAAACTGAGGATTATAACTTGGCGTTACGCGATGTCCACGTTTACTTAACGCATGTGAATATGTCCGAGAGAACGCGAAGACGAGCGCGAACATGAGATTGACGAAGTCCCCCGGCTGCCGGTCGAAGAAGCGATTGACGCGGTACGCTACGATTCTGATCGTAAACTGGTTGAGACGATGGAGGCTGGCGTCCAGCCTTCAACCCTGCAGCAGTTTAGCCGCGGCTTCGTCAACCATCCACAGAAGCGCGCCGTGAGAGGGCATGATCAATTGGCTAGGGTATTGTTTGGGGTTGCGCGGGCCTTCGATCACTTCTTTCAGCGCCGGGGCTTTGTCTGCGCCCGCGACGAGGAAGATTACGTTGCGGGCTCTGTTGATCGCGTCGGCGGTCAGCGTGATTCGCCAGGACTGAAACTTATCGACGTAATTCGCCGCCGCGACGCCGCCGCCCGCGCACAGCGCCGTCGTGCCCGGAAAGAGCGAGGCTGTATGTCCATCGGGGCCCATTCCCAGGAAGACGAGGTCAAAGCCAGGCTGCTCTTCGGCGAAGAATGTTTGCAGGATTTCGGAATAAATGGCGGCCGCACGCTCATGATCTTCGTCTTCCGCCGGGATGCGAAAGATGTTTTCGCGCGGAACTGGAACCTTCGACAGCAATGTTTCATTTGCCATTCGATAATTGCTTTCCGCGTGGTCGGGCGGGACGCATCGTTCATCCCCCCAGAAGAAGTGGATGGAACGCCATGGCAGCGAATCGGCGAAAGGTTTTTCGGCGAGGATTTGGAACATCGCCTTCGGCGTTGACCCGCCTGAGAGCGCGACGGTGAAGCGTCCGGCGTCGTTTGTGAAGGCTTCGGCCAACTCGGCGAATCGGCGCGCAGCTTCCCGCGCCAGCTCAGCCGCGTCGGCGAAGATCAGGACCTCGGTAGTTGACTGTCGCATAGTCCTCATCGCGTTTATGCCTTGTCGACAGGGAAAGCCGTCCGAACGATTTCGAGCAGCGTCTTCAGGCCGGCGGCGATGTCCGCGCCCAGGTGAACGCGGATGGCGCGGCGGTCGCGGATGGCCAGCGATTGAAAATCGCCGAGCGCCTGGGCCTGTTTCAAAACGCCGAATGAGAACGGCTCACCGACGATCGCCACGTCATTTAAATCGTCCGCAGTGATCTGAATGAAGACGCCGCTCGCGTCGCCGCCTTTGTGCAACTGTCCGGTCGAGTGCAGGAAGCGCGGGCCGTAACCGGTCGTCGTCGCCACGCGCAGCGCGTCACGCAGATGTATGCGGATGGCTTGAATCAGCGTTTCGTTTTCATCGGTCTCTCTGATGTAGTCGAGCATCGCGACGTAATCGCCCGGCTTGGCTCGCTTCAAATGCGCGACGATAAACGCCTCGACCGGCTTGTTCCTGCCGAGCGCCTGGAGCGTCTCGTCGTCGCAATAGACTTTCAACCCGCTCCCCTCGGCGGCCAGCGTCTGTTCGGGAAGATTGCCGTCGCGCTTGAAGTCTTCGAGCAGCAATTTGGTGTTGTCTTTCGACTCCTGCACGTTGGGTTGGTCGAAGGGGTTGATGCCCATCACGGCGCCGGCGATCGCCGTCGCCATCTCCCAAATGTAAAACTCTTCGCCCAGGTCAAGCGTGTCGTTCATCACGCGGCGGACGACGGGGTGGCCGGCGGCTTCGATCGCGCGCAATTTGTTCTCGGCCTCCGGGTCGATCATGCCGACTGCGATGTGGACGAAGAGGCGGTCGTCGCCGTAAACGTCGGGGCTCGTGAGCGTCTCGCCGGCGACCGGAAGAATGCCTTTGCCCTCTTTGCCCGTGCTCTCGGCGACCAGTTGCTCGATCCACAAACCGAGTGACGAAATTTCGGGGTCGGTCGAAAGCGTCAGTTTGTTGCGCCCCGCGCCGGCCAGCGCGCCGATGATCGCGCCCAATCGGACCGCCGGATTGTCGGCGGCGGGCACTGCGGGCGCGCAGGCATGCATCGCGCGTTCGGCGCGGTCGAGCACCGTTTTGATATCGAGTCCCTGCAGCGCCGCCGGGAGCATCCCGAAATAGGAGAGCGCCGAATAACGCCCGCCGATGTCCGACGGGTTCAAAAATATCCGGCGGAATTTGTCGCCGGTCGCCATCGCTTCCATCAGAGTGCCGGGGTCGGTGATGGCCACGAAGTTCTCGCCCGTACGGTCGCCCTTCAGCTTGCGCATTTCGTTGATGAAGTACTTGTAGAACATCAGCGGCTCGATGGTCGTCCCTGATTTGCTGGCGACGACGAAGAGCGTGTGCGGCAGATCGACTTCCGATTCGAAAGCCAGCACCGTCGCCGGGTCGGTGCTGTCGAGCACATGCATTTCAGGGTAGCCGGGAATCTTACCGAAAGTTCTGCGGAAGACTTCCGGGCAGAGGCTGCTGCCCCCCATTCCGAGCAGCATTACGTCCTTGAATCCTTTCTCTCCTGAGGCGCCGCCGCGGATGCGCGCGCTGAAGTCGGCGAGTTCGTCCGCCGCATCGTACAATTGATCGGGCACGGTCACCCAGCCGAGCGAGTTTTTGATGAGCACTTGCTGACACTCTTCATCTTTCCACAAAGACGCGTCTTTGCGACAGATTTTGCGCGTCCATTGTTCGCTTTCCGCGCGCTTGATGGTCGCCTGGACGTCCGCTTCGTACCGGCCCAGATTAGCCTCCATTCTGTCGAGCAGGCCGCTGGTCAGCGCGGCCCGCTTCGAAGTGATGCTCTGCATCAGGCTTTCAAACGAGTCGGCGAAGGCTTTGACGCCGTCGTCCTGCAACTTCTGACAGACCTGTTTGAGATCGACGCCGACCTCGGCCAGCTTCTCGAGCGTCTTCTTCGCTTCGTCCAGGTTCTCTTCGATGGTCGAACGGACCTTGCCGTGGTCGCGGAAGGCGGTGAACGTCGCGGGCGGAAGCGTGTTGACGGTGTCCGGGCCGATCAGGCTCTCGACGTATAGCACGTCGCTGTAGTTCGGGTTCTTAGTGCCGGTGCTCGCCCAGAGCGGGCGTTGAACGCGGGCGCCCTGCGCTTTCAGCTTCGCGAAGCGTTCGCTCGAAAAAATCTCTTTGAACCGCTGGTATTGCATCTTCGCGTTCGCAATCGCGGCCTTGCCGAGAAGGTCGGAGAGAGTGGCCTTTTCGTTTTCGTCCTCCGATTTGCGGATGCGGGATTCGAGCTGGCCATCGACGGTGGTGTCGATGCGGCTGACGAAGACGCTGGCGACCGACGCCACGTGGTCTATCGGATGGCCGGCGGCGGCGCGTTTTTCCAGGCCGCTGATGTACGCCTCGGCGACCTCTTCATAATTTTCTATCGCGAAGATCATCGTGACGTTGATGTTGATCCCGGCGGCGATGCACTCGCGGATGGCGGGGAGTCCCTCGGCCGTGGCTGGAATCTTGATCATCACGTTCGGGCGGTCGAGCTTGGCCCACAACCGTTTGGCATCTGCGATCGTGCCTTCGGTGTCGCGAGCCAGGAGCGGAGAGACTTCCAGGCTGACGTAACCGTCGAGCTTGTCGGTCCGCGCATATACGGGTTTGAAAAGGTCGGCGGCGCGTTGGATGTCTTCGACGACCAGGGCCTCGTAAATCTCGTCGGCGCTCTTGCCCTCGGCGACCAGACGGCGCATCGCCTCGTCGTAATCGGTGCTCCCCGTGATGGCCTTCTCGAATATCGTCGGATTCGAGGTCACGCCGCGTAGATCGTCGCCCCCGACCTTCTGGCCCAGCGTCGAAGTAACGCCTGAAGGCAGCGCGCCGATCTTCTGCGCTAGGTCGCCGGAATCGATCAGCGCGCGGCGGATGTTGTCGTACCAGATGCTTTGTCCCAGTTTTTCTACTTCTATTAAGGGGTTCATCGTTCTCTCTCTCTCCAAGATTGTGCGAATTGCTAAATCAGGACGACCAAGATTTAGACATCCAACCGCGGAGGACGCAGAGGTACCCAGAGAACGATCAAGACAGGTCGTTCTCTGGGTACCTCTGCGTCCTCCGCGGTTGGATTATCTGTAATAATGTCATGTAGTCTGATTAAAGCGCCTCTGGCTTATTCGCTACCAGCGCTTTGTACAAACTTTCCTGCCTTCTTCGCCCAAGCGCGTATCGTTCGTGCTTTTCAGCGTTCGGCTCGAATACCTCTCCGAGCGGCGTTTCTAGCGCGTCCAAGCTCTCAACCTGTCCGAAAGCCTCGAGCGCCAGCATCGCCGCGCCTCGGCTCGACGCTTCGGAAACCGCCGAAGCTACGACGGGCACTCCGATCACGTCGGCCATCATCTGCGTCCAGACCGGCGAGTTCAAGATGCCGCCGCCCGATGCGATGATCTTCGTGTCGCCAGGCGTCTCGGCCTTCAGCCTCTCATAAATCGCCGCGAAACGATAACATACTGATTCGAGCAACGCCCGCAAAATCTCTATCGGGTCGGCGCTCAGATTTAATCCGGTGAAAGTCGCGCGAGCCTCGCTGTGCCAGCCTGTGCTGCGTTCGCCGGAGAAGAAGGGAAGCGCGGTCAGCCCGTGATCGTCGGCATTCAATATGGCGAGCTTTGATTCGATGATCTCGTCGTCGTCGTCCAATCGCAGGACTCTTTTGCACCATGCATAAACGTCTCCCGCGTTTGAGAGCGCGCCTCCGATCAGCGCATAGCGGCGATTGGCCCGGTAACACCACAAGCCTTTAGGAATGTTCACGCGCTCGGTCGGCCAGCAGACTCTCATCGCTCCCGACGTCCCGACGTTGATAGCAATCAAGTTACGTATGAAGCACCCCGAACCGATGTTGCTGGCCGCGCCGTCGCCGACCGCCGGCAACCAATTAGCCATTCGCAGCGCGGGCCAGCGTTCGGCGAATTCGCGCCGCATCTCATTAAGTCCTTCAGAACCGTTGGCGCGCTCTTCCACCAGCGGAGAGAGTTGATCCCGTCCGACTCCGATTGCGGCTAGCATCTCGTCGTCCCAGTCGTTTTTGTTCGGATTGAATAGCCCCGTGCCGGACGCCATCGAGACGCCGCACGCCATTCGCCCGAAGATTTTCGAGTAGAGATATTCGCCGACCGAGACCCATCGTGAGACTTTCGAGGCCAGCGCCGGGTCGGTCCGCCGCAGCCATAGGATTTTCGCGGGATAGTAGCTGGCATGCGGGACCACGCCGCATCGCTCGTGAACCCAATCGGCGCCGAGTCGCAGCCTGAGCTCTTCGGCGTCCGGCGCGCTTCGAGTATCGCTCCAGTTGTAAAGCGGCGTGACCGCGTCGCCGCTGCGCGAGACGCCCAGCATCGCGTGCCAGAAGTTGCTGTAGCCGACCATTCGGACCGCGTTGCGCGGGTCGGTCATCATGTCGGAAAAATGAGTCGCGGCCTTTAGGAGGCATTCGTCTATGGTCGCGCAGACGATTTCGATCAGTTTGTCGGCGTCAATCTCGACTCCGCCGTCTTGCGTGACGGTCATCTGGTAATGTGTGCGGCCCTCGGCGTGTTCGATCTGGCGCCCGCGCGAGTCGTACAGCGCGGCGCGCGCGGAGGAGGTGCCGACGTCGAGCGCGAGGGTGAGCGGACGTTCGGCTTCGTGTGGCGCAATGACGGACATAAGTGGGTGTTCAGCAGGGGCTCGTTGATCAGAATTCGCGCGCATCATACAATATCCGCCGCGTCTGTGTCAGTCCGTAACGCATTCCGCAGCGATCATAATTGGAATAACCAGGAGTGGGGCAGACTTTAATCTGTCCCACTGTTGAAAAACCTCGTGGGAGAAACATCTATGCGCTACAACTTGAAACCTGTTTTCGCCGCGTTGATTTGTCTGTTCACGCTCGCCGCGTTTGCGACATTGACGTCCGGCCAATCGGGACGCAAGCAGAAGAAGGCCGATCCGCAGCCTCCGGTCCAGGGAGTCAATCAGCCCGAAGCGCGAACCGTCCCCGAACCCGAAGTCTCGCCAGACAAGCCTAAAGAGAAAGAGCCCGGGCGTTCGGTGATGGTCTCGACCGCGATGACCGACATCGGCATCTCGTCTTTTTACCCCGACACCGCGCGCCGGGGCTGCATGGAGGAGTTCCGCAGCGCGATGCGCACGCTCCAGATCAGTGAAGAGCGCGATCAACATCGCGGGGACGCTATCAAAGCCGCCAAGGAGGGCGAACGCTACGTCGTGTGGATGGAGTTCCAGGTCGACCAGATGAGGACGTCGAATTACGGCTTCGAGTTGCGCTACACGGTCTTCGAGCCGAAGACCGCCAAAGTGGTGGGCAGCGGTTACGGCGTCCCGCAGCAGCCCGCCGGCCCGATCTCGCTGCCGCCGATGGGCTCCGGCAGGACGGACGTTTACGCCGATTGGGCCGGGCGAGACGTCGCGCGTCAGGTGATGAAGCGACTCGGATGGGTTGCGCAACTGTAGATCGTGGTTTTTAAGCCACAGAGGCCACAGAGTATATAACGATTTCTCTGTGCCCTCTGTGGCCTGCGGTGGCTAACAGTCTTTTCAGATTTGCGAGCCGCAGGTTTATTTTCCGCGCAGTCTGAGAATCAGTTCTTGAAAATCGTCCGGCGGCGCGACTTCAAAACTCATCGGGCGGCCATTTATGGGATGCAGAAATTTCAGCCGATGAGCGTGCAGCGCCTGACGCCCGAATTCGATCCTGTGTCGGGGCGCGGGATCGTAGACATACTTTTTCTCTCCCACCAACTGATGGCCGCGTAGACCGGCCTGAACGCGAATCTGGTTGCGTTTGCCGGTTACCAGGGAGACCTCAATCAAAGTCGCTCCGGAGAATTTTTCCAGCGCGCGGTAATGGCAGACCGCTTCTTTGGCGTTCCTGTCGCGGCGTTCCGCGCGTTGTTGTCGCAGTCCTTCCTGGTCCCACACCAGAAAGTCACGCCACGTCCCCCTCTCCGGCTTCGGGCTCCCGTAAACGACTGCCAGGTAGACGCGCTCAGCGCTCCTCCGCTCGAACTGGTCTTTCAAGTTTTTCTGCGCTTCGGGAGTCTTCGCGAAAACGACGATGCCCGACGTGTCGCGGTCGATGCGGTGGACGACCAGCGGGGTCGACTTTTTGTGTGAACGCAGGTGGTGTTTGACCTGGTCGAGTATGGAAGGCTCGTCGGGTTGAGCCGGCAGCGGCACGGTGAGTACACTGGCTGGTTTGTTGATCACGAGCAGGGATGAATCTTCGTAAAGCAGATGCAGCCCCGAATCGCGGCGTTCGGCGTAGCGCCGCTCGGCGCTGCCCGGACGATCTATCCAGAGTCTGACGGTCTCGCCTTTCTGCAGACGGCGAGCGGCGTCTGCGACGGTTTGCTCCGCGCCGTCGACGAAGACCTTGCCACGTTCAATTGCCGAGAGGGCTTTTGACCTGGACCCGAGTCGTTCGGCGGCGGCCAGCCATTTGTCCAGCCGCAACCCCACTTCCGATTCGCTCACTCGCCAGCTTTGGTCGCTCATCACGGGTGAGGTTATATCAAACTTTTCGATCCGGCGAGGGCGCAGATTTTCATTTCAAGATTCGTCGTTTTTGAGCGAAAATCTGAGTTCCGCAACAGTAAGGAGTCGAACAGATATGAACCGACGTTGAGTGTCTTTGAAATCTGGAGCGCAGGTCGCGCTCCAACAAATCCGAGACCGGCGGCCCACCATCTAGCCCTCCTTCTAGCGGGGCATGTCGGGCCCGCAGGCGATCAACCACCATTCGTTGAGACTTTCGTGCGGCGGCAAATTTCTCGCCGTGCGCGCAGATGTTCTTACATATCCCTGATCAGAGGAGTAACTATGTTTAGACAATTCCTGTGGGGGCGAACGCTCGTGCGCTTCTGTCTGCTGTTCA
>DATCXQ010000892.1:0-7562 GCA_036565725.1 Blastocatellia bacterium
CCCCGCCTCGACACGGCGGAACCGTCGCTCTCTTCGGGCGATCAAGGCGAGATCATCGAAATCGCCGATGACCACGATGATGTCATGCCGGGCGACCGCGTCTTGCTAATCGTTGAAGACGACGCGCCCTTCGCGCAAATCCTGCTCGACATGGCGCGCGAGCGCGGCTTCAAAGGCGTGGTCGCCGCTCAAGGCGCCGCCGCCTTGAGGCTGGCTCGCCGCTACAAACCCGACGCGATCACGATGGACATCCGGCTTCCCGACCGCGACGGATGGACGGTGCTCGACCGGTTGAAACACGACCGCAAGACCAGCCACATCCCGGTCCACGTCATTACGGTGGACGACCGCGAGATCCAGCCGCGCAAGCTCGGCGCGCTCACCTACCTGCGCAAACCCGTCACGCGCGAACAACTCGTCGCCGCCTTCGACCGGATCGTGGACTTCGTCGAGCGCAAGGTCAAACGACTGCTCGTGGTCGAAGGCGACGACGAGCGGCGCAGGAGCGTCGTCGCGTTGATCGGCGAGGGCGATGTGCAAACGACGGCCGTGGCTAACGGCGAAGAGGCATTGGCCGAATTGCGGAAGCAACGGTTCGATTGCATGGCGCTCGATCTGAGGCTGCCCGATATGTCCGGGGTCGAGCTGATCGAGCTGATCCAACGCGAGACGGGACTGCTCGACCTGCCGATCATCGCCTATAACGGCAAGGTCCTTTCTGAAGAAGAAGGGGCGCGGCTCCGAACGGTGGCCGGCGCGATGGTGGTCAAGGAGGCCGCCTCGCCCGAACGTCTGTTGGCCGAGACTTCTCTCTTCCTGCACCGCGCCGAGACCAGTCTGCCGGAGCCGAAGCGCGGGATGCTGGAACAATCACGGCGCCGCGATCCGATGCTTGAAGGGCGCAAGGTTCTGATCGTGGACGACGACATGCGCAACGTCTTCGCCCTGAGCAGCGCGCTCGAAGCCCACGGCATAGAGGTTCTGTGCGCCGAGGACGGGCGCGCGGGCATAGAGACGCTTAACCGAAATCCTGACGTGGGCGTGGTGTTGATGGACATCATGATGCCGGAGATGGACGGGTACGAGACGACGCGGGCCATCCGGCAGATCGAACGGTTCAAAAGACTTCCGATCATCGCCCTGACAGCCAAGGCGATGAAGGCCGATCGCGACAAGTGCGTCGAAGCCGGCGCTTCCGATTACATCGCCAAGCCGATCGACATGGATCAACTCCTTTCGATGTTGCGCGTCTGGCTCAATCGACTCAGAACGGCCAGCGTATAGTAAAATGGTACTTGTAGTCCCCACGCAACCTTTGAGGCTTGCAATGAATAACGGGAACGGGAAAATCAACATACTGCTCGTGGACGACAATCCCGCCAACCTGTTGTCGCTGGAGACGATGCTGCAAGCGCCGGACCGCAATCTGGTGAGGGCGTCTTCGGGCGGTGAGGCGCTCAAGTTCCTCCTCAACAAGGACGCGGCCGTTATCCTGATGGACGTGCGCATGCCCAACATGGACGGGCTTGAGACAGCGGCGCTGATTCGCGTGCGAGAACGCACACGCGACGTCCCGATCATCTTCCTGACCGCTTACGACAGCGCGGGCAAGGCGAACTTCGCCCAGGGCTATGCGCTCGGCGCGGTGGATTACATCGTCAAGCCGATCGACCAGGGCGCGCTGAAATCGAAGGTCGCGGTCTTCGTCGAACTCTACCGGAAAACCAAACAGATCGAACAGCTTTACGCCGATCTGCAAAGCCACGCCGCCGCATTGGAGCAAGAGATCGCGGACCGCAAACGGGCCGAAAAGGAGCGCGCCGAGAGCTTGATGCGCGCGCAGGAGGCGCAGGCGAAGGCCGAAGAGGCCAATCGCTTGAAAGATGAATTTCTCGCCACAGTCTCTCACGAGTTACGCGCGCCTTTGACCGCCATGCTCGGTTGGGTCGCGCTCATCCGAGGGAGGCGCCTCGACAAGGAGAGCAAAGAGCACGCGCTGGAAACTATCGAGCGCAACGTCCGCACGCAGAAGAAACTGGTTGACGACCTCCTCGATGTTTCGACCATCGTCACCGGCAATTTCTCTCTGGATCTTGAGCCGACCCACCTCTATCACGTAATCGAGTCAGCGGTCGAGTCCGTACGCCCGGAGGCGGAGGCCAAAGAGGTGCGTCTGCAAAAGACGCTCGATCCGGCCGTACATATGTTCCTGCTTGACTCCAACAGGTTTCAGCAGGTGATCTGGAACCTGGTGCAAAACGCCGTCAAGTTCACCCCTGCGGGAGGCGCCGTGGAAGTTCGCCTCAGGTATCTCAACGGACAGGCTGAAATCGAGGTGGTCGACACCGGCGTCGGAATCGCGCCTGAATTTCTGCCTTTTGTCTTCGATCGGTTTCGTCAGGCCAACGGCAGTATCACCAGAAAGCACGGCGGCTTGGGACTGGGTCTGGCCATTGCGCGGAGCCTGGTGGAGATGCACGGCGGGACGGTCGGGGTCGAGAGCGCGGGCGAAGGCAAAGGCTCGACTTTCAAAATCACGCTCCCGCCGTCTTCGGAAAAGTCCCCGCGCGGGATGCTTCCGATGGCTGAGACGGGTCGGGAGACCATCACGTCGGATTTAACGCCGAAGCTTTCCGAGTTGCGCGTGTTGGTGGTAGACGATCAATCCGACATGCGGGATCTGCTGTCGACCATTCTCTGTATGGAAGGCGCCAAGGTGCGGACCGCCGAAAGCATGGACGACGCGATCAGTATCATGAGCGCCTGGAACCCTGAAATCCTGCTCTGTGACATAGCGATGCCCGGCGGCAGCGGTTATGAGTTGATCAGGCGCCTGCGGGACGGTGGATGGAATGTGCCGGCCATAGCGATAACGGCCCGCGCAGGCGTCGAGGATACCGCCAGCTCTCTCGCCGCCGGCTTTCAGATTCACCTGCACAAACCAATTGAGCCGCACGATCTGGTGGTGAGCATCGCCAGTTTGACCGGGAAATTGACATAGGCTCCGCAGTGGGAGGCGCTTCTTCGTCGCGGAGCGACGGTTGAGATTAGGCCGGCATTTTAACGCCGGTTGGGAGGGTGAATGATTATCCAGTCGCGGAGCGACGGTTGAAGGAGCGACGAACTCACGACAATATCAACCGTCGCTCCGCGACTCGGGATTTCTCCCACACTCGGCGCCGGCGTTAAAACGCCGGCCTAAGTTCAACCGTCGCTCCGCGACGAAGAATAAATCAGTCTCGCGACATTTCATTGATCTGCTCTTTGCGCAATCGCTGTCTCTCCAGAATTCCCGGCTTCACCTTCTCCAGGTCCTCAGGCAATGCCGTCCGCTCATCAATCCAAGCCAATTCAATCTGCTCATGTGTCAAGCCAGATGTCCATCTCAAATCCGCGCCATTGAGCCTCGCCTCACGGAGGTCAGCGTCGTTGAGCCTCGCTAAATTGAGGTTCGCGCGGTCGAGGCTCGCAGAGGCGAGGTTTGCGCGGGAGAGGTTTGCGCCGGTAAGGAGCGCGTCGCCGAGATACGCATGGGAGAGATTCGCGCTGTCGAGGATCGCCTCACTGAGATGCGCGCCAGCAAGTTTCGCGCCGTAGAGGCTCGCACGCGAGAGGTTCGCGCCGCCGAGGTCCGCAAGGGAGAGGACCGCGCCAGTGAGGTTCACAGAGTCGAGGCGTACGTCACTAAGGTCTGCGTGAGAGAGGATCGCGCCGGCAAGGTGTATGCCGTTGAGAATCGCTCTGCTTGGGAACCCACGCAGCGGACTGCCAAATGCGCTGTTTATGCGCGCAAAGTAATGCCTGAAAGTCGGATTGAAGCGGCCTGACTTGACATCCTCACCACCTGGAGCAAAAAGCACAAGCTCGATTTGCTCATACTTTGCAAGTCGCTGGAACTTCCGATTTCTGCCGGATTCTATATACTCAAGCTTCCGCGGCTCGATCTGTTCCAAACCTTCATTCACCGCGATATAAAAATGGACCATTGCGCAGATTTGACAGAGCGCGTCTCCCAGATGCGCGTCCAGGCTCGTCGGGCTTTCCAGCGGCAGCGCATCATTCTCTTCCGCGGTCAATGGGGCCGCCCAGCGAATCAATTCCTCCACAAACGGAGGTTCGATGACCGATTTCTTCCAGCGATCGGTTCTGACCTGAGGGCGCAGATGCGCGCAATCTCCCCACCATTCCCACAGGTCGGCCAATGCATCGCGGACATATTTCCATCGCTCAAAAGTCAAAGCCTGCGTCGCCAAACCACTGAGTTGATTGTCATCCGGCGAAGCGTTCGATGCGGTCGCGGCGCGCGAAATCTCCCATTCGATCAAATGCTGTAAATGATCCCAGACATTCGGCGCGACCCATTGGGGCGCGAGCAGGTAAGCCAGATCGCGCGAGAATTCATAAAGCTGGCGATTTTCCTCGCGGGAAAAGTCGCGCCAATAATTGCGCGACAGCGGCCGTTCCGCTTCCCTCTCGGTCAGTCTGCGGCCGTATTCCTTCAGCCTCTCGACAACGCATTCGGCAAATAGGTATTCGCGGAATGATTTGTGGGCGAACTCGCAGCCCTGTTCCGGCTGACCGCCTTTGAAATAGAAGCTGATCATCAATCTGGTCAGCGGATGATCCTCGGCGGCATGCGTCTCCCCCTTTTCATCCGGCAGCGCGCGGCGCTTCCATTCTTCACGCGAGATGTGTTCGACGCCGAGAACGGACATCGCCGCCGCTGTGCGGCGCAGCCTTTCACGCAACGTCCACCCGACTTCGCGCCACTGGCGTTCCACTTCGTCGCCGCGGTCATGCGCGTCGAAGGCCGCCTTGCCAGCCTTTTCGCAGGTCAAATCGATCAGACTGCGATAGAGCAACGTCGGATTTTCTACCATCTCGTTGATGGCGGCCTGCTGCTTTTCCAACGGGCCGCCGCTCCTGACCGCCTGCGCCATCACGCGAATGGTCAGGTAGGCGAGCAGCGGCAGACCGAGCACTTCAAGATTGTTGGACTTGGGCGCGCGGCCAGGCTCCATGATCTTCCCATCCTCATCATATTTAGGCAGTGAGGCGTTGAAAGTCTCCTCGTATTTTCCGAACGCCTTGTCCAACGTGTGACGATGAGGCGCGCGCCATTCGTCGGGATTTTCGACCTCAACGTAAGGAGGAACCGACCCGAGCGCGTCGTCCAAACGCTCGACGAACTCGCGCAACTGCTGCGGGCGTATCGGGCGCATCGTCAACACAGGAGTATCGTCGTTGAGGAATTTGCTTTCGGCGACGTAGGGCGAAGGGCGTCCGGTGACTATCACGCGCACGCGGGGCGTCCGCTGCGGATCGAGAAAGACGCGCCGTACCTCGCGCAACATCTCCCCCACTTTTTCGCGGAAGGGCCTGCTGTCGGACAAATCTAGTTCGTCCCATCCGTCAAGGATCAACACATAGCGGCACAGACTGTGATCGCCGCCGTACGGCGTCCTGAAAATCTCGCCGCCGAACAGCAAATCTTTCGGGCGCGCGACGGGCAGATCGGCCACGCGGTCTTCGTCCGCCAATTCGACGGCCTCGTTGAGCGCGTCGATCAGCGAGGACGAGAGCCGCAACCGTTTGAGACGAATGCGCAGCGGATGAAAACCTTTTTCCCAGAGCCTGGCGCACAGGCGCAGCGTGAATGACGACTTGCCCGCGCCCGCCACGCCCTGGATCACAATCGGCTCTTTGAAGTTTCTGTCGGTGATGAAGCCCATCACCGTGTCGAGCAGGTTATGCCGCCCGCCGTGATTTTCGGAGAACGGGTCGCGGCGTTCCGCCGGGCGCGCGAGATCTTCACCGCGACGCGCGTCGCGCGGGTCGCGAATGGCGCCCCACGCCAGCTTGCCGCATTCGGTCGAGACGTAGATGTGTTGGAGCGCATAAGGCTCGCGTTTGAAGAGCGGTTCGGACAGGTATTGGTCGCGCTGGTATTTGGCGTGGATTTGCAGCGCGCCGAGCGCGGCCTGCCTTCCGCCGTCCATCTCCATCCACATTTTGAACGGCGCGAATTTCGGCGCGGTCTTCTTGTCGGAAAGTAGCAGGTCGAGTTTCCTGATGAATCGCTCGTGTGTGATGTTGAAGACATTGACCCGCTGCTCTTCGTCGAGGCCGGCGGCCCGCGTCAATTCGCCGAGGATGTCGTCGGCGCGCCGCACGAAGGCATGTTGCAACGCCGCGTCGTGCGAGAATGAGCTTAAATCCGCCTCCTCGGCGGGCGGCAAACTGCGAATGCGCTCAGCCAGGCGGTCGTCGATCTTCATCGCGTCCTGGTAACCGAGGGCCGACGTCCAGACCTGTTCCACCGCTTCGCGCGCCGCATCCTGATAGACCAGCGTGCAGGCGACCGCGCCGAGTTCGTAAGGATGCGTCTGCTCCAACCATTTTTCGGCCAGCTTCATGGCAAAACCGATGATGGGAGTCGCGGCGCCGGCGGCCTCGGCCACGTCTTTTAGCCAGGGAGCGGATTCGGCGAGCGACTTCGCCAAGCCTTTGCCTTCTTTGAGATATTTCGCGGCTTTGCCCAGGTATTCGGAGACGGTCTTCGCCGGGCCGAGCATTTTACGGATGTTCTCTTGTTCGTTCTTGCTGAGAAAGACGTCGCGGTTCGGGTAGCTCATAGCTGCGCCTCCTGGCTGCGATGAGAAGACGGGGCGTTTTACGACATGAAATGTGACGCGAGCGACGATTGACCGGCCGCTGAGTTAAATCGTCGCCGCGCGTTCTCAGCCCGCGAATGCGGGCGGCAGAGTAAAGCCTGGAGTGGAGCGCGGTTGCGCGGAACCCCAGGAATGGTTCGCAGCAAAGTTCATCAAGCCCGCGAACGCGGGCGACAGTTCATCGTAGTTGAATTGAATTCGATTTTGCCGTCATCCATCGGCTGCCGCCTGCTCCGCAGGCTAAATTGAATTTTCATGCCGTCTACCTGGGGTTGCGGCGTTACCGCGCTCCACCCCGGGTTATATTCTATCGCCCGCATTCGCGTGCTGAGAATCGCGCCGACATTGACAAAACGCGTTTCGGCCTGATCTTTCAATTCAAATTACCTGCTCATGAACAGTTCACGATCGAATTGTCGCTTATCGCCCATGACCGCGAAGTGGAAATTCTTGAGGTACTTTTTGCTGACGCGGTTGACGTCTTCCGGGGTGACTTTGCTTACCTCGTCAATCCATGTCTGGTCGCGCCGCCAGCCTCCGCCGAGCAGCTCGTACTCGGCCAGTTTGCCCGCCTGCGAGCCGTTGTCTTCGAGCTTGTTGTAGTAGTTGGTGAGGAAGCCGCTGATGATCGCTTTCAGGCCTTCTTCGCGGATAATCTGGCGCTGCATGAAGTCAATCTGGTCGAACATAACGCGGACCGCCTCGTTCGGCTTCGGCGTCGTGACCGAGATGAAGGCCGAGTTGGCGCCGTTCGTGAGCAGCGTAGCGTCGGCGCCGTAGGTCAGGTTGCGTTTCACCCGCACTTCCTGAAAGAAAAGCTGCTGCAGGATGTTGACTGCGATCGAGAACGGGGCGTAATCGGGGCTTTCGAGCGGCGGCGCGGCGAAC
>DATCXQ010000893.1:0-15806 GCA_036565725.1 Blastocatellia bacterium
AAGCCGCCGCCGCCGCGCCATTCGCCCGAGCCCGGCCCGGTGACGATCTCGATGCGGGAGAAACCGGATTGTTCAAGCTCCGCAGAGAACGGATTCCGATTGATCCGGATCTGCCGGATCGCCTCGCGCGGAGGCAGCCGCCCGCCGCTGAAGTCGTCGACCGAGATTTCCGCGCCGCCTTGTCCGCCGGCCGCGGGGCCCGCCATCGCCTGCAAGAAGGCCCGCAAGTCCTCCTCGTTGTCGGGCAAATTCCGGATGAACTCCTCGCCTAGAACGGTCGCCGTCAGGTTCTGATCAGGCTCAACCGAGAGGCCGCGGCCTTCGGCCTTCGTCTCCACAGCCTCATTGACCGCCGCGACCGACATGACGATCACCAGCGGGGAACGGGCGAGCGGCGCTTTCAAGTTCGCTTCGACCTGAGTCTGAAAGCCTTTGGAAGCGGCGGTCAGTTTATAACTGCCGGGCGGGAGGTTTGGAATAGAGAACTCCCCGCCGGCGTCGCTCCTGGCGGCGCGGGATCGGCCATCCAGGCCGGTCAAGGTGATCCGGACGTCCGGGATGACGGCGCCGAGTTGATCGACGACCCGTCCCCGCAAGGTCGTATCCTGCGCAAAGGCCGTAAGGCCCAGAAACAAAAGGACTGACATGATAGAGAAGAATCTCACGGCATTCCTTACGAACCGATGTGGCGCCTCATACTCTCCATCCAGAACCTGTTCACGTACGAACTGATCTATGGTGAGCTTTCGGTGCGCCGGTACCCATCCAGCGAGAGCGGCAAGAGCCAGCGGCGTGCTCCGAAACCAGCCTGTTTACCGGAAGGACACAAACGATGTGTTCGATGGCGTCGCGCTTGACTCACAGCAAGATTTCACTCGGTCTGGAATTTCCTCTATAAAAGCAAAAGTGGAAAGAAGCCTCATGCTCTGTTAGCCTTTGCTCTGAGAGTTTAACGCTTTCACCGCATACGAGTTCAAAATTGTCTGACGCTGCGAGCGGGCCTTTTTTGCCTTTGTCACGCTTGTTTACAGCAAACACACAAATATTGAAGAAGATCGCCGTGGAATTGGCAGAGAATTTGCGGAAGAACGTCTCGGTGGATTGGTCTGTTCGTGAAACAGTCCGGGCAAAACTGCTATTGATGGTCAGACGAATTTTGCGGAAATACAAATACCCACCCGACCACGAAGCCCGCGCAGTTGATTTGGTGTTGCAGCAAGCCGAGGTTTTGTCTGAAGCTTGGGTTTCATAATTCAACCTCCGACGATCGTGAACCTTCGACGCGCTGGCGGGATCATAAGCGCCGACGCGATACTGTTGGCGAATTCAAGAAATGAGCCTTTCGGATCTTAGCTCCGGAGGAGCGTGATGTTTATAGGAATTGGCGGGCAGCGGGCCAAAGCTCCGTAGGAGCGAAATGTGTCACATTTCGCTCCTACGGAGCTTGGTGAGATATCGCGCAACGCATTCTATAAACATTCCGCGCCTCTGGCGCTCAGGAATTAGGGATTTCGCCAACAGTATCTAGCCAGCATGTTTATGGTTTAAGCATGTGTGCCGGCTCACCGAAAGTTCACCGACGATCTTGTCCAGCGCCTCGCCGACATTGGGCTTGGCCTTGATGACCCCCGCGAGCGATGGCGCTCATTTGAGCGCTTCCCGGCCGTCCTTGTGTGTTTCGAGTCAGAGCTAGGGGGGAGCTTCATCGGTCAGAAAACGCAAGGACGGGCGTTCACACAAACTTTCTGACACCGACCAAGGGGCGCATCGCCGTGATGAATCGCCGCGTCAAGGACGCCCTGGCCGAGCTGCGCGGGGACTCTCAGTCTACCGGGCGAGTCTTCCCTTTCAGCAAACACGAAGCTTGTAAGACGTTTTCCCGTCTCTGCAAAGACATCGGCCTAAGTGGCGTGACGTTCCATACCTGCAGACACAGTTTTTCCAGCAGGCTCGCGGAGGCAAACGTCAACCCATTTACAGCGAGAGACCTCATGGGCCACGAAGATATACACATGACCGGCTACTATACGCATACCGCAATCGAGACGATGCGTGAGGCTGTAACGAGACTCGAAAGGGCGTCTAATCGCAGTGATTTTGCCGCTAATCTGTCTCAATCGTCAGGCGAGAAAAATGTCGAACACGCAAAGTGACTGTCTTTATTGGCCGTTTTCGCGACCTTGCCAATTAGGGCTTTACAAATCTATTACAATGTAGTGGTCAAGCTTGAAACCGCCTCATGCAATGAATATCATTGGCCGCGCGCTTGCGGTTCCTGATCCGGTTGTGGTCAATGATGGGAAATCAACGGCGCAAACTGACAACCGCGTCCGGCCGATCTGCCCGGGCGCCCAATCCTTAGGAGAAATATGAAAAAGCCGATTATCAGCCTGATCGCCGCCGTCAGTTTTGGCGTCGCATTACTTGCTACAACGCTAGCCGCCCCATCCACTGTCAAAATCAGGGCCGAAATCCCGTTCGATTTTATGGTCGGAAGCAAGCGCATGCCGAAGGGCGAATACCTGATCGAGTCGGTAGGCGACGCGGGCACGTTGACCATCCGCCACGAAAAGAAGGGCAAGGCTGTGACATTCAACACCATTAGACACAAGCCGACCGACAGCCCCAAATCGAAATTGATCTTCAACCGATACGGCGAGCAGTATTTCCTCGCCAGAATCTGGGACGGGTCGAGCGAAACTGTCCTGAAGCTCAATAAATCCAAAGCCGAGAAGAGGATCGCGAAACTGGCCAAGAAGGAAGAAAACCCGGACGAAGTGCCGGTGGGCGACAAATAACTACCGCGACGGGGCGACGGGGCGAAATGAATCAATCTCGCCCCGTCTCCTCGTCGCCATGTCTCCCCGTCTGATTCAGAATCCAAGGGCTCCTATAATCGCATCGCGGTCGGCGGGCACGCGCGTAAAGGCGTTCGCGTAGCGTGATTCAACGGTTATCCTCGCACCACTCTTGCCGGAGAGGCTGAGCGCGCCAGCGTGATAGTTGACCGTGTAATCCGGGTCCTTCAAAACGTGGCCGGTGAGAATAGCCACGACGTCCTCGTCCGGATTGACGGCGCCGGCCGCCACCATTTTTCTGAGGCCGGCGAGCGTGACCGCCGAAGCCGGCTCACAGCCGATGCCGTCCAGTCCGATCATAGCTTTCGCGTCGGCGATCTCCTGTTCGGTGACCTGCTCCACCTCGCCCCCGGACCAACGCAACCCGCGAAGCGCTTTCGGCCACGAGAGCGGAGCGCCGATCTTAATCGCCGTGGCCAGCGTATTCGCGTTTTTGATCGGCTCCAATTTCAGATCCGCTTCCTCAACATCGTGGCGCCGCGCCCACATCCGATAGAGAGGGTTGGCGCCCTCGGCCTGGACGATCGTGATCTTAGGCATTTTTGTGATCACGCCGAGTTCCAGCAATTCGTGGAAGCCTTTCGCGATCGCCGACGAATTGCCCATATTGCCGCCGGGCACGATCACGCGGTCTGGCGCCCGCCATCCGCGCTGTTGCGCCATCTCGAACGCGATCGTCTTTTGACCTTCCAGACGAAACGGGTTGACCGAGTTGAGCAGATAAAGCCGCGATCGATTCGCCACTTCGCGCACCAAGCGCATCGCGTCGTCGAAATCGCCGTCGATTTGCAGCACGATCGCGCCGTAATCGAGCGCCTGCGAGAGTTTGCCGAGCGCGATCTGCCCTGAAGGGATGAAGACGAACGCCTTTATTTTGGCGCGCGCGGCGTACGCGGCCATCGAGGCCGAGGTGTTGCCGGTGCTCGCGCAGGCCACACCGGTCGCGCGCAGCCGCTTCGCCTGCGTGATGCCCGTGGTCATCCCCAAATCCTTGAACGACCCGGTCGGGTTCATTCCCAGGTGTTTGAACGACAGGCGCTTCATCCTCGCATACGCGGCGGATCGCGGCGCGTCCCAGATCGGCGTATTGCCTTCCACCATTGTGACTATTTTAGCCTCGTCGGCGTCGGGCAGCAGTTCGCGGAAGCGCCAGACGCCGCTCATGTCTATGGTTTTAGACGACGCGCGCCGCGTGTCCCAGGTCCTCGTCAAAAATCCGCCCTGAAACCCGTTCACATCATAAACGACATCGAGAAGGCTAGAGCATTTCGAACAGGTATAGATTCTCTGTGACGTGGAGAAATTGGATCGGCAGTTGATGCAGCGAAGTGAAGGCATAATCGTATGAGTTTGCAGTCCCGCCTTCGGGCGAAGAGGTTCGATTAACAGCCGCTTTCCGCCCGGAGGCGGGACTGCAAACAATCATTGTGAAGGCTTATCAAGTTCAAAGGCGCGATGAATGGCGCGCACGGCTTCGGCGGCGTCCGGCGCCGCGACGACCATCGAGACGTTGCGCTCGGACGAGCCTTGCGAGATGGCGATAACGTTGACTCCGGAGTCGCCCAGCGCGGCGAAGATCTTGCCCGCGATGCCGGGCGTGCCCTGCATCCGGTCGCCGACCACGGCGACGACCGCGATCGAATCGTACGCCGAGATGTCTTCGATGTGACCGAGCATCAGATCGAATTCCAGCGCCGAGCGGAGCGATTTCACCACGCGCGCCGCCTCCGACGAATTGATCACGATGCAGATGTTGTTCTCTGACGACGCCTGCGCGATCATCAGGATGTTGGCGCGTTCTGCGGCGACGGCGGCCAGAGCCTTCGCGGCGACGCCGGGGATACCCTGCATGCCTTTGCCGCTGATAGTAATCAAGCTAACGTGGCGGATCGAAGTGACGGCCTTGACGCCGCGCGAGGACGGGTGGCCCTCGACGCTGATGCGCGTGCCCGGATTCTCCGGGTTGAAGCTGTTGAGAATTCGAATCGGGATGCCCTGTTTGTAGACCGGCAAGATCGTCTTGTGGTGCAGCACCTTCGCGCCGTAATAGGCCAGTTCGGAGGCCTCGCTGTAGCTGATCTCGCGCATCGTGCGCGCTTCAGGCGCCTCGCCCGGGTTGGCCGTCATTACGCCGTCGACGTCGGTCCATATCCAGACCTCGTCGGCGTCGAGCGCCGCGCCGATGATCGAGGCCGTGTAATCGGAGCCGCCGCGCCCGAGCGTCGTCAGCGCGCCTTCCTTCGTTGCGGCGATGAAGCCGGTGACGACCGGTATTTCGTCCTGTTCCAGCAGCGGAGTCAGTTTGTCGCGAGTCTGCCGCCGGGTCTCGGCCATCAGCGGCTCGGCCTGGCCGAATTGGTCATCGCTGACGATCAGCTCGGTGGCCTCGATGGACCGCGAGGCAAGGCCGCGCTCGGAGATCGCGCACGAGAGGATCGGCGCGCACATCATTTCCCCCAGCCCGGAGATCGCGTCGAGCGTGCGCGGAGTCAACTCGCGCACCATCGTCAGCCCCTTGCACAAGGTCTCGAAACGCTCGATCCTCTGGCGCACCATCTCGATGGCCTCGCGGCGCCGCGCGGCGTCGCTGGGCGTGAGCATGTGTATGGCCTGACGGTGCGGCTCGTGCACGTCGTCGCTGACAGTCTTGTGGTAATAACCGTCGACGGCGTTCTGCGCCGCGGCGATGAGCTTGTTCGTCACCCCGCCCATCGCCGAAGTGACCACGACGACTCTGTGACCTTCTTTAGCGCCCTTGACCGCGAGGTCGGCGGCCTGTGCGATACGTTCGGCGCTTCCGACCGAAGTTCCGCCGAATTTCATTACAATCAGCATAGATGTCAGATGTCAGATGTCAGATGTCAGATGCTAGAAGTCATACGCCAGGCTTGCTGACATCTGACATCTAACATCTGACATCTACAGAAGTCCTTTCGCCACCAACAGCTCCGCATTCAGCAACGCCGCGCCGGCCGCGCCGCGAATCGTGTTGTGGCTGATGAGCGTAAACTTGAAATCGAAGATGGTGTCTTTCGCGATTCGCCCGACCACCGTGGCCATTCCGTTCTCGGCGTCGCGGTCCAATCGCGGCTGCGGGCGGTCTTTTTCAAAACGGACGATCACCGGGCGCGCGGGCGCGGTCGGCAATTTCAACTCCTGCGGCAAGCCGGTGAAATTCGACAGCGCTTCGACGACCTGTTCGACCGTCGCTTGACTGCTCAACTTCACCCGCACCGATTCGAGATGGCCGTCCTGGACGGGGACTCGGTTGCATTGCGCGCTTACTTTGAACGAGGCCGATTCGATCTTCTCGCCCCTAAACCTGCCGAGGATCTTCTGCGGCTCGACCTCGACCTTCTCTTCTTCGCCGTCGATGAACGGCATCACGTTGTCAATGATGTCCATCGAGGCCTCGCCGGGATAGCCCTTGCCCGAGATGGCCTGCATCGAGGTCATCATCACGGCTTCGACGCCGAAAGCCTGGTGCAGAGGCGCAAGCGCCATCACCAGGCCGATGGTCGTGCAGTTGGCGTTGGTGACGAGATAGCCGCGATCATAACCGCGGTTCTTCTTCTGCGCGGGAATGACGTCCAGGTGATCGGGGTTGATCTCGGGAACTACCAGCGGCACGTCCGCAGGCATCCGATATGACGACGAATTGCTGATGACGGGAAAGCCGGCGGCGGCGAACGCGACTTCGGCCTCGACCGCGATGTCCGACGGCAAACTCGAAATCACAAGGTCGCAATCGAGCGGCGGTTTACAGCCGAAGACTTTTATATCCCTGGCCGCTTCGGGCATTTCAACAGGGAGCTTCCAATTGCAAACGTCAGCGAAGCGCTTTCCTTCGGAGCGGCCTGAAGCCGCGAGCGCGGTCACCTCGAAATACGGGTGATCGCGCAGCATGTGAATCAACCTTTGGCCGACCGTCCCGGTCGCGCCGAGAATACCTACACGTCTTTTTACTTGAACTGACATTTTTCTTACCGCCTTCAAATTTTTGGCCGGGATTTCCGTATTGCGCGCAACTACCTTATAACCGCTTTAATAGCAGAAGCCCCGCGAAGCGCAACGTTCGCAGGGCTGAGCTATTGGCTCGTTGTGAACAAACGTGAATGGTAGGCGGCGATGGCGGCGGTGTCAAGAATGGCCCTTGATCAGATCCGCAGCCTTCTCCGCAACCGCGATAGTCGGCGCGTTCGTGTGTCCGGTGATTTGAATCGGAATGATCGAAGCGTCAACCACGCGCAACCCTTCGACGCCATGCGCGCGCAGCCGATCATCGACAACGGCCGTCGCGTCATTTCCTATCCTGCACGTCCCGACCGGGTGATAGATCGTCTCGGCGGTCTGGCGGATGTGTTCGGCGAAGTCGCCGTCGGTCTTCGCGGCCTCGCCCGGCCACCACTCTTTGCCGCGAAACCGGTTGAAATGTTTCGAGCCGAAAATCTCGCGCGCGAGTTTGACGCCCTCGACACAGGCGGCCATATCGGCCTCCGAGGCCAGATAGTTGGGTTGAATCGCCGGCGCGACGAACGGGTCTTTTGATTTCAGCCTGATGTGACCTCTGCTCTCGGGCTTCTGCAGCGCGACGCCAATTGAAAAACCATGCAGGTCGGGATTTCCGAAGCCGTTGTCCATGTAGAAGACAGGCGCGAATACCAGCTCGATGTTCGGCGCGGTCCGCGACTGATCGGTTTTGAGGAAGGCGACCGCCTCGGCCACGTTCGACGTGAGAGGGCCTTTTTTGAAGAGGAAATAATTGAGGATGTTTTTTACGTTGTCGGCTCTGTGAAGTCCTATCGGTTCGCGGCACTCGTATTCGACTCCGATCAGCAGGTGATCCATCAGGTTCTGACCGACGCCTGGCAGGTCGGCGACGACGGGGATGTCCATCGCGCGCAGGTGATCGGCGGGGCCTAGCCCTGAGAGCATCAACGTCTGCGGAGAATTGATCGCCCCGCCCGACAGGATGACTTCACGGTTGACGCGCGCCTGCTCGGTTTTGCTGTCCTGAACGAACTCGACGCCGACGACTTTATTTTTGTCGAAGAGCAATCGCATGACGTGCGCGCCCGTCTTGACCGTCAGGTTCGGGCGAGACAGGGCCGGTTTGAGAAAAGCTGCGGCGGCGCTGTGGCGTTTGCCGTCCTTCTGCGTGACTTGAAGATAGCCGACTCCCTCCTGCGACGCGCCGTTGAAATCTTTGTTGTATTTCAATCCCGCGCCTTGCGCGGCCTCGATGAAGCGGTGGGTCAGCGGATTGACGCAGCGCAGATCGGCGACGTTCAATTCCCCGCCCACGCCATGAAATTCGCTCGGCCCGCGTTCGTTGTTCTCGGATTTTTTGTAGTACGGCAGGATGTCGTCGTAGTCCCATCCTTCGACGCCGAGCTCGCTGAAGCGGTCGTGGTCGCTGCGGTTGGCGCGGCTGTAGACCATGGCGTTGATCGAACTCGACCCGCCGAGCACGCGCCCGCGCGGCCAGTACATCCGGCGGCGGTTCATGTGTTCAAGTTCTTCGGTCTCGTATGCCCAGTCGCACTCGGTCTTGAAAAGCTTTTGAAAAGCGGCCGGGATTTGAATCTTCGCTTTCTTATCCGTGCCGCCGGCTTCGAGCAACAGTACTTTGACATTTGAGTCTTCGGTCAAACGGTTGGCGAGCGCGCAACCGGCCGAGCCGGCGCCGACGATGATGTAATCCGGAATCGAATTGGTCATGGTCTCTCCTCAACGCCCGACCGCCGGGCGGAATTCGTCCTCATTCATGTTAATTAGGCGCCTGGAACATTTTCCCAAATGCTATACAATGAGCGGGGCTCGCGGTTCCGTGGAACCGCCTATGCAACCCCTTTGCATCGCCATGATAGAAACCAGGAGGGGCGCGGGAGATCAGCGACGCGCCCGGAAATTTTGCGCGCAAGCTCGTGATAGCGTCAATGATGAAATCCCAAAGACAGCGTTACGAATTCGGCCCTTTCCACCTCGACCCGTCCGAGCGCCGACTGACGCGAGAGGGTCAGGTCATGCCGCTCACACCCAAAGTCTTCGACACGCTCCTGCTCTTCGTTGAGAACAGCAACCTGCTGCTGACCAAAGACGAGATGATCCGGCGGCTCTGGCCTGACAGCTTCGTGGAAGAGAGCAATCTGGCGCAGAACGTCTCAATGCTGCGCCGTGCGCTAGGCGAACAACCAGACGGCAAGCCGTACATCGAGACCGTGCCGAAACGTGGTTACCGCTTCACCGCCGAAGTGCGGCTGCGCGCGGAGGAGCAACCGACCGTCGCGCGCGGCGAGTCGGCCTTTTCGCCGCTAGGCCCCGAACGAGACGGCGCCTTCGAGCGGCGCGCAAATGAAGCGCCCGAACCCGCGCCAGCGCCAGTCCACCAGCCGATCAATGAGTCAGTACCGCGAGCGGCAGCAAGCGGGTCTGCTGATCAAGACCCACTCGCTACCGCTCGCGGTACTGATTTTCCGCTCACTTCCAACGGGGCAAAGTCTTCGATAACGCCGCTCGTGACGGCCGCCGGGCGGCGCAAACATGTCGCGGTTTGGGCGGCCATTGCGCTGATCGTCGTCGCCGCCGGCGCAGCCTATCTTCTCTTCCGTTCCACGTCGCCGTCGCGATCCGAAGTCAAAAGGCGACTGGCGGTGCTTCCCTTCCGCAACCTGGGGCCGGACAAGCGCGACGATTTCTTGAGCCTCTCGCTGGCCGAGGAGGTGATCGTCAAACTCAACTACATCAGCGCCCTCACCGTGCGCCCCTCGATCTACGTCCGGAAATACGCCGGCCGGGAGGTAGACCCTGCGCAGGTCGCTAATGAATTGAAAGTGGACATATTGCTGACCGGCTCGTACGTCAAAGAGGGCTACGAATTGCGCATCAACCTGCAACTGATTGATGTAGCCGCCAACCAGGCCCTGTGGAGTGAACCGCTCAACCTGAAATATGATAAGGTGATGACGGTCCAGGACCGGGTGGCGCAAGCAGTGGTCCGGCGAGTGAGGGTCTCACTCACGCCCGCCGAATCCGACCGACTGCAGCGCGGCGCGGCAAGCAACCTGCAGGCCTACGAGTATCACCTGTATGGCGTGGACCTCTATCAGAGAGACGACCTGAGGACGGCCGGCAAGATGTTCGAGAAATCGGTCGGTCTGGATCCGAATTACGCCCCCTCGTGGGCTTACCTCGGCGCGATCGACACTACTCTGGCTTCGATCTACTTCGAGGGCCGGGAGTATTACGACAAGGCGAGGCAGGCCTACGACCGCGCGCTGGAACTCGACCCGTCGCAAATCGAGGCGCGCATCTTCAAAGCCAACCTCCTCACCGACACCGGACAAGCAGAGGAGGCTGTGCCGCTCTTGCGCGGCGTGATCGGAACCAGCCCGAACCTGTCGCAGGCTCATTGGAATCTGGCCTACGCCTACCGCTTCGGCGGATTGCTTCGGGAATCGATCAACGAGGGCGAACGCTCACGACAAATTAACGGCGAAATCAAGGCCGATAACTCAGTCTTCAACGGCTACCTTTACGACGGCCAGTACGAAAAATTCATACGAAGCCTGCCGGCGCGCGAAGACTCCGCCTACGCCACATTCTATCGCGGCCTCGGACACTACTATCTGAAGCAGTGGAAGGAAGCCGCCGCATATTTCGAACGGGCCGATCAATTGGATAAGACGTTGATGGTTTCGCAGATCGGCAAGGCGTTGAGTCACGGATTGGCAGGACGGACGGCGTTGGGACTCAAACTGTTGAAGGACGTCGAGGAAAAGATCATCAAAAGCGGCGTGGCCGACGCCGAGGGCGTATACAAAATCGCGCAAGCCTTCGCCGCGCTTAACGACCGGCCGCCGGCGCTGCGCCTGCTGCGGCGCTCGATCGAAGGCGGCTTCTTCTGCTACCCGTACTTCACGAACGACCCGCTGCTCGACAATCTGCGCGGCGAGGCCGAATTCGCCGAGTTGATGGAGCTTGCGCGGCGCCGTCACGAAGATTTCAAACGCCAGTTCTCGGCGCCCTGAGTCCGAAGGCTCACATTGCCCATTGCCCACAACGGATTACCCATTGATTGGCAGGGGATAGGTTCTGAGGAAGAGCCTTTCCGCCAATCAATGGGTAATGATTTTTCTCCCTCTCCCAGCTAAGCTGACTTCACTCGGTGATGCAGACCCGTTATGACCTCCCGCGCCTCGCGGACCAGCGACTGCACGACGTCCGCCGCGCGCGGCAAATCGCGCAGCGAGCCGACGCCCTGTCCCGCGTACATCGGAAAATATTCGCCGCTTCCCTTTTCCGTCGTGGCTCTGACTATGTCGCCCATGGCCAGAAACTGGAAGAACGGAGGGAATGTGGGCGCTCCCGAAGATTCATACTCTTCGGTGAAATCGTTGCGCAGGACTCGCGCGTACATCCCGGTGAATTTGTCGGTTACGGTCGTCGCGTCGCTGTCGGCTTTGAGCAGCGCCTGTTTGTAGAAATCGGGCGCGCCCGATTCACGCGTTGCGATGAAGCGCGTGCCGATCAGGGCGCCTGACGCCCCCAGGGCAAGCGCCGCCGCTATTCCGCGCCCGTCGGTGATCCCTCCGGCGGCGATCACCGGCGCCCTAACCGCATCAACGATCTGAGGGATCAACGCCATTCCGCCGATGTTAGCCCGCTCGCGCGATTCGCGTTTAACCCACGTCGATCGATGACCTCCAGCCTCGCCGCCCTGCGCGACGATGGCGTCAACGCCCGAAACGGCGACGGATTTCGCGTCGTCAACCGTAGCGGCCATCGCGATAACTTTGATTCCGCGCTCGCGGCAACGCCTGACCATCTCCGGCGTCGGATTGCCCAGGCCGATGCTCCACACAGGAACGCGCTCTTCGAGGACGACTTCAAACGCCGCGTTGGCCAGGTCGGGAATCGCGCCAGGACGAGACGCGCTCTTCGCGATCCCCAATCGCTCCCGAAAACGATTGAGCTGAGCCTGGATTTTGGCCACAAACTCATCGGGGATTAGCGCGGGGTCTTTCGGCGGGCGCAGGTCGAAGTGCAGCAGCAGGTTGACGCCGAACGGGCGCTCAGTCAGCTTGCGAATCCGTCGAATCTTTTCGCGAAGCTCGGCGGGCGGCGTCAACGCGCCGGTCAGTACGCCGAGGCCGCCGGCGTTCGACACTTCAGCGACAAGTTCGGGGCCTGCCACCCCGCTCATCCCCGCTTGAATGATCGGGTATTCAATGCCGAGCAGATCGCATAACGACGTGCGAAAAACCGGCTTCGCGCCTTGTTCCACTGTCTCTGCCGCTCTGTCCGCCTGCCCGATGCCGCCAAACGCCGCCATCGCCGTAGTCGTCGCGCCGAGTTCAAGAAATTCGCGACGTCGCCATCTGGATTCTTTGATATTTATCCGCATGTCGTACTTTGCCTCAGATCGCATGAATCAGATCGGCTGGCCGGCTTGGATTGTACCGCCATCACCCGGCAACAGCGACAGAACTGGTTAGCCTCAGAGGCGTTCCGCGTCTATTTAGCCGACCGCACTAGCAGTTGCGGCCGGCTATGACCGCCTGCGCTTGCGTGCCAGCGAATTTCATCCCAGCAAAGCCGCGATTTCGATGTCATGTCCTACGCCGAAGCGGGAGCGGACTGACATCAGGATCAGGCGGACACTTTACGCTAACGCGTCAGAAGTAGCGTGTGAATTCCCGAATTCCGAAAATGCCACGCTGGTCAATAGTCAATGACGCCGTCGGCGACGACTGCTTTTCAGGTTGAAGCCCTGCCAATATGGAAATGAAAGTGGAAGCAAAAAGGGGCAAAAAACCACAAAATGCGCGCTGATATCAGGTCGGGGCGATAAATCATGGCCGATTTCAAGAATCTTTCACGTTTTTTTTATCTCGGTCTCAAGACGTCTGATCGGTTTAGGAATAACCTTCATCCTGTGGTGGCGCGCCTGTATCCTGCGGCCAACGTTGTTTTAATGGAGCGACCATGATTCAAATGCGACAAATTCTCTTCCCGCCGTTTCGTCTCGACGCGATCAATGAACGCTTAATGCGAGATCAGGAAGTGATCCCGCTGCGGCCCAAATCGTTTGCCGTGCTCCGATATCTGGCCGAGCGGCCCGACGAGTTGGTCAGAAAAGAAGAGTTGATCGAAGCCCTCTGGTCAGGGATATACGTGACTGACACATTGCTCAAAGGGTGCATCACGGAGATCAGGAAGGCGCTGGGCGACGACCCGGCCGCCCCGCGATTCATCGAGACGGCCCATCGTCGCGGCTATCGTTTCATCGCCCCAATCGCGCCAAACCACGAAGAAGGCGGCGCCCTGCGGCGGGTTAACCCCTCCGGCGGATTCGTTGCGCCTTTGCGGCTGCGCCTTTCGCCTGCGCCTGGTCCGGTGGGCTGTGAAGCCGGCTCCGCGCAATTGGAACGTTTGCTGGAACGGGCGATGAAGGGCGAGCGTCAAGTCGTCTTCATCATCGACTCAAAGGCGAATTGCTGCTGGATTGCGGATTGCGGATTGCAGATTGCTGATTAGAAGTAGATGGGCCATCTACTTGACGAACTATCGTGAAAAGCGACGTCGATCAACGACGGGCCTCTTTTAGCATTGCTTCAGCGAGCTTTTCCATTCCGAACGGTACCCCTTTCTCCAACAGTTTCATTCCTTCTTCATATTCCGCGGCCCGCTCTCCTTCGAGCGTTATTTTTTGCGTCATGCGCACGCCTCCCCCTGGCAGATCCGCGAAACTCCAATGGAATCTCACTGTAGCCCCCGGCGCCGGCGCCTCAATAACGGCCCTTTTTCCCTCTTCGACTTCCGCCAATTTCCACTCGTTGGCATCAGCGCCTCGCGGTTTCGTCATGCCTTTTGTTCCCGCAATGAAGGGGCCTTCCAGCTTCGCCCATTCAACCGCCGGATCGACAACGACCCAATTATCAACGTTCGTCCAAAACTTCCAGGCAAAATCTCTTCCGACCTGACATTCAGTTGAATGCTCGAATTCCGTCATAAGCGCTCCTCTGGAAAACTCTGGGTACGCGCCGCTTCCAGCGTGCAGGCTTGGGCAGAAGATCCATTGGAGGCCAGCAGCGCGCCTGGAGCATGATGCGTGTGATTGCGAGCGACAATCACTTGACGCAATCGAGCCGACTTCCGGGTCGCCTGATTCCAATCAATCCATCTTTACCCAAGCCTGCACGCTGGAAGCGATGCGTACCCACATTACCGGCCATTGCCCAAGGCGACCGGCTTCAACGGCTGGCCTTCTATTGTGTAGTCGATGAAACTGCCCATCATCTCGTCATAAGTCGGCTCGCCGAAGCGGACTGCCCGAGACGGGTCGGGATTGTATTTATTCTTCGGCGAATTGTCGAAGTAACCGGTGACGATCAGCCTTGTTCCTTTTGGAATCGCGAGCGGCTGTTTGAAGTAATAGAAAGTCTGCCAGGCGAAGCTGTAATTCGGCGCGTTGAGCAGAGTCTCGCTGCGGCCGTCGGGGTAAAAGGCTTTGATTTCGATCGCCTTGCCGCGAACGTGCATATGCGGCATGGCGGCGGTCAGCCGGATGTCTTCCGTGGCCGTCCAACAGGCCGTCACGCGATGATTTGCGGCGCCTGGCGGAATCCTGAAGTAATTATTCGAAATCATGCGCGTGATGATCTGGCGCTGCGGCGGCTCTTTGGCAAGGACAAGGCCGATCATCGAACGATCTTTCTGCGTCGAACCAGCGACCTTCGAGTAATGAACCTGGAAAGTGATCTTGGAGCCGGCGGGAATCTTCTTGACTGTGCCCGGCTCCCAGACCCACGGGTTCATCCCCGGAGCGAAGCCGGTGAGCATCATTCCCAGACTGCTCAACCTACTTTCCTGGGGCGCGCCATCACGATCGGCGCCCTGACCACCGTTCGGGAGACTGCAACCGTCATCATAGACAGGCGCGTCCGGCTTGGCGCGCATCAGGAAACCGTCGCGGTAGAAAATAGATCCCAGCTCCATCCGCTCGATCTCTTCATCCGTCATCTTTTTCGGCGACTGGCCGTCTTTCGACGGCGGCTGAACGAAGGCCAGGATGTGGTGAACGATGCGGCGGTTGCCGGGGCGCGCCTCCGCCATCTGAACGTACTTGTCCTCGGTAAAGCCCGGGTCCGCCACGAAGTACTGGTACTCGTCCGGCCCTGAAGCGTCGAGCGTGAACTCTTCAGGCATAGGAATGATCAGATCGGGTTTGCCAATCGCCCAACCGTCCGCGAACTCCGGCGCAGGCGGCAGGTGTTTTGGATCGCCTTCTTCCGCGCCGCCATCCACCCAGGCGGTGATCGTTTCAATCTCATCCTCGGTCAAGCGGCGGTCGTTTTTGAACTGGCCGACGTGCGGGTCGGCGCGCCAGGGGGGCATCTCGCGCGAGACGACCTGCTCGCGGATTGATCTCGCCCAGGGGCGCGCGTCCTTGTAGCTCAACGCCGAGAACGGCGCGGCCTCGCCGGGTCGATGGCACTCGGCGCACTTCTTGAAGAAGATCGGCGCGACGTCCTTCGTGAATGTGACGCCTTTCGCCGACGGCTTCCCGTCTTTTGCGCGGCTCGAGGGCAGCGCGAAGAGCGCCGCCGCCGCGCAGAGAACTGTGAAAACAAAGATAATGCGCGCGTTTTTCATTTCTTTTCAACCGCCTTATGTTTTGAAATAGTCTCAGCGGCGGAGGATAGCGAAACCGCGGCGGGCAGTCGTAAAGGAAGGGTTGAATTTCGGTTCAATTTTTCGCGGAAAACTAGAGCGGATTTCGATTGCGTGAGCGGGACTGTGGCGCGAGTTGTTTACCCGAATCCACGGTTAAGGAGGCGAAAATGCGGTTTCGACCAATAACCATAGGCTATTTCATGATTTCGCCCTGGCGCCCATCAAGTGAAAGTGGACGCTTGCTGCGGCCCGGGCCTGCGTTATAACTCC
>DATCXQ010000915.1:0-10732 GCA_036565725.1 Blastocatellia bacterium
CCAGTGGCAACACTCTCAGATTGTCGCAAATGTTGTTTCACCAAAAGCTGATACCGTCGTTGCAAGCGCGGCTCTATCGCCGGAGGTTCAATGACATACAGCTCAGATTAATGCCTGAGACTTGTGAATAGATTAATGGCTGACGCTCCCCGTACGGTCGGTAAATCGCGAAATGGACGAAGAGTTCCATTCGTCATCATTCATTTGTCATTCGATATTGGTCATCACCGGAGGAGATCTCGAATCAATGCCCAATGTTCATCGGGCGATGTCCCGACCAATGACAAATGAACAATGAGCGATGAACAATGACAAACGCTCTACTTGGCCTGATTTCGTGATTTACTGACCGTACCGGAGATCGCGCCACTTTCCCGTACTCGCAATCGCAATCCGCTCTAATGCTCAACGCGCCTAAATCAGCTCTCCACAATGATGGCGAGATTGAGCTTCAACTCCCATGCTTTGAAGAAAGCGCCGATAGGCAGGAGGCGTTCCCCCTGATCCGGATCATAAACGGTCACGGAGTCATCCCCGATCTCGAGCGCGACAAGGGCATGCGCGCCCTCTATTCCGTCGATCGGGAGCAGGTTGACATAGACAATCGGATGGCGCCCTTCGTCGAGAAGGATTTGCAGCTCATCGGGAGAGATGTTCTGTATGTCGGTTTTGTTGAAGCCCAATTGGCGCGCCACGTCGACGACGTAGGGGGCGTCCGCGCCGAAGATCGTGCAATCACAACGCGCTCGCAACTCGGCTTCGGAGACCGAGAGGTTGAAATGGGAGAGGACCATTCGCAAGCAAGCAGGGGCGCAGGAATCAGCGGTCTCTTGTTTGTAGAAATGCGGCTTCAATCTCTTCACAACGTTGCTCGTAAATGGCGAGGGCGCGGGTTGTCATCTCCTCGAACGGCGTGTGAGACGCAACCTCTTTGGTCGAATCGTCAACGGTCAATTCTCCGACTTCCCCGACGGAGCCGATGCGCGGGTAAGCCAAGATGACCGGGACTCTCCACACGCCCGCCGCTTTGTCAAAACGTGGGGCGCCAGTGCTGAAGCGATCAGGCAAATGGTCCAATAGAAAACCGCCGGCGATCGCCTCCGCCTCAAAGGCGGTGATCTTACAATAGCCGCCTGTCACGGTGGGCCAAAAAGAAGACTCGATTGCTTCACGATGCTGTTCATAAAGTGAGCGCCCACTGGCCTTCATGTCATCGAAAGGCGTATGAGTGAGTATTTCTTCGGAAGATCCGCCGATGGAGATCTCCCCGACTACGCCGACCAAACCTGCGCGCGGGTGGGTCAGCAGCACGGCCACTCGCCACAATTTGGCGGCGTCATCGTAAGTAGGGTCTCCGACGCAGTAATGATCAGGCATCTGGTCGCTCAGGAATAGATTCGCCGCCGCGATGGCCTCAAGATCGGTCAGATTGCGCGTGACTTCAGGACCCATAACGCTAGAATCATAACATCGCGCGTATTGACGCGCCAATGTTGGGGCGCAGGCACAGTACCGCGCGTAAGCAAGCGGCTCCGGCGCAGGGGCAGCCGATTGCTTACACGCGCGGTACTGTAGCGATCTTCGAGTGACCTGGCCCACGCGGCGACTGCGGTCGTCGCTCTTCGTCTTGCCGACGGCGACAACCGTGGCGACAGAACGCGCGTTCGTCGTTCGCATCCGTGACGGCGCGGTCGAATGGGTTGACGTCAAACGCGGCGCTTCGAAGAATCATCAAGGGGTTGACCTGGCGCCAATATTCAGCGATCTTGAGCTCGGAAATCAGATCACCGTTCGTGGAGTTGTTGAGCTGCGAGCGAGCGCAAATGTAAATGTCAAACAGGCCTCGCCGGCGTAGTGAGAAAGGAATTAAAAAGGCGAAAGGCAAGGAAGGCGTAAGGCCAGAGGAGGAATCTATCTAATGCCCGACACTGGCAAATCAGTTTCAACTCCCCGCCTTGTAATTCATCAATCAATTTCGTCGAACGATCAATCCGGCTTCGCCGAAGACGTGCGCGCCGGGTTGACCGCGACCCCGAAAACCCTCAAGCCGAAATATCTTTACGACGCGTTGGGGTCGGTGCTCTTCGAGGCGATCTGCCTTCTGCCCGAATATTACCTGACGCGCGCCGAGACCGAGATTTTCGAGCGGCGCGCCACCGAGATCGTCGCGCAACTGCCCGCGCCGATCACGGTGGTCGAATTGGGCAGCGGAAGCTCGATTAAAACGCGGCTGTTGATCGAAGCAATTTTGGCGCGCCAACCCAAGCTCTGTTACCAACCAATAGACATTTCCAAGACGATTCTCGAACAGAGCGCAAAGCAATTGCTCGAAGATTATCCCAGACTACAGATCACGGCTCACGCCGCCGATTACACTCGCGCCATCGCTTCAATCGCACGGGGAGAAGGCGAAAAGGTTCTAGCTCTGCTCCTGGGATCGAATATAGGCAACTATAACCCGGACGAAGCGCGCGATTTGCTGAGACAGATTCACGGCGCGCTGCGCCCCGGAGATGGCCTGTTGCTCGGCGCGGATTTGAAAAAATCGCGCGAAACGCTCGAAGCCGCTTACAACGACGCGCTCAACCTGACGGCGGCTTTCAGCCGGAACCTGTTACTCCGAATCAATCGCGAGTTGAACGCCGATTTCGACCTCAAACAATTCAAACACCGCGCCTTTTTCAATGAAGAGCCAAGCCGCATAGAAATCCACCTGGTCAGCGGCGTCGAGCAGAAAGTCAATATTCGCCCCGCCGAATCACAACCTGCGTTGCAGGTCGATTTCAAACCGGGCGAGACGATACACACCGAAAATTCCTACAAGTACGACCTCGAAGCGCTTGCGGCCCTTGCCAAGGCGACCGGCTTCACGCCTTCGCGCGTGTGGTTTGATTCGGGCGAGAGGTTCAGTTGTAATTTTTGGCTGGCGTGAGGCAATGCGTAATGCGGAAGGCGGAATGCGGAATGTGGAATGTAGGAGTGAGTGGGTGATCGGAAGATTGAATCACTCATTCAGCCTTTCATTCCGCACTCCGCATTCCGCATTCCGCATTCACTGCTGTTCATTCAGGCTCTTGTCGTAGCTGAAATAACTGACGCGGATCTCGTTGAGCGGAGCGTTCTGAAGCGCCTCGCGCGACGGACCGTCGAGGTACAGCAAGATGTATTGCGCGATGTGCGGAGGCTGATTGCCGTTCTTCTCTTTCAGATAATTCAAGAAGTCATCCTCGAACCAGTCGAAGATTTTCGATAGATGGAGCCTTTTGGCCTCCGCGTCGTACTTGACGTTTTTTGGGTCATTGATGAAGCGTCGCGCCGACTGATCGAGCGCATCCGAAGTCTTGAGTTGCGGAATCACTCCCCGCCCCAGAGCTGGACAACTGGAGGCCCCGCAGTTGATGTAAAAATGGATTCGTGGGTCTTTGTATCCAGCGCGGATTATCTTGTGCTCCAGGTCTCCCAATTTCATCGGCTTTCCGCCGAGTTTGATTTCGCGGTTGCGGAATAGTCCCAGGAAATTCCAGAGCGAACTCTTGCTCGGATATTCCGACGCGGCGATGTACATAACCCAGGCGTTGTAAGCCGTCATCCAGTAGCGTAACTGCTCGCCGCTGTCCTTGAATTGCTGCGGATGGCTTTGCGGGCTAACGGCGGAAATCTGGTCAATAAAGGTCTTCAACGCGCCCATTTCACTCTTCAGCCCGTTGTAATCAACCAGCCCGCGCTCGTCGACGTACTTGCGCGTCAGGCGGTCGTACTCGGAGTAATCGATTTCCTGCGCGTTTACGCCGAATGCGCCGGCGCACATGAACAGCAACGTCACTGCGAATAAAATCGATATCATATTCATGTTCGTTTCCTCCATAAGTCACACTAGAGCGGATTTCATACCAGTGTACGGGTTAATAGAACGCGGATGACGCTGATAGAGCGGATTGACGCTGAACTATTTTGGTTTTATCCGCGATGATCCGCGCCCGTCCGCGTCATCTGCGGTCTATTGATGCGTTCTTCAGCTGCAAGCGCCACTCGCTGCCCCGTATGCGCAATTGAAAACTGATATAAGTCCCATCCCGTATGATAAATTTATTGGGTGAATATGACAAAAAATAATCTCGTCTCGATCATCGTCCCGACGCTCAACGAAGCGACGACGATGCGCGACCTGGCGGCGTCGCTGGACCGTTTGCGCGGCGAATTCGAGGTCATCGTCTGTGACGGCGGCAGCGCGGACGCGACGGTCGGGATAGCGCTCCAATGCGGGTTGCGGGTGATCGAGGCGCCGCGCGGGCGAGGGTCGCAGATGAACGCCGGGGCGAAGTTGGCTAAAGGCGAGACGCTGCTATTTCTGCACTCGGATACGAGATTGCCGGAAGACGCGCTGGAGCGTGTCGGCGACGCGCTCGACGATGAAAAGGTCTGCGGCGGAAACTTCAGTCTGATCTTCGGCGGCGACACGCGAGAGGCGTGGCTGCTGACCCGTATTTACCCTCTCCTGCGGCTTGGCGGAATGCTCTACGGAGATTCCGCGATCTTCGTGCGGCGCGGCGTCTTTGACAGCCTGGGTGGCTATCGCGAATATCCGATCTTTGAAGACTGCGACCTCTATCGAAGGATGCGCCGCCTGGGAAGATTCGTGCGGCTGAACGCCTGCGCCACGACATCTTCGCGGCGCTTCGAAGGGCGATTCATTCGCACATTCGCGCTCTGGTCTTTGATGCAGACGTTGTACTGGCTCGGCGTGAACCCGAGCCTTCTGAACCGGCTTTACAAACCTCTGCGGTGAACAGGATCGAGGATCGAGGATCGAGGATCGAGGATCGAACGGATGACGCCATCTTCTATCCTCTATCCTCAGGGACTACAGCTTCCTCAACTTCACACTCCGCACCGAATGATCCGCGCCCTTTTCGAGTATCAGAAAGGCGCGAGTGCGCGTCGGGAGAATGTTCTCTATCAGGTTCACGGCGTTGATCTCGTTCCAGATTGACAAAGCTTTTTCCCTCGCCCCTTCGTCGGACAAAACGGCGTAGCGATGGAAATATGAGGCCGGGTTGCGAAACGCGGTGCGGCGCAGGGTGAGGAATCGTTCGACGTACCAGTGTCTGATGTGATCTTCGTCGGCGTCGACGTAGATCGAAAAGTCGAAATAATCGGAGACGAAAACCGGCGTGTAATTTTCAGCCTTGCTGACGCCGGACTGCAATACATTCAGCCCTTCAAGAATCATGATGTCGGGTTTTCTAACGACATGCTCCTCGCCGGGCAGGATGTCGTAAGCCAGGTGTGAATACACTGGAGCGATGACTTCATCGGCGCCCGATTTCACATCGGCCACGAATTTGACCAGGCGCCGGCGGTCGTAGCTTTCGGGAAACCCCTTGCGCTTCATCAAACCGCGCGCTTCCAGGACGGCGTTCGGGAACAGAAACCCGTCGGTCGTGACCAGGTCGACCTTCGGATGGTTGGGCCAACGCGCCAGCAACGCCTGCAAGACGCGCGCGGTGGTGCTCTTGCCCACGGCGACGCTTCCCGCGACGCCTATGACGTAAGGAACCTTCTCGGTCGAATTGCCGAGGAAGGTGTGAGTGGCCTTGTGCAACTTCTGGGTAGCGTCAACGTAAAGATTCAACAAGCGCGACAGCGGAAGATAAATGTCTTCGACCTCGTGGAGCGAGACTTGCTCGTTGATGCCGCGCAGCTTCGCTAAATCATCTTCGGTCAACGTTAACGGGGTGGAGTTGCGCAACCGGCTCCATTCTTCGCGTGTCAGGTCAATGTAGGGTGATAAAGACATATGGTTGGTGGTTGGTGATCGGTTGCTGGTGGCTGGTGGCTGGCTATGCGGATGGGCGCTGACTACCAACCATCAACCACTAAACACCTCTTTCGATCCCCGTGATTCGCAAGCCAGTATGAGTTTTGTATCGGATGTTGAATCCGATCAGCAAGGCCGTGATCGCCTCGACCGTGCGCGAATTGGCGAGCGGGCCGCCATCAACGTAACGGCAGCCGGGAATCGCGGCGACGAGCGGGCGGAGGCGCTGTTTGGCCTCCTTGTCATCGCCGCAAACAATGACGTCGCATTCCACCTCGCGGTCGAGTCGGGCGAGCGCCTCGGCCCCGACGTTTTGGAAGGCAGAGACGACCTGAACGCCTTCGGGCGCAAGCTCACGACACTGTTCCGCCGCCGACCCCGCCCACACGCCCAAGACGCGGGTCGGTTTGCCTCCCACGGCCGACTCGAGCGGAACGGTGACGTCAATGATCAGAGAGCCGGCTTTAATCTTCTCTCGAATTTCTTTAAGAGTGGAGATGTGCGCGGCGAATGGAATGGTCAGCGCAATGATCGGGGCGGTCGCCGCGGCGTCGGCGTTCGTCGAACCGTCCAGGTTGACATTGTTAGCGCCGTGCGATGCCAACACCGCGCGCATTTCCGCCGAAGCCGTCTCGGCGCGTTCCCGGTCGCGCGATCCGATGACGATTTCAAAACCCGCCCTCGCCCAGCGAAGGGCGAGCCCTTTGCCCTGATCGCCCGTCCCGCCGATAATAGCGATTCGTTGGTTCGACATAGATTTGAATTATACCGCCCTCTTGCGTTACAAACTATTCGACGGTGGGAGAGTCTAATGGTCTTTGGAAATTAAATGCGACCACGCGGCCCGAGGGTTGGGACGCCCTTTTCCCCGCCCGGGTCAGTGATCAAAGCGATTTGGCGCGGAATACGCGCCCCCTGCGTTGTCGTGTTTATTTTTTAAGATTATAAGTCTGCCCAACCAACTGAACCCGCGGTGACGCGGGGTAAAGACAGTAAATTGATAACGAAAGAGCGGGGGAAGGTGGGCGAGACAGTCGAAAGAAGCCGATTTAAATCGTCGCCACTTACGGCGCTGACCAATTTCTACCATCAGGTCTGCGACCAGGCGCGCGACCTCTGGCGCAAGTGGGCTACGAGGCTGGCGACCCAGCGCGAAGAAAGAATCGATGAGCGCGCGCTTGCCAAAACTTTCTTCAAGCTGGGCGCGACCGGCTTCGGCGGAGGCCTGGCGGTGATCGCGCACGTCCGCCGCGTGGTGGTTTATAAAAACCGGTGGATGTCGGAGGAAGAGTTCCTCGACTCGGTTTCGCTTGCGCAAAGCCTTCCGGGCGCCAACACCGCCAACGCGATTACCTACATCGGTCTGAAGCTCTGCGGAATTCGCGGCGCGCTGGTGTCGGTCGCCAGCTTCGTGCTGCCGTCGTTCCTGGCGATGGTCGGGCTGGCCGTCGCTTACGGCTACCTGAAAAACATCCCCGACGTGCAGCGCGTCTTTCAGGGGTTCAACGCGGCGGTGGTCGGATTGATCGCGGCCACAACCGTGCGGCTGGGCCAATCGGCGATGCAACAGCAATGGCGCCTGGAGCTCGGCGTGGCCGCCGGATTCATGCTCATCTTCACCCAGACCACTGTGGCCGAAGTCGTTCTGCTCGCCGGAATCATCGGAATTCTGATCCACTCCTACAAAGCCCGCGCGCGCACTAACCTTCGCCAGCGTTGGCGCAAAGAGCGCCAGGTTCGCGCGCGCGGCGCGGTCGCCGAACAACACGCGCGAGAACACGCGGCTGAGATGATGGAACATGCCGATGAACCGACCGAACTCGGCGCCGATTATCACGTCGAGGTCTCGCTCCCCGAGCCCGAAAAGCCGTCCCCTGAGCAACCTCCGGACGAAGCCGACCGCGGATACAATGAAGAAGCCGGCGGTAATAAAGCCGGTGATGAAGAGTCGGAGAGGCCGCCCGCGCATGAAGAGGAGCCTTCCGCCCCCGACGCCGATAAGAAAGGAGCGGGCGCCAAGCTTCGATCCTTTGCGGCGCTCCCTCTGATTCTCTTCTTCACCTGGCCCGTTCTGGAGAAGATGATCACGGTCTGGCATTTGATAACCATCTTTCTGCGCGTCGGCACGGTCACCTTCGGCGGGGGGTACGTCATGGTGCCGCAGATCGAGACTGACGTCGTTCAGGTTAACCAATGGATGGATCATCAGACGTTCGTGGACGGAGTCGCGTTCGGCCAGATTACGCCCGGCCCGGTGCTGATTACATCCGCGTTCATCGGGTACAAAGTTGCGGGCGTCATCGGGGCGATTATGGCCACGATCGCGGCGTTCTTGCCGTCCTTTATCATGACGATAATCGCCGGCGCCTCGATCAATAGATTCAGGGCGAATTTCCACGTCCAGGCTTTCCTGGCCGGCGTGGCCCCGGCGGTGGTGGGAATGCTCGCGGCGGCCGGAGTGACGATGGCCAAGTCCGGCATGAGCGGACCCACCGGATTCGGCATCACCGGATTCGGCATAGCGACGCTCTCCTGCCTGCTCATGCTGCGCGCGAAACTCAACCCTGTCGTGATCATCTTCGGATGCGGCTTGCTGCAGTGGGCGATTTCTAGCGGTCTCCTTAGCGCCTTCGCCTTCTGATTTTTTTCAATATCCCTGCAACCCTGGGCTGTTCGGCGCGTTCTCAAAGTCAGTATTTGTTCATCCACGAACCGATCGACAAGAGTGACGCCAATTGTCGAGAGCGAAAGTAAGTTAGTCTCGGTCTTGAGTTGAACTCATAAAAGGCCCAACCACGGGGATCACGGGTTCCCCGTAGTTCTTTTTGCTCAACCCAGTACTGGATTTAAGTTAATGCCCGGACTTTCGACACAACAACTCGCATCATACAAACGCGACGGGTTCATCGTAATTGAAAACATCGCCGGCCGCGAAGAGTGTGAGCGATTGAAGCGGCGCGCCGAGGAACTCGTCCGCGATTTCGACCCGCGAGGCTGCGCATCGATCTTTTCGACGCGCGAGCAGAACCGAACGAGCGACGATTACTTCCTAGACTCCGGCGACAAGATTCGCTTCTTTTTCGAAGAGGAGGCTTTCGCTCCCGACGGCGGCTTGCGATACTCCAAGGAGCGAGCGATCAACAAAATCGGGCACGCGCTGCACGATCTCGACCCGGTCTTCGACGCTTTTTCGCGAAGGCACAGGCTGGCGGCGATCTGCGCCGATCTTGGTTACGCCGAGCCGCTGTTACTGCAATCAATGTATATTTTCAAACAGCCGAATATCGGCGGCGAGGTCACCTGCCATCAGGACTCGACGTTCCTTTACACAGAGCCGCCGAGCGTCACGGGTTTCTGGTTCGCGCTCGAAGACGCCACGCAGGAGAACGGCTGTATGTGGGCCATTCCGGGCGGCCACAAGCTCGGATTGAAGAAACGCTTCGTCCGCGCCGCCGGAGGCGGGACGAAGTTTGAAACGCTCGACGATTCGCCCTGGCCGGAGTTCAAATTGACGCCGCTCGAAGTCCCTCAAGGCGCGCTGATCATTCTGCACGGACTCCTGCCGCATTTAAGCTACGCCAATCGCTCCGCGAAATCGCGACATGCGTACACGCTGCACGTAATTGACGGCGCATGTGAATATTCGCCGGGCAACTGGCTGCGCCGCGCGCCAGACATGCCGCCGCGTGGATTCTGATACGCTCCGATTATATGGAGATCGAACTAAAAACCTGCGTGATTCGCCCCTGGCGGCCTGGGGATGAAGAGTCCCTGGTCGCGCATGCGAACAATCACAAGGTCTGGCGTAACCTGCGCGACCGCTTTCCCCATCCTTACACGATCGACGACGCCCGCGAATGGATTCACCACATGGGCGAGGAATCGCCCCAGACCAATTTCGCCATCGTCGTCGACGGCGAGGCGGTCGGCGGAATCGGCCTGGTTTTGAACGGCGACATTTATCGTTGCTCGGCGGAAATCGGTTACTGGCTGGGCGAAGCCTTCTGGGGGCGCGGCGTCATGACCGAAGCCGTGCGCGCGCTGACCCAATGGGCGTTCGATAATTTCAACCTCAGCCGGATTTACGCCGGCGTGCTGGAATGGAACCCCGCGTCGATTCGCGTGCTCGAGAAGGCCGGTTATCAGTTCGAAGGCCGTTTGCGAAAAGCCGTCGTTAAACAGGATCTAGTGATGGACGAACTCGTATACTCCGTCGTTAATGATAATGATAAGGAGCCGCGACCAGTCATGTCTGAAAATCTTGCCCAACATTACCTGGAAAACGTCATCGCCGAATTCCGCTCCCTGAAAAAGCTGGGCGACCGCGCGATGGAACAGCTCGACGACGAACAATTCTTCGTGACGCTCGACCCGGAAAGCAACAGCATAGCGGTTATCGTCAAACATCTGGCCGGCAACATGCGTTCGCGTTGGGTGGATTTCCTGACGAGCGACGGCGAAAAACCCGATCGATATCGCGACCAGGAATTCATCATTGACGAAAACGCGAAGCGCGCCGAAGTGGTCGAGTTGTGGGAGCGCGGCTGGCGGCATGTCTTCGACGCGATTGAACCTTTGCGGCCCGATGACGTGATGCGAACCGTGATCATCCGCCGGGAACCGCACACCGTCCTTCAGGCGATCAACCGCCAATTGGGACACTATGCCACGCACGTCGGACAGATTATCTTCCTGGCCAAGCATCTGAAATCGACCGAGTGGAAGACGCTCAGCGTGCCCCGCGGCCAGTCCGAACAATTCAACCAGATCATGACCGAGCGGCTACAAAACCAGACCCGTTAATACATCGTTAACTATGCGTTTGGGTATTCGTTTAAATCAAAGCGCGCGAGATCGAAACAGTACCGCGCGCGTAAGCAAGCGGCCGTCCAATAAGTCAGCCGCTTGCTTACG
>DATCXQ010000917.1:0-7466 GCA_036565725.1 Blastocatellia bacterium
CAATTGCCGATGACCTGCAACTCGTCGTCGAAGCTCGGATACGAGACCAGAATCTTAAACAGGAAACGGTCGAGCTGCGCTTCGGGCAGCGGGTAAGTGCCTTCGTATTCGATCGGATTTTCGGTTGCCAGCACCAGGAACATCGGCGAGAGGCTGTGGCTTTCGCCGTCAATCGTCACCTGCCGCTCCTCCATCGCCTCGAGAAGCGCGGCTTGCGTCTTCGGCGGCGTGCGGTTGATCTCGTCGGCCAGCAGAACATCGGTGAAGACGGGGCCGTGGCGCAGGGTGAATTGCGAAGTGGTTACGTTGAAGACGTTGGTCCCGGTAATGTCCGAGGGCATCAGGTCGGGCGTGAATTGAATGCGGTTGAAACCGGCGCCGATGATCCGCGCGATGGTTTTGACCGTCAGAGTTTTCGCGGTTCCGGGCGCGCCCTCGAGGAGCGCGTGCCCTTCGGCGAAGAGACAGATCAAGATTTGGTCGATGACCGCGTCTTGGCCGAAGATGATTTTTTGCGTTTCACCGCGGATGTGCGCGGCGACCTGGCTGACATACTCAGTCATGCGATTTGATGGCTGACTTTCCTTTCTACGATTTAAAAATGCTTTTGGGACGCGCGCAACTATACCGAAAGACGACGCCCGCAGGCAATTGGCGCGATTGATCTGCAGATGGGCGTATTTTGATAATCGACGCTTATTTTTTGCGCCACGCCCGAGCTATGGTCAGGCTTCCCACTTTTAAAATATAATTGCGCCATAACCTTAGAATCGTAAATTCGGGATTTGTCTTATGCCTAACCTGATCATCGGCTCACGCGGCAGCAAGCTTGCGCTGTGGCAATCCAACTGGGTGAAGGACCGGCTCGAAGAAGTCTACGAGGGGCTGGTCGTCAGCATTGAGGTCGTCAAGACCACGGGCGATAAATTGACCGAGGCCTCGCTGGCGCAGATCGGCGGCAAGGGCGTCTTCACGAAAGAGATCGAAGACGCCTTGCTGGATCGCCGCGTCGATCTGGCGGTTCACAGCCTGAAAGATCTGCCGACCGTCTTGCCCGAGGGGCTCCGCATCGCCGCGGTTACCGAACGCGAAGACGTCCGCGACGCGCTGATCGTCACCGAAGATTTGCGCAAATACATTATCAATTCTATCGAGGATTTGCCTCGGAACGCCCGCGTCGGCACGAGTAGCCTGCGCCGCGCCTCTCAACTGCGCCACGCGCGGCCAGATCTGCAGATCGTCGAGTTGCGCGGCAACGTCGAGACCCGTTTGCGCAAACTCTACGAAGGGGATTACGACGCGATCGTCCTGGCGTCCGCCGGGCTGAAGCGTCTGGGGTTCGACGACTGCATCTCCGCCTACCTCTCCATTACAGAGATGCTGCCGGCCGTGGGGCAGGCCGCGCTCGCCATAGAGACCCGCGAAGACGACCACCGCGCGAACATGCTGCTCGAGGTTCTGAACCACCAGCCGACGCGCTACGCGGTCGAAGCGGAGCGCGCGGTTTTGCGGAACCTGGGCGGCGGTTGCGCGGTTCCCATAGCGGCCTTCGCCCATTTCAAGAAAAACAGGATCAGCCATAAGCTGGCCGTGGAGGCGCTGGTGGCCGACGTCGAAGGCCGGCGCCTGATCCGGCGCCAGATCAGCGGCCAGGCCCAGGACGCCGAAGCTTTAGGCGTTAGACTCGCGGAGATGTTGGCGGAAGATGGCGCGCGCGAACTGCTTCCCAGAATCGGCGGGGTCCAGACCCCCGATCCTTATCCAACGGCCGGCGGCGAGATAGGCGTCTCAACGCGCGCAGAAGCGCCGGCCGATGACGGGGCCACGAACGGCCGTTCTGCCAAGCCTGAAGGCGGGTTTGCGAACGATGCGCCGCCGCAAATCGAGATCCTGGCCGTCCCCCCGGCGAGGCCGCTCGAAGCCGAGACTGCGAGCGAGGCTCCGGTTTCGGCCTTACCCCTCGAAAGCGAGACCATCGTCAAAACCGAAAACGGCGACGCGCCTCGCCCGCTCCTCGGACATCGCGTCATCGTCACGCGGGCCGCCAAACAGAGCGGCGAGATGACTCGCGCTCTGGAGGCCATCGGCGCCGAGGTCATCTCGTGCCCGACGATCGAAATCAAAGAACCGTCGAGTTGGGAGCAACTCGACCGCGCGCTGATCCATTTGAGCTGGTATGACTGGCTGGCCTTCACCAGCGTGAACGGCGTCGAATATTTTCTGGGGCGGATGGACGCGCTGGAGCACGGCCGGGGCGAATTGGAGTCGCATCGCATATGCGCGGTCGGGAGAAAGACGGCCGAGAGGTTGGAGAGGGAGAACATCGTGGTCGATCTGACCCCTGAGCGCTTCACCGCCGAGGACCTGGCCCAGGCGTTCGCCGAACGATTCGGCTTGCATCAGCGGTTATACGGCTCACGCATGCTCTTGCCCGCCTCGCGCACCACGCGCGACGTGATCCGACCGGCGATGGAGAAGATCGGCGTTTACGTTGAAGTCGTCGAGGCTTACCAAACTGTGGCGCCGGCGGCCAGAGGCGAAAACGTGGCGAGACTCCTCCGCGACGCCGAGGCCGATTACATCGTCTTTACCAGCCCTTCGACTGTGGCGAACCTGGCCGCGATCCTGGAGGCCGATGATCTGGCCCCGCAACTCGCCGGTACGCGCGTGGCCTGCATTGGCCCCGTGACCGCCGAGGCTGCGCGGTCGCACGGCCTGACGGTTCACATCCAACCCGAAGAGCATACGGGCAAGGCGGTCGTGGCGGCGATCGTCGCCGATTCTTCTGAGAAGCGCTCCGCCGCCGTCGTCTTGTAGGCGACAGGCGAAGATTTTAAGGCCGTTTCATTTTCTATTTTCCATTTTAGATTTGATATTTGCCATTGCCGGAATCTGTTTGCATCAACGCCTGATAAACATTGAGTGTTTTCGGAGCAATGCCAGATATAAAATGGAAAATGATTACGCCCCGGGAATTTTCCGTATGCGCATAAGATGATGAAGGCTTCTCTGTCGTCCGAACCTACTCACGCGCGGCGCTCCCTGCTCAGCCTCGTTTTCGCGCTGGCCTTCATCACCTATTTCGACCGTTTGTGCATTTCGTCGGCGATGCCTCAGATCGCGGCTGAATTCAATCTCACGCCCGACCAGAAAGGCTGGGTCTTCAGCGCGTTTGCGTTCGCTTACGCCGCGTTCGAGATTCCTAGCGGATGGCTGGGAGACCGTTTCGGCGCCCGAGTGACGTTGACGCGGATCGTATTGTGGTGGTCGGCGTTCACCATTCTGACCGGCGTGGCCTTCGGATTCTGGTCGCTACTCGTCATTCGGTTTCTGTTCGGCGCGGGCGAAGCGGGGGCTTTCCCGAACATAGCGCGAGCAGTTTCGCGCTGGTTTCCGGAGCGCGAGCAGGGGCGCGCGATGAGCGTTTCATTCGTCGGCCTGGCCGCCGGTTCGGCAATGACCGCGCCGGTAATTATGACGCTGCTGGAACTACAAAGCTGGCGATGGGTCTTTGTCGAATGCGGCGCGGTCGGCGCGTTATGGTGCGTATGGTGGCGCCGATGGTTCCGAGATCTTCCCGAAGAACATCCGGCGGTCAACGAGGCCGAATTGAAAGTGATCCGCGCCGGTCGCGGCGACCATGAGCAGTGGCGCCGCGTTCCGTGGAAGACATTGCTGACCAGCGCCAATCTGGTTTTCATCTGTCTGATGTATTCCGCTTACGGCTATGGCTTGTATTTCTACATCACGTGGCTGCCGACCTACCTGCTCGAAGCCCGCGGGTTTTCGGCCGGTTCGACGAAATGGCTGGCCGCCGCGCCGTGGGTTGTGAGCGCGCTGGCCTTCTGGGTCGGAGGGTGGACAACCGATTGGCTGGCGCGTCGCACGGGCAACCTGAAGCTGTCGCGATGCGGGATCGGAGTTTTCGGCTACGCGGCGAGCGCGGTCACGCTCTTCGCGGTCGCGCTGGTTGAAGACAGTCGCGCGGCGGCGGCGCTGCTCGCGCTGGCGCTGGCGTTTCAGACGTTTACGATCAGCGCGGCCTGGGCGGTCTGCCTGGACGTCGGCAGGAAATACGCCGGGGTCGTGACCGGGTGCATGAACACCGTGGGCAACGTCGCCGGGGCGATTGCGCCTCTGGTCGTGGGCTACGCGGTCGAAAAATGGGAGTCGTGGACGGCGCCGTTTTACGTGATGGCCGCCGTGTTTCTCTTCGGCGCGGCGATGTGGCTGCTCGTTGATCCGCGAAAGTCCGTGTTGTTGGAAAACGGGCGCCCCTCCGACGCCGTTGGCGGATGAACCGCCGTCAAATGTTTGCAACTATATTTTGCGTCTTTGCGCCTTCGCGCCTTTGCGAGGGACAGTGTTCTTCATTGTCGGGTAATTTATGGGCGGTTTCTTGCAAAGACGCAAAGATCGCTAAAAAAGAACGCTCCCCCAAACAATCGAGCTTATAAGCCCAACAAGGAGGTTTAATGCTGAAAATGCAAATTCTTCTTTACGCCGCGATGATCTGTCTGCCGTTTGTGATCAACGTATTTGCCGCCGAGGCGGGACATCGCACAGTGATCTACGACAACCGGACGGCCGAAGTCGGGCCGTCGCCTGCGACACTCAACACTGACGATTTGTGGGTCACGCTGCCGGATTTGAAGCGCGCGACAGGTTTCGTGATCAAACCGCAAGGCGTCTGCCGTGACGAACTCTGTTTTCCTATTCCTAAGGCGCGCCGTTCGGCCTTTCTCTTCAAGCAGAGGACAACCACATGGTTCAACCTGAGCGAATTCGCGCGGCTGTTGCGCCAACCCTCCGCCCGCGAAAAAGAACTATGGTATTTCGGCCCTCGGCACGATGAGCAGAACGCGTTTATCGGCTCGCTCATCGCGCCCGATTTCAAGCTGCCCGACATGAACGGCAAGCAGCATTCGCTCTCGGATTTCCGCGGCAAGAAAGTTTTACTGGTTACCTGGGCGTCGTGGTGAGGCTGCCGATTTGATCTGCCAGGGTGGCAGAAGCTTTACAGCGAGCTGAAGGACAAGAATTTCGAGATAGTCTCCATCGCTGAGGACACCGGCGGGGTCAAAGACGCCGGCAAATGGATCGAGGCCGCCAAGCCCGAATACACCGTCCTGATCGACACCCAGCATCTGGTCACGCGGCTCTACGACATGGTCAACGTGCCGACCGCCGTCTGGATCGATGAAAAAGGGCGCATCGTGCGCCCCAACGAAGTCGCCTACGTAGACAACCGCTACAAGGGAATGCACGGAATAGAAGCCTCGGAATATCTCGACGCCCTCCGCGATTGGGCGGAGAACGGCGAACGAAGCGTTTTCGCCCTGAGCGAGAAGCAATTGAAAGAACGCCTCGCGCCTCAAAATCCCGATTGGGCGTTGGCGGCGGCCGAGTTCGCTCTGGCTGAACATCTTTATCGCACTGGTCAAAGCGAAGCCTCGATCCGGCATTACAAAGAGGCCCAGCGGCTCAACCCCGAAAGCTGGAACTACAAACGCCAGGCGTGGGCGCTCTCGGACGCCGAACGCGATTACGGGACGAGCTTTATGAAAGAAGTCCAGAAGCTGAACGGCAAGCCTTATTACGCGCCGCGCCGTTTGCCGAAAGTGAAGGAGCAGAAGTGAGTCTGCGTCGTGGCGGCAGCCCCGCGTGTAGCAGGAAGTACCAACGGACAGCGGAAGCTATATGAGCGGCACACCAAGACCTGGATCAGCGGCACGACAGCGTAGGGGCAGACCTGTGTGTCTGCCCCGGTCTGGCAATTGCGCCGCTTCGGGGCAGACACACAGGTCTGCCCCTACGCTATCTGGTTCTTGGTGTGTCCGGTATATAGCTCCCAGTTCGCATTGAGGCAATGGTGAACGTGAGCAAGCGCATAATTCTGCGTTCTACCGGAGCCGCCGCCGCTTACAGATTAGTCCATTTCGGTAAGGCGGCGGCCCTGTAAACTTGATGTTAGGTTGCCCCCAGCAAGGCGAAAACCCCAGCGCGCTGACGCGTTGAATTATCAATTTATATTGAAGTCGAACTACATTGTAGTGATCGTCGCGGCCGTAAACGTTATGACATTTACTCTGGCCGTTCGCGCCCAGCGGATGCTATTCCCGGTAGATACAAAAATAGGGAGTGGATACATCGACCAATCTGGTCAAGTTGTGATTCCGCTTACCTTCGAGGCAGCGGGGCAATTTCATGAGGGGCTGGCGCCTGTGAAGATTGGTAGTAAATGGGGATTCATCGATGAAACCGGACAAATAGTCATTCAGCCGCGATTCTCGAACGCACGCAGCTTTTCGGAGGGGCTCGCCCGCGTTCAGGTTAACGGCGATTCGTATGGACTCAACGGCATGTGGGGTTTCATTGACCACCATGGAAATGTGGTCATCGAGCCTTCCTATGGCGAACTTACTGGGGTTGACCTCTTGTCAGAGGGCTTTCACGATGGCCGTGCGCTGATCGAGCGCGATTATAAAAAGGGGTTCATTGATACTACTGGAAGGATAGTAATTAAACCTCAGTTCAAGTACGCATATCACTTTACAGAGGGACTCGCCAGTGTTTGCTCCGGCAGGAATAATAAGTGGGGCTTTATTGATCGATCAGGCCAATGGGTCACCAAAGCCCAATATGACTGGGCGTGCCCATTCTCGGACGGCCTCGCTCCGGTTGATATCGGCGGTGTTTGTGGCTACATCAACAAAGACGGAAAGATGGCTCTCCGGCCTGTCAAGAATGTGGGAGATTGTTCTGTTATTCATGGCCATTTCAGCGAAGGTCTCTCCAGATGGAAGGTTGGGGAGAAATATGGCTTTATTGATACTAACGGGACCATTGTGATCGGACCTGAGTTTGACCTGGCCGAAGATTTTGCGAATGGCCTTGCGCGAATCGCAATAGGTAGCGGATGGGGATTCGTGAATCGGACGGGAACGATAGTGATCCCTCCGCAGTTTGTCGCAGCAAGAAACTTTGACGGCGGCTTAGCTCGCGTAGTTACCGAAACCGGAGTCGGCTATATCGACATGACAGGCAAATATGTCTGGAAACCAGGGAACTAGAGCAGGTTTCATATTGGTGTACGGGTGGCGCGAGTAAACAACTCGCGTCACAACCACATCGCGACTCACGGCGATACAACCGACGCGCCAAGAAATTTCCCGTAGCGGTTTGCAGACTCGGCGATGGCGCGCGTCTCGGCGCGCTTGAGTTTCGCGAAGGGGCTCGGCGATATGGCGAGTGAGTCTTTCTTGAGTGTTCGCTTCCAGGTTCCGACGACCCGGCCGTCTACAACAATCGTCGGGTAGAAAATGCCGTTTCCGGAATTCGCTTGTTTTGCATAGATTGGATCGAGCACGGCGCTGCGGTCTTTATAGGCGACCGTGTATTCGTCGTAAGCCGGCAGCAAGTAGGCGGTCGGCGACGAATCTTTTGTCGCTGGCGTTGACGAGGCG
>DATCXQ010000918.1:0-11256 GCA_036565725.1 Blastocatellia bacterium
CGGTCGCGTCAGCGCCTGCCGCGAGTCCGCAGGCTGGCGATCTCTTTCACGAGAGACAGCCGTCTCTTTCGCGCGAAGAATTGCGCTCGGCTTTTAGATTGCAGTCGCCGCCGCCGGCCCGGTCACAACCTCAACAACAAAAAATTGACCTCGGCTTCGGCGCGAAGCCTGAGCCGGAGCGTTTAGGCGCCGCGAGCGGCGTCGAACCGTCGGCCGGCGTTTCGGAGTCCCCGCCTCCCACGGCTTTGACTGGGGAGACCGCGGCCTTCGATTCGGCCATCGCCGAGCCGGCGTTATACGGCAATCGCATCGGCTGCCTCGGGGCGCGCGGCGCCGACTCGGCGGGCTCGCAGCTCAAACCGGCGCAGAACCTGACCCTCGCCGCCGACGAGATCTACCCGATCGGCCAATTGCACAACAGTTTCATCATCGCGGCGGACCGCGCCGGGCTTCTTCTGATCGACCAGCACGTCGCGCACGAGCGCGTCCTGTTCGAACAGCACTGGCGCGCGCTACGGGGCAAGCGTGTAGAGGTTCAGAGGATGTTGATCCCCGACACAATCGACCTGTCGCCGGCTCAGGCTTCGACCTTCGATCAACTTATGCCGGAGTTTGAAGAGAACGGCTTCGAACTCGGACGGTTGTCAGGCCGTACGGTCGCTATCAGGGCGGTCCCGGCGATGCTCACGCCTGGCGCGGCTCAATCGCTGCTCGCCGAATTGCTCGACGCGATTGAGGAGGAAAGAAAGGGATTGTCGCTGGACGAACTGAGGGCCGAGATCGCCGCTGGCCTGGCCTGCCGTGCGGCGATCAAGATCAACATGGAACTGGCGCAAGAAAAAATGCGCTGGTTGATCGATGAATTGCTGAAGATGGAAAACCCGGCCACTTGCCCGCACGGCCGCCCGATCATCTTGCGGATCACTTCGAGGGAGATCGAAAAGGGGTTCCAGAGAACCTGAACCTCCTTAATTAACAGTAGTTGCTTTGAGCGCAACTGATGATAGTGTAAACTTTCATCTTCTTCATTCTGTTATGAATAGGACTTATGGGAAAATAGGTCCTATTGGACCTATTAAGTCACATAGGTCCTATCAGTAGGAGGCAAAGCAATGAGCAGTCGGGTCCGCGCCGTTGTCGCGGGCGCCACAGGATATTCGGGGCGCGACCTGATCGGGTTGTTGCTCGACCATCCGCGAATCGAGCTGGTCGGCGTATTCGCGTCGCGTTCCGCCGAGACGACTCCGCTGGCCGCGATTCATCCGCAATTGACTGGGTTGACTGCGCTCGATTGTCAGCCATTCGATGAGGCGGCAATCGCGGAATTCAGGCCCGATCTGGTCTTTCTCGCGACGCCGAATGAATTCTCGCACGAGGTCGCGCCGGCGCTGCTCGACGCGGGCGCGACGGTCGTCGACCTGAGCGGGGCGTTCAGGTTACGCGACGAAGCGCTCTACCCGAAGTTTTACGGCTTCGAGCACACTCGACCCGACCTGCTGCGAAAGGCCGTCTACGGCCTGACCGAGTTCGCGCGCGAGCGGTTGCGCGGGGCGAATCTGATCGCCAATCCCGGCTGTTATCCGACCTCGATACTCACGCCGATGATCCCGCTGCTCCGCGCCGGCCTGGTCGCCGTCCCAAATGGTTCCGGAGGGGACGGTTCCGAATGGCAACCGATCATCTGCGATTCGAAATCCGGCGTGACCGGGGCGGGGAAGTCGCCGACCGCCGATACTCATTTCGTCGAGGTCAGCGAGAGTTTTAAAACCTACAACGTCTTCAGGCACCGCCACGCGCCCGAAATCGCGCAGGGGCTGGGCGTGGCGAACGGGTCGCGCGCGTTGATCTTCACGCCGCACCTGCTGCCTATCAATCGCGGCATCCTTTCGACCATCTACGTGAAGCTGAAAAAGGGAGTCGCGCGGCAAGACGTCCTGAGCGCGTGGCGTAGCGCGTTTGAAGACGCCCCGCTAGTGCGCGTCTTCGCCGGCGCTCAAATGCCGGAGATCAAATTCGTCGCCAACACGCCCTTCTGCGACGTAGGCTGCGCCGTTGACGAGGTGACCGGGCAGGCGATCGTCGTTTCGGCGTTGGACAACCTGCTCAAGGGCGCCGCGAGCCAGGCGCTCCAGAACGCCAACGTCGCTCTCGGATTCGACGAACGCGAAGGCGTTATTTGAAAGATGGGCTATTTCATTTAGCCGCAGAGATCACCGCAGGACAGAGAGAACACATGAAATTCCCCAGGGCGCCCTCTGCGCCCTGCGGTGATCTCTGTGGCTGTTCATCCGCACAGCTTTTGGATATTTGATGAGAACGGTAATCAAACTCGGCGGCAGCGTCCTTCTTGACGCTGCGCTGCGCCAACAGTTGATTGCTCAGGTCGCTGAGCTTAAAGGCGCGGGATTCGAATTGATCCTGGTTCACGGCGGAGGCAAACAGATCGCGGCTTTGCTCGACAGGCTGGGCGTCCAATCGCGGTTCCACGACGGATTGCGCGTCACTGACAAGGCCTCCCGCGACGTCGCGCAGATGGTCCTCGCGGGGCAGGTCGGAAAAGATCTGGTGGCCGAGCTTGCAAAAATCGGAGTCGCAGCGGCCGGCCTCGCTGGCGGCGACGGCTTGAGCTTCCTCGCCGAAAAAATGAACGCCGAAGACGGGACCGACCTCGGTTATGTCGGACGAATCGTGAAGACGAACGAACGTCTGATGGCGGCGATGTTGGACGCCGGCGTCACGCCGGTTGTGGCGTGTCTGGCGCTCGGCGCATCCGATTTTGAATATTACAACGTCAACGGGGATCAGATGGCGGCGGCGGTCGCCGCCGGATGCAATGCCGAGAGCCTGGTGTTCGTCACGGACGTCGGCGGCGTCCGCGACGAGCATGGCGAGCGAATCGCCGAACTTGACCGAAAGCGGATTGACGATCTTTTAAACGGCGGCGTGGCGACGGGCGGGATGCGTCCGAAACTGCGCGCTTGTCTGGAAGCGCTCGATGCGGGCGTCAGGAACATCGCCATAATCGGCGCGGCATGGGAGAATTCGCTGACGCGGACTTTGAAATCGGGCGAATCGCTCGGTACGCGAATCTCTTGATTTCACAGCCCGCGAACGCAGGCTACATAATAAATGTAGTAACTGCATGAATGAGGCTGCCGCAGTTCATTGTTCGCCGAGGATGTAAATTATGGCTATTGATATGGCAAAACTGGACAGGCCTATTTAAAAAGGGCTGACCGAGAAGCCGTTCAATATGCTTTTTGAAGCTCGACCTTAAGATATGCCTGAACATCTGTTCGTCTACGGTACTTTGCGACCGGGGATGGCCCCCCGCAGATTGGCTCATCTTATGAAAAAGATGCGTTACATGGGGAGGGCTTCCACACCGGGACGCCTCTACGATCTGGACGCCTATCCGGGCGCCGTGCTTGATCCCGATTGCGACACTGAGATCAAGGGCGAAGTCTTTCAACTGCCCGATGACGGCGAGACGCTCGCGGCGCTGGACACCTATGAAGGCTTCGACGCCCGATACCCTGCTTCGAGCCTTTTTGTGCGCCGCAGATGCAGAGTCACGCTTAAAGACGACTCAAAACTCGTGTGTTGGATTTACGTTTATAATTGGCAAGTTTCGCCGGAGGGGCTGATCAGGGGCGGAGATTACTTGTGGCATAAAAAGCTGAAAAGCCTGAGAAGGAGACCTGAGAAGGATGTACGCGGAAGCGGAAGCGAAAGTTGAAGGGGCAGGGCCGCAGCCTGCCCTCGAACAGATTCAACAACTCGAAGCGAAATACCTCATGCAAACCTACGCGCGCGCCCCCGTCATGTTCGTGCGCGGAAAAGGCTCGACGCTCTACGACGACAAGGGCAAGAGCTATCTCGATTTCATCGGGGGCATCGGCGTCAACGTCCTGGGCTATGATCACCCGCGAGTGCGAAGGACGCTGCGCGAGCAGGCGAACCTGCTACACACTTCGAATCTTTATTACCATCCTTATCAAGGGCAGCTCGCCGAGCGCCTGGTGAAGGCTTCGGGGCTGTCGCGAGTCTTCTTCTGCAACACCGGAACGGAGGCCAACGAGGGCGCGCTGAAGCTCGCTCGCGGGTGGCAGCGCCGGCAGGGGCGTGAAGACAAGACCGAGTTCGTCGCGCTCGTCAATTCGTTCCACGGCCGGACGATGGGCGCGCTCTCGATAACCGAACAGGAGAAATACCGCAAGCCGTTCGGCCCTCTAATCCCCGGCGTCCGGTTCATAGATCCGAACAACGGCGCGAAGGATTTCGCCGAAGCGCGCGAGGCGATCAACGAAAAGACCGCCGCCGTCATCGTCGAAACGATTCAGGGCGAATCGGGCGTTCACCCGGTCAACGGCGATTTTCTGAAGGCCGTGCGCGAAGCGTGCGACCGAGTGGACGCGTTGCTGATCCTCGACGAGGTGCAATGCGGGCTGGGGCGCACAGGCAAGGTCTTCGCCTTCGAAAGCACGTCGGTCAAACCCGACGTGCTCTGCGTGGCGAAGCCGCTGGGGTTGGGAGTCCCGCTGGGCGCCTTTCTCGTCGCCGAGAAGGCCGTCGACGGGCTGAAGGCCGGAGACCACGGGACGACTTTCGGCGGCGGCCCGCTCGCCTGCCGGCTGAGCCTCGAATTTATGCGAATGCTTGAAGAAGAGGGCCTGCTGCAGCGCGTGACAGAGGTCGGCAATTACTTCAGAAAGCAACTCCGCAGGTTGCAGCGCCGCCAGCCCGCCTTGATCAAAGAGACGCGCGGACTCGGATTGATGATCGGCGCCGAACTGACATTCAACGGCAAAGGCGTGACGGCGAAAATGATGGAGCGCGGATTCCTGATGAACTGCACGCACGACACCGTGCTGCGCTTTCTGCCGCCTTACATCATCCGCAAGCCCGAGATCAAAGAAATGCTGGCCAATCTGGAAGAGGTTATTGTCGAAGAGTCAAAGCAGTGATTGCGGATCAACCGCCAAGAGGCCAAGGTCGCCAAGAAAAAGACAGAGAGAAGGCCGCAAGAGATAGTGAAAAGCCGGCAATTTTAAGACACTCTTGGCGTTCTTGGCGTCTTGGCGGTTGATCCGCAATCCGCAATCCGCAATCAGAAGAGATGGAGATACGCAAAGCCAGGACGAAAGACGCGATTCAGATTCACGCGCTCATCAACAAATACGCCAAAGAAGAGCAGATGCTGCCGCGCACCTTACTCAGCATCTTCGAGAACATCCGGGACTTTCACGTGGCGGCCGAAGGCGACCGCGTGCTCGGCTGTTCAGCATTGCATTTCACATGGGGCGATATGGCCGAGGTTCGCTCGCTCGCCGTCGACGAGAACGCGGGACGCCGCGGGTTGGGGCGCGCGCTGGTCGAGGCCAACATCGCTGAGGCGCGTGAGCACGGCCTGGTGCAGGTGTACGCGTTCACCTACGTCGTCGATTTCTTCGCCAAGCTAGGATTCCGCGTGGTCCCTCACGAAGCGATGCCGCGCAAGACCTGGATGGATTGCATCAATTGCCACAAATTTAATTGCTGCGACGAGGTGGCGATGGTTCTCGATCTGATCGAGGGCGCGCAGCCGGAGCCTTTCGACGTCAGTCAAGTGAACATACCGATCGTTAAACTTGATGCCCCAAACAGGTGAATCAACGCCGCGAATACAATATCGACCACTGGGAGCGCGGGGGACATGGGGGCTGATTTATACTGCCTCTCCCTGTGCGCCCCATGATCCCCGTGGTTGGTTTTCTACGAATTCTGCTGAATTGATTTAACGCTCGCGGCGCTGACCCGGCGCGTGATTCCCGATTCTGGACACCTGAATTCCGAAATCGAACAATCAGAGCTTGATCTGCGAGCCTGTGGCGAATAAGCGTGGGAGCTAAGTCGAATGATTCGATCAGTTGAATCGCCGCAAACGGATGGCACGCGATTTGGAAGGAATAAGAAAGGAAGAAGCGAAAACGGGCCGGCGGTTAATCAACAACCGTGAGCTTCGTTTCAGGAAGAGATGGGTGAGAGGAAAACTTCGGAGCGGCTTTCGGTCACGGCGCCGAAAGGCTTTCTGGCGGGCACGGCCCGATGCGGTTTGAAAAAAGCCGGCGACGATCTGGCGATAATCTTCTCGGAGCGTCCGGCGGTGGCCGCCGCCGTCTTCACGCAAAATCTCGTACAGGCCGCGCCCGTGGTGATTTCGCGCGAGCATCTGCGGTTCAAGACCCATCGCGCAATCGTCGTCAATTCGGGCGGCGCGAACGCATGCACTGGCGAGGGAGGAGCGAATGACGCCCGCGCGACCGCCCAAATGGTCGCGGAGTATTTCAACTGCGACGACCGCGAAATATTGGTCGCCTCGACAGGCGTGATCGGCGTTCGATTGGACATGGACAAGATCGCGAGCGGCGTGCGCGAGGCCACCGGACGGCTCTCTCGCAAGGCCGGTTTCCACGTCGCCGAAGCGATCATGACCACCGACACCAGGCCTAAACGCGCCGCCAGAAGCGTCAAACTGGGAGACAGGGTGGTGAAGATCGCCGGCGTGGCCAAAGGTTCGGGGATGATTCATCCGGACATGGCCACGCTCCTCTCCTTCGTCACGACGGACGCGGCGGTCGGCAAAGAGGCGCTGCGCAAGGCTTTGAAGCGCGCCGTCGATAGGAGCTTCAACCGCGTCTCAGTGGACGGCGACACTTCGACCAACGACATGCTGGCGGTGTTGGCCAACGGCGCGGCCGGCAACGAGCCGATCACGAAGTCCGATGGCGACGATTTCGAGCTGTTCGTGGGGGCTTTGACCGATGTTTGCCGCGACCTCGCGATACAGGTGGCGCGCGACGGCGAGGGCGCCCGCAAACTCATCTCGATTCGCGTCCGCCGGGCGCCGAACGAACGCGACGCCGCAAGGATCGCCGCGACCATCGCCACAAGTCCGCTGGTCAAGACCGCCATCGCCGGCGCCGACGCGAACTGGGGGCGGATTCTGGCAGCCGCCGGACGCAGCGGCGTGAAGTTCGATCCTTCAAAAGTTGAAATCAAACTCGGCGGCCTGGCCGTCGCGCGAAACGGAGTGGGATTGCCGTTCAACGAAGAGCGCGCCCTCGAAATCCTGAAACGCGACGAAGTGATAGTCACATTCGACATGCGCCAGGGTGAAGCCGAGGTCGACGAATGGACTTGCGATTTGACCGAAGATTACATTCACATTAACGCGGATTATCGGTCGTGAACCCCTGGAATCGCGCAAGGATGCGCGCGCTCCCGGGCTCTTCCAAGTTTCTTGCAACTCTTGCCGTCTCAGTCGCGTAAAGGCTGACGGTAAGCTAACTAACCCGATCAGATTTCTGTAAGCGGTTTTTACACGGAGAAGAGAGATGAATATCAATTGGCCGCGGGCCGTCGCCCGCAGAGTTCTTAGCCTGAGTATGGCCCCTCGTTTGACCGTGTTTTGCGCCATTTTTTGCGCATCATTAATCTCGATGCCCGCCGTGGCGCAAGACTCACAGGCGACGCCGAGTCCCTCCATACAGATTCAAGACATCGTCGCGCGCCCGATCCCACAACGCACAGTCGGCCTTACGCCGGGCAAGGTCGTGAAATGGTATCTGCGCGACGCCATCGAGGCCGCCCTCGAGAAGAACATCGACATCGAACTTGAGAGGGAAAACGTGCGCATGATCCAGTACGACCTGATCGCGGCTCAGGGGTTTTACGACCCGACTGCGACCTCGCGCATCCTTTATAACAGTCTCGGCCGCGCGACCGCGTTGCGCGATCAAGGTCTCGATGGGGGCAATACCATAACCAATAAGTTTTATACTTACAATTTCGGCATGACCAAGAATCTCGAGCGAGGGGGGGGATTTCTTCAAGCCGATTTCATCAATACTCGCAGCGCCTCCAATACGAGCCAACTGTCTACGGAGTACACTCCGACGCTTGTGTTTCAATTCAACCAGCCGCTGTTCAGGGATTACAAGATTGACCAGGGGCGCCGTAATATCAAGGTCGCTAAAAAGCGACTGGATCTGACCGACGCTCAGTTTCGACAGAGGGTGATCCAGATCATCTCTGATGTGACGCAGGCTTACTGGAACCTGTCGCTGGCGATCAAGAATGAGGTTGTTCAACGAGAGTCGGTCAGTCTGGCCGAGACCTTCCTCAACAACACCAAGCGCCAGGCCGAAGTCGGCACGCTCGCGCTGGTTGAAGTCGTCTCCGCCGCGAGCGCGCTCGAATCGCGCCGCCAATCGGTCTTCCAGGCGATGAATAATGTTGGCATAGCCGAGAACACGCTCAAGAACCTGACCGCCAGCGGTCCGAGCGATGAGTTATGGTCATCGCTCATAGACCCGCTCGAGTCGTTCGACGCCAAATCGGCCTCGGTTCCGGTCGAGGACGCCATCAAGCTCGCGCATGAGAATCGCCCCGAGATCAGACAACAGAACCTTTCGAAAGAGATCAATAAGATCGACATCGATTTCTCCCGCAACCAGGCCAAGCCGCAGATCGATTTGATCGCCAGCTACCGCACCGACGGTCTTGGTGGAACGCCTGGTGTTACTTCTGGTACGGCGCCCAACTGCGGGAACCCAACATTTTTAACCCCTGGTGACAACAACAGCGGCGTCTGCAACTCAATTGTGGCGGTGAGGGATGCCTCGGGTAATTTCGTTCCGGCGGTTCAGACTATCCCTTTCAACCCCGCTGTGCCTTTCACGCGGATGGCGCAGATAGACGATCAATTTACCGGTGGCTATGGCACGGCGCTCGGCAACCTTTTCAAGAATCAGTTCCGCACCTGGAGCGTAGGCGTCCAGATAAGCTTGCCGCTGCGCAACCGCACTGCGAAGGCCAACCTGGGTAAGTTCCTCGAACAGGATCGGCAGATAGATCTGCAGACGCGCCAGTTGATGCAGAGAATCGAAGTCGAAGTCCGGAACGCCGTCCAGGCGGTAGAGACGGCGAAGATGCGCATTGACGCGGCGGAGGCTGCGACTAAATTTGCCCGGCAACAGCTCGACGGCGAGGAGAAAAAATTCGCCGCCGGTCTGCAGCCCGCCTACTTCGTCCTGGAGCGCCAGAACCAGCTCTCGGTGGCGCAGATCAGCGAACTGCAGGCGAAGGCCGACTACAACATAGCCATTGCCAATCTGCAGCGCGTCATGTCGACGACGCTTACGACCAACAGCATCGAGCTTAAACAGGAAGCTCCTGTGAGGCTCAAATAAACCGGCGCCGCCGCACGCGCCGAGGGGCGGGGATCGGAACGTAGATCGTCGCCTCGGTCGCTGAAAGGCGTCAACAAAAAACAGGGGGCGGAAAAAGATCTTCTTTTTCCGCCCCCTGTTTTTCTGCCCGACGGCCGAAATGTTGATCAACGCCTGGAGATCGAGGATAGAACGGATGACGCGATCTTCGATCCTCTATCTTCGACACTCTATTTCGATCACTGCTTGGCCGCGGATGGCGTTGACGCGCCCTGACTCATGCCGCGATTGAGAAGCACTTTGACTTCCACTCGCCGATTTTGGGCGCGCCCCGACGCGGTCTTGTTATCGGCCACCGCCTCCGTCTTACCGTACCCCATCGGGGTGACGAAGCGACGGACCGGAATTTTATGAGTGACAGCCAGGTATTGAATCACCGATTCTGCGCGCCGCTGGCTGAGTACGAAGTTCTTGGCGTCGCTGCCGGTCGAGTCGGCGTGTCCGCTGACCTCGACCATATACCACTTGGCGGTTAGCGCTTTTTGCGCAAGGGCGTCGAGTTGTCGCCTGGCATCGGGCGAGAGAACCGCGCTGTTCAAACTGAAATTCACCGTGGCGGTCTCCTGCACGTCGTAATCGTCCAGAGACGTAATGCGCTCATTAGCCTGGCGCACTTCGTTTCTGGCCTCGGCGGCGATGGTGGCCAACTCGTCCATCTGCCCGGACAGGCGCTCCTGATTCTCCTCGACCGGATTGACGCGCGTGTCAGTCGTAATCGCGGCCCGCAGGTCCGATTCTCTGAACCTGACCTTGTCGGCCACGAGCTGCCCCTGCGAGTTGCCGCGTCCTTCCACTTCGATGATCAGCCCTCGCAGGATGTCGGCCATGGCGTATTTCTTGCCGATGCCGAGGCGAAGGAGGCTTCCCTCACTCTTGACGCTCGTAGCGCCCGTCAAGAGGACTTCATAATCCGTACGATTCCGGTCGCGCATCGTAAACGTATCGGCGTCGCGGCTCATGACGACGCCTCTGAACTTGACCTTCGCGCCGTTCGGAACGGATTGTATTTTCAGAGTCGGTTTAATTGTGTTCTTGGCGGGCGTCTGTTGCGCAAAAACCATCGGCGTCGCCGCAAAAAACAGCGCCAGACCGCAAACCAGAGCAAGTGGTCGTAGTCTCATGATCTCATTAACTTTCATATTTTATTCGCCTCCTCCTTTGCAGCAGGGGTTGCAACGGATAATTACAGATAGTCTATTTGCGACAAGCAGTTTAGGCCGACCGGGGGAAGGGAGCAAGATCGTAATCAAAACCGTGGCGGAAATCAATGCGCGCATATTCTTGAAACTGCGCGCCGTCGTTAATCCTTTAAAGAGACAATTCAAAACGACGCTGGGACTGTTCGTACCGCGCTCATCTTTTGGCCTCGCCACTGTGACGCCTTTGATAATAATCAATGACGTGTTCCCGATCGGGGCCACATATCAAAAATAACGATCTGTCGCGCGTCCACATTATCGCCCAATGATTCGACGCGTCCTCTTTAAGGCCGACCGACACTGGTTCGGCGAATTCGACAATCGTCGCATCGCCTAAGGAATCTGTCCGCGCTATCCGCCAGGGCTCAGGCTTCGGCCCCTTCTCTTCGAGTCGCGCCTTGCTCTCCGCTTCAGCCGCGCGGGCCGACGTGTAATTGTCCTCGACTGCGTATACTTTCGCCCCATCGCTGCAGTTCCATTTCAGGCCTAACTGATGGAGCCATCCATCATAGTCTTCATATGGAATGATGCCGCATGCATTCCATATGGATAACGGCGTGTACTTATGCTCGGCGTTCGTGGCGCCAGATTTGGGATGGTCTTGCCCCGACGCGCGATCTGGCGCTGAGGCCATGCCGGCTACAACATAGAAGGTCAGTATAAGAATTGTAGCGCGCCGCAATATTTGTCCGGGTTTCATTTGCCTCTATTTTGGCGCGGCGCCGTGCGAACGAGCAAGCGGCTGACCGATGGGACTGCCGCCTGCTTACTCGCGCGGCGCCGCG
>DATCXQ010000002.1:0-2102 GCA_036565725.1 Blastocatellia bacterium
GCGCCAGCATGATGGCTTCCGTGAGGAGCTGGCCAAGGAGTTGTCCCCGCGAAGCGCCGAGGGAAAGCCTGACGGCCATCTCCATCGCACGGTTCGCGCCGCGCGCCAGCAGCAGGTTGGCGATGTTGGCGCAGGCGATCAACAAGACCAGAGCGACGACCGCCATCATCACTCCCGAAGCGAGCAGCAGTTGGCCCGACCCGTCAGGGTCAATCCTGGCCTGGAGCAGCGGAACGGTCTTCGCGCCGCGCCCTTCATTGTCTTTAGGAAAGGATTGCGCCAACTGGCCGGCGAAAATTTTGAGTGAAGCCTGCGCTTGCTGAAGCGTAACGCCAGGCTTGAGGCGGCCGATCAGATTGAGAATGAGGGCGCGCCGCTCGTTGTAGAAATCGAACCCCGGCTGCGCCTGATCGTGCATCATCATCGGAACCCACAGGTCAGGGCCAGGCCCCAGGTCGGTCCCGCTGAAACCTTCGGGGACGATTCCGATGACAGTGAAATCGTGACGATTCACCGAAATTGTTTTCCCTACCAGATTCGTATCGCCGCCGAAACTGCGCTGCCACAAGCCGTGGCTGAGCACGACGACCGGATGCGCGCCCGGGGTCTTGTCTTCGTCCGGCATAAACGTGCGACCCAGCGCGGCCTTCACTCCCAACACGTCAAAGTAGTTGCCGGATACGACAAGGCCAAAGACCGGCTCAGTCGTTTCTCCCCTGGTCAAACTCACTTGCGCAAAGCTGTATGCCAGTAGGCCGGAGAAGACCTGGTTCTGATCGCGATAATCGACGTAGTTCAGATGAGATGTCGGAAGATTGCCCGGATTCTTTGCGTCCGTAGTGAAGACTGACGCCAGACGCTCAGGCTCTTCGACCGGCAGCGGCTTCAGCAGCGAGGCGTTGATGATGGAGAAGACAGCCGTGTTCGCGCCGATGCCGAGCGCCAGGGAGAGCGCCGCGACGAGCGTAAAAGCAGGACTCTTTAACAGTATCCTGAATCCGAAGCGAACGTCTTGCCATAAAGTTTCCATTAGGATATCTCCTCTTTTCGTCAATAACCTGCCGCACCCCCATTGCTCAGTTGGGGCGAGACAGCGACACGCTTCCCTGTCTTCGGATCAATCTGAATTGCAACCCAAAAACCGCGTTGATACAGCGACTCCATCTTCGAGATAAGCTTAATGGCTTGCCCTTGTGCAAAAGTATTGTCTGCTGGCGCTTCCTGCAATAGCAGCGCCAGCAGAACGAGAAAACGAAGACTGATGGAGACGCTACGCTTCATAATCAATTCCTCAAACTGTTTACAATCCAATTTGGAAATAGGCGTCACCTGTAGGGCAGCAGTTCGCGCAGCGGCAGCGCCCAGTCGCCGCCGAGGATTACCAGCGCTTCTCTATTCGCCGGATCGAGTTGCCACATCATTTCACGACAGCGGCCGCAGGGCGGCAGCACCTCGCCGCGGTCATTGACCGCCACTACCATTGAAATTTTGGATTCGCGGCGCTTTAACATCTCGGCGGCGGCGGCGTGTTCGGCGCAGAACCCTATTCCACACTCGAAATCCACGCATACGCCTGTATAGGTATTTCCCAAACCGGAGATGATGACGGAGGCGACAGTGGCCGCTGAGCACTCTTCGCTGGGCGCGATCGGGCGAGCCAGTTTGGCCGCCTCGGAAATAATGTCTCCAAATCTCATAGAAACCTCGCAGCGCGATGGAGTCTGACAGAACGTCATGGGAGGGCGTGATAATAACGCATGGCTTCTGGTAGAACGATATGAAAACAAGGTTTTGTTGTTTTTGCTCTTTTTCCCTTTCTGTTTCCCCGGCTCTCATCATTGAGAGGTTAATCTTCCAACCGCGCCCCGACATCAGGCGCAAGCGTAAGAAGACTGCGCGCCTCACTCCTGCCGCAACGCGATTATCGGATTGACCCTGGTAGCGCGTCGGGCCGGGACCCAGCACGCCAGCAAAGCGACGAGCGCAAGCAGCAGCGCGATTGAGCCGAAGGTCAACGGATCACTGGAGCTCACGCCGAACAATAAGGCTTTCATCAAGCGAGTCAGCGCCAACGCCCCGGCCAGGCCGATGGCGAGACCGGC
>DATCXQ010000006.1:0-12071 GCA_036565725.1 Blastocatellia bacterium
TAAGCGCGGGCGAAGAAATCGAGGTATTCGTGAACCGACATGTCGCGGTGCGTGGGCAACGAGTCCGGCACGTAGCCGACCAACTGTCGCGCGCGCTCAGGCTCCTCGACCGCCGAAACCCCGTCGATCAACGCGTCGCCCGCCGTCGGGCTCGATGAGCGTGGCGAGCATGCGCAGTGTGGTGGTCTTGCCGGCGCCGTTCGGGCCGACGAAGCCGACGATCTGGCCGGAAGAGAACGCGAACGACACGTCGTCGACAGCGCGCGTCACGCCGAAATGTTTTTTCAGGTTGACGATCTCGACCTTCATCGCTCCTCCTCCGCGCCGACGCCGTAAACCAGCGTGTGGGCTTTACGAGTCTCCACGCCTTTCAACCCCTCTTCGACGAACGGGCTGACGTCGAGCGCGGCCAGATAACACCCCGGCGTCAGGTATCGCTGCGGAGCGCGCTCGGCCGTTTTCATCTCCCCCAACCAATCGTCGGCGGTAAACAACCCACGTAGGCCGGCTCTATTTTCGACGATTCCGAAACTCGTCAGGCTCAATTTCGCCTCCGCGCCTGCCCGAATCTCTTTCGCCGAATAAATCTTGCCGTCGCGATCGGCCAGCCAGAGCGCGTTTATGTCCGCGCCCAATCCGTTGACGACGCTGATCGAATCGCCCGAGCGCCTGATCGTAATCCGCTCGCGCCTCGTCTCGCTCTTGCGGAATTTGAAATACGCCGGGACGCGCGCCGTGACCCACCCCGAATCCAGATGCTGGTCGTTTGAAAAATCAATCGTGCGATCGCCCCCCCCGCCGCCTCTGTATCGCCACATCTCAGGCGTCACCGGCGCAAGCTCGGTGTCATAGCCGAAACGCAAGCCCTCCCTCGGCGCGATCGGAGCGTAGAAAGCCGTCCAGCCTATGGTCGTCGCACGATGGGATGATTCGTCGAGGATCGTAAAGGCTTCAGTGCGGGACGTCGCGCTCACCCCCTCACCCAAGAGCGCGAAGCCGGTGACGGCCAGACAGGCGACCAGCGCGATTACAGGCACGGTCCACAACATCCAGATTTTTTTGCGCCTCCGCGCCAGCCAGATCAGGTTGATCGGCCCGATCACGACCACGAAAGCCAGCATCAGGACGAAGAGCCCGCGCACCGGAATCCCGATTCGTTCGACTACGGGAAAAGCTTTATTGATGTCGACGATGTCGCCGTAGCCTTCATCCCTGGGCCGCGAGTTTTTCCAGCTCAGTTTTACCGCCTTCCAATGCGCGGGGAGGATACTTTGTACGCCGGCGGCGTCAATCATTGTCACCTGCCCGAATCCGACATTGTAAGTTTGCGTCGCCTCCGGCAACGGCAGCCAAACCTTCTTCCACGCGCCGACCCCTTCCTCCTCCGCTTCGATTGAAAGGACGCGCCGCGACCGCCATTGCGGCGGAATCTCCCAGGCGCCGATTATGAGCAACGATCCGCCGCATTCGGCGAAGCGCCATAAGGAGGAGCGCACGGCGTCCGGCGCCTCACGCAATTCCCCGGCGGTGAGCGCCACGGCGTCGAAGCCCGAATAGCCCACCCAGTTCCCGCTCCATTCGGAGGTGGGCGATTTGTAAGAAAGATACGCCACCTCATTCTCGCCGCTTGCGTTCTTGAAACCCTCGACGACCGACGCCTCGTTCATCAGCCCCGTTTTTTCAACGTCGCGGCTGCTCAACACATAGAAGGCGTTTTGCGAATGGCTGACCCAGGCGCTGGTGCGAGAAGTGTCGACATTAACGGCCTCGCTCTGGCGCTCTCCATCGATAGTAACCCTCCACACGCCGACGCCGCCGCTCACCAGCTTAAACATGGAGACGGTCGCAGTTGAGGACGGCGCTACTTCAACCGAGCGGCGAGCCTCGCTGACGTTGTCGAGGTAAGAGCTTCCGTACATGGCCACCGTCACTCGATGAGATTTCGTCAGAGAGCGGTTGGTGACCGTCACGCGGTATTCGTCGTAACCGCTCGACGAATGCGCCTCCGTCACCGTTTCAACTTTGACCGAAACGTCGTCGTAGTCCGTGGCGTAAGCCGAAGCCGCCGTCAGCAGCGCGCACAGCAATGCGGCGAAAAAGCGCAGTGGTAGCGCAAACCGTCCAGTTTGCGGCGCTTTTGGACCTGATCCGTTCGCGGGAACTAAATTCTCCTGTTTATTCTCCGGGCGCGTAACTTTCAACCGCCCTCTGATCCATGCGTTCATATTTTCTCTCCCTCAGGCCTCGATCCGCACGTCGCGCGGCAACCTGATACCGGTCTCGTCCATCCGTTCGATCAGCTTCGCGATGATCGAGCGCGAACCCACACCGTCGAACCGCGCTTTGTAATTCAGGACCAGCCTGTGATTGAGCGTGGGCGTGGCGACGACCTTCACGTCGTCAAAACCGACGGTCGGGCGGCCAGAGAGCAAGGCGTAAGCCCGCGCGGCTTCGGCCATGGCGATCGCGGCGCGCGGCGAAGCTCCGTACGCGACGTAATCGCGCACGTCGTCAATCGCCTCGTCCGAATCGGCGTGCGTCGCGGCCACCAGGCGCGAGACGTAGCGCGACACGGGCTTCGGCAGAAAGACGCGGTCCATCGCGGAGAAAATCCGCCGAAGGTCTTCGCCACTAATCACGAACTCGGGCGCGGGCGGCTCGCCCCGCCGCCGCGTGGAGATGATCCGATCGAGCGTTTCGACGTCGGCGCCCGTCACGTTGAGCTTGAAGAGAAAGCGGTCGAGTTGCGCTTCGGGCAGCGGGTATGTGCCTTCGAGTTCGATGGGGTTTTGCGAGGCGAGCACGAAGAAGGGGTCTGGCAGCGGGCGGGTCGAGCCGAGAAGCGTCACGGCGCGCTCCTGCATCGCTTCGAGCAATGCCGACTGGGTCTTCGGCGAGGCGCGGTTGATCTCGTCGGCGAGCAGCAAGTTGGTGAAGATCGGGCCGGGGTGAAACTCCATCGCGCGGCGGCCGTCATGATTTTCCTGAAGGATGTGCGCGCCCAGAATGTCGCTCGGCATCAGGTCGGGCGTGAACTGCACGCGATTGAATTGCAGGTTGAACAGACTGCCGAGGGCCTTGACCAGGGCCGTCTTTCCAACTCCTGGCAGCCCTTCGAGCAGAATGTGTCCCCGGCTCAGAACGCCGGCGAACACAAGACGATGAAGTTCGGATCGGCCAAGCAGAATGCGGTCGAGTTCGGCCAAGGCCCTGTTAGCAAGCTCGACCGCCGGTTTGATTTCTTCAGGTTGCAGGATCGTTTCCGTCATAAAGTTCGAGAAGTAATCATTGGCGCAGTACGGGGAGCGTAAGCCCAATGGCATAAGATTGGCGGCAGCCCTTGCGCCACAAACTTAATCCAATTACGCATACGCCACCTGCGCTTTATCGAATGCCGCTCAAAAAATTGAGAGTGGAATAGGAATTGAGAGCGCATTCATTTCGACTGCGGCCTATCAAAATAACGCTTCACCGCGCCCCTGTGGCGGGGCAGTATTGTTTGCGTATAGGCAGAGCCGCCACCCGAGGCAGCGCTGTTCAACGCGCCGTGCGCCGCGACGCCGCCCGTATCCGCCGTCGGCGCGCTCGCGCTCAGGCCTACGAGCTGGCTGTCATTCAACCCGGCGACAGACGAAGGCGGCAGCGTCTTCTCCTTGAACCTCGCATCTTTCTCGCTCGAGCCGTCAGTCCAGGTCATCGCCGCGTCTCCGCGCCCGCGATCAACGCCGCCCTTGCCCGCATACCACTGGAGGGTGGCCTCATCGACAGACATCTTCTCAGCATTCTCTTTCAGAAATCTGGCCAGGCCGGAATTGTCGCGGCGGTTGGCCTGCGCGTCGCCTTTGAGTGAGTTCGGATTGATCCTCCCGAGCTGGCCGGATTGACTCAATTTTGAGAGTTTCTGATTGAGCGCGGATTTATTCTGACTAAGCGCCTTCGAGAGGTCTTTGAGTTGTTCCGCCTTGAGTGATCCCGACTTGATGGCCTCCAGCGTTTCGGGCGATAGATCGCCGGCGAGCGATTCGTTTTCTTTGACCGCTTCCCGCGCCATTTCGCCGAGCGTCCGCATCGCTTCGGTCATCGTCTTCGAATCGAGTTGATCGGCCCCCGCCGTCAGACCTTCTGCCAGGGCCTCGGCTCTGGCCAATCGCTCCTGCCTGGCGTTGGCGGTTTCGGCGGCTTCTTTGGCGGCTTTTTCGACCGCGTCGTTCAAATGGTCCAGAGCCTCCCAGGTTTTGGCCGGGTCTTCGCCCGAAGTCTCCTGGCCGAGCTGATCGAGCATCTGTTCGAGGGCTTTGGCCTTGGCCTCTTCGATGACTTGAGCCTCCTTCAACGCTTCGATTTGAGCCGACAGGTTTTCGACTTCGCGGCTGACGTCCATCGGGCGGGCGGCATTGATCGCCGCGAATCGGACCGGCGCGAGAAGGCTGATGAGGACGAACGCGGACGAGGCCGCCAGCATTCCGAACGCGCGCGCTTTCCGCCAACGCAACCTCGGCAATATGACTTCGGGGACCCGCCAGGTCCCCAGGTCGGCGTCGGCGCCGGCCATCAACAGCCCGCCGCAATCGTTCCTGTTGTCGAGCATCGCGCGCACGGAGTCTCGAGACGGCAATCGCCTTTTCGAAACAAACGCGGCGGCGATGACGGCGACGGCTATCCCGGTCGCGCCCCACAACAACCGACCGCGGGGCGTGGCCGACGCCGCGCGAAGAACCAGCGCGACGGCGCCCCAGATGAAAAACCAGATCGTTACGAACGCCAACGACTGTCTGAACGCGAGCAGCAGCGCCAGTTTGCGAATGAACCGGTGAATGGATTGATCGTGACTGGCCGAATTTGATTGAGGATTCATTTTTCGCTCCTGCGGATGATCAACCATGAAGAAACCAAGGGCGCGAAGATTTTTCCGGGCCCCAGCATATCAGACCGCATCGGCTACGCTCTACGAATTTTTTGCGCCGCCGGTTCAAATTTAGACGCCGGCGCGCGGCGTTGGTTCCACAAACTTCATGCCCGCCGCATTTCAACTTTGCGCAAACCCGGCGTGATGCCGTATCGTAGCGGCGCTGCGCCCCTTTGAGTTAAAACGTCCGATTCAATACCGGAGGGGAATCAATGCTGATAGCGAATCTTGTTATGATCTTGAGCTTGTTCGGCCCTCTAGACAACGCCCACGTTTCAACCGGCGACGCGGTCGAATACCGGCTGCTGGCCACGAACAAGACTTCGACGATGGAAAAAGAGATGAACCAGGCCGCCGCCGAAGGCTTTCGTTTCGGAGGCGCGATGGGCGGCGAAACTGCGGTCGGCGGCAACGAGATGGTGGTCATAATGTCGCGCAAGCCCGACGCCGACGGCCCGCGTTACGATTATAGGCTGCTGGCCACGAACAAGACTTCGACGATGCAGAAGGAATTGAGCGGGGCGGGCGCGGCGGGGTTTCTTTACGCCGGCCAGACGATCTACGACTCGGCGTTCGGCGGGCGCGAAGTGATTGTCATCCTCGAACGCTCGGAGAGCGACAAGACGGCTTACGAATACAGGCTGCTGGCCACGAACAAGACTTCGACGATGCAGAAAGAGATGAGCGAAGCCGGGCGCGCCGGATTTGTGTTTTGCGGAATGACAGTCGCGGAAACGTCTTTCGGCGGACGCGAAGTGGTTTCGATCATGCGCAGGCAAGCGGCCAAGGAATTAAGATAGAATTCGAGAACTAGAATTTCAGCCACAAATGAACACGAATTTTCACGAACGGAAGCGGCGGAGGAAACAAATAGCCGATCAGGGAACGGATGTTGGCTCGTGTTCATTCGTGGCTGAAAACGTTTTCTTGAGAATTATAGATGGGCGATTTCGAGATGATCCGTCGACAACTCGATCAGCGGCTTATGGCCCCGCGCCGCATGCCGATTGAGCGAGACCGCGTCCCACAAGCCGCGGTCTCGCTGATCCTGCGCGAAGCGCAAGGCTCGGCGCAGGCGCTGATCATCAAACGCGCCGAGCGTCCCGGCGACCACTGGTCGGGGCATCTGGCCCTGCCGGGCGGGCGAGCGCAGGTCGAGGACAGAGATTTGATCGCCACGGCGGCGCGCGAAACTTACGAAGAGGTCGGAATCGATTTGCTCGACGGCGGCGAGTTTATCGGCCAGTTGGAAATTCTTGCTCCGACGAACGCTCGCCTGCCACGACTGGAGATCACGCCGTTCGTCGCCGTCGCGCCTCCTGAATTCACGATGAAACTGAACGGTGAGGTCGCCCGCGCCTTCTGGATTTCGGTCGCCGACTTGAAGCGTGAGGGCCGGTCGAGCTTTTTTTCAACGCCCCTGGACGGCGTGGTCAACAAATGGCCGGCCTACCCTTCCGAAGGCGGGCCCATCTGGGGAATCACGGAACGGATTCTCACCGATTTCCTCGCGCTTCTGGATTGAACGGAGGCGCCGCTCGCTACTGCTCGCGGTACTGACTCAACTTCCTTTCGCTGCTGGATTGAACTGAATGAACGATCAAAACTCTCCGCGCCTGATTCGACATTTCGGAATGCTGCAAGCCACGGCGTTGAACATGTCCAACATGATCGGCATCGGCCCCTTCATCACCATTCCGCTGCTGTTGGGGGCGCTGGGCGGGCCGCAGGCGATGTTGGGCTGGCTGGTCGCGCTGCTGATCGTCATCCCCGACGGCATGGTCTGGAGCGAACTCGGCGCGGCGATGCCCGGCTCAGGCGGCTCATACGTATACCTTCGCGAAGGCTTCGGGCGCGAGACATTCGGGCGATTGATGGCTTTCCTCTTCATCTGGCAGTTCATCATCAGCGGGCCGTTGGAGATCGCCTCAGGTTACATTGGGTTCGCGCAATATCTGGATTACATCTGGAAGGCGCCTCAGTTCTCGACGTCGGTCGGAGGGGTGTCTATCAACATCTACTGCGCGGCGATAGTCATCGGCCTGATCAACATCGCGCTGCTTTACCGTCAGATCACGCACGTCGGCAAGATCACCGTCAGTCTCTGGATCGGATCGCTGCTCACGACCGGCGCGGTGATCGTAACTGGCGTGATGCATTTCGATCCTAAAGTTGCTTTTGATTTCCCGCCCAACGCGTTCAACTTCTCGACCGGATTTCTGTTCGGACTCGGCGCGGCCTCACGGATCGGCGTCTACGATTATCTGGGCTATTACGACGTCTGCTACATCGGCGACGAGGTCAAAAATCCCGGACGGACGATCCCGCGCTCGGTCATCATTAGCGTGATCGCGGTCGCGGCAATCTACATCGCAATCAACCTCTCGATCATCGGCGTAGTTCCATGGCGCGAGTTCGTGCCCGCCGAAGCCAAAAAGCCGCTTTCAAATTTCGTCGTCTCGGTAATGATGGAGAGGATTTACGGGCCGAAAGTGGCTGCGGTTGTGACGGTCATGATCCTGTGGACGGCGCTCGGGTCGTGTTTCGCGCTGCTGCTCGGATATTCGCGCATCCCGTTCGCCGCCGCGCGCGACGGATACTTTTTCAACGTCTTCAGTCGCCTACACCCGAAGCATAACTTCCCTCACGTCTCGCTTCTGGTGATCGGGGTCGTCGCAATCATCTGCAGCTTCTTCTCGTTGGGAATCGTGATTGACGTTCTGATCGCGACCAGGATCATTGTACAATTCGCCGGCCAGATCTTCGCCGTGGCCTTGCTGCGAAAGAACTCGCCGAAGATGGAGCGTCCGTATCGCATCTGGCTATACCCGGCGCCGAGTCTGATCGCGCTCGCCGGATGGTCGTTCATCTACTTGACTCTTCATCCTGACATCATAATATTCAGCCTGGTCGCGCTGGCCGCGGGCGTGGTCAGTTTCCTGGCCTGGTCGCGTAGCGCATCGAAATGGCCGTTCAACGCCCCGTCGCCTATACCAAATCGTTAACGCCACTACCGAAATCAGGGCGTTTTGGGCTGGCGGTCTGCGCGCAAGTCGCGGGGCGATCATGTTAAGCCTATGGTAATCAGTGGATTGCCCATGATTGCCGGCTGAATGAGAAATGGCACGGACGTTGCGAATAAGCGCGGTGTAGTAAAGGAAACGACAAGATCTGAGAGTTGAATCAGCGATCCTTATCAATGAGAACTCTCTGTTAAGATCGTCGCCGCTCGGCTTAAGGAAGCGGCTACTAAAAGGAGGAGGAGAGCGCGGCTATCCCCTTGCCGGAATTTAGATAGAATATATTGAAGAAAAGGGGTAAACATATGATGAAAGCACTCAAGTACATCACACTCACTATGTTGATCAGTTCAGCCCTTGCGCTCAGCGGTTTGGCTCAACCTGACATTCAGTGGTCGCTTCAAAAGGATAAAAGAAAAGAGCCTGAGCGTCCCGTCGAAAAGAAGAAGAATGACGACCGGGGCGGCGATAAGCGGGACGAGGGCGGAAAGAAAGGCAAGAAGCCCTAAGGGTTTTATTCGAGCATTTTTTTGAGATATTTCTCTCTCCTTACCTTTTACTCAATTGACCCGTCGTTGGCGACAACGGCGGGTTATTTTTTTTTGGATTTCGATCAATAGCAGTTTTCCTATGGCTAAATAGCCACCGCAGGACACAGAGAAATCAATATGCCCTGCGGCGCCCTGCGGCGCCTAGCAGACCTCATACACTTGAAAGCAGATATAAAAAACGGGCCTGCATCTCGCGATACAGGCCCTTGCAGTTTCCGCCAGTACAAAACCGTTCGAAATATTACTTGCTCGCGACGCCGCTCTCCTCAAGCAGGAGCGTGAATTTGCGCCCGCGCGGAGTGATGGTGGCGATGATGCGCGCGCCGTCGCCGTTGTCGCGATAGGTCATCTTGTCGGCCTCGGCCTCCTCTTTGTTCTGACGCTTGGTGAATTGCGCCGTGATGGTTTTCTTTCCGACCTTGATCTCGAATGCGCCTTGATCGGATTCGGGGATGACCAGCTTATAGGTTCCCTTTTTGACCACCTCATTGCCGATCTTGCCGTCGAGATAGAACGAAACCTTCTGCTCGACTGGCTGCTGGGCGATTGCGACTATGCCCAAAGCCAAAACCGCAACCAGAGTCAGCCCAAACTTTCCGACTTTTTTCCTCGTATAATTAAGCATAACCTCCCTCCTCCTAATGCAATCTGGATTTTATCCATAAATTAACTGACCGGACGGTCAGCTATCTCTAAAAAAATTTAGCGGCTTAGGTAGAATCTGCCGCCAGCGCCTGAAATCGTCCGCCGGTTAAATAATCAAGCACAATTCTTTCGCAGCGACGGCGATAGTCGTCGAAAGTGCCTTCTGAAGAGAAGAACCATTGAAGCATGAGGCCGTCAACCAGCGCGCGCATCATTACGCTAGCCTCCTCCACATCCACCTGGCGGAATACTCCCGCCCTCATTCCAGCCTCTATCACCTCGCGGTTGTGACCGCAGCAACCGTCGTAAAACTTCGCGTTCAAGTCGTGAAAACGCTTGTTGCGTGTGCCTATGCTGACGAAGTCGGAATAGGCCAGGAAGAACTGGCGGCTCTCCTGAGCGTTGGCGAAGATGGTTCCAATCAGAGCTCGCACCTTTTCGACCGGGTCCTCGACGTCCGCGATCGCCTGGCCAATGCGTATGTCGAACTGATTGACCATCCATTCAAGCGCCCCAAGAAAGAGGTCTTCCTTCGTGGCAAAGTAATAAAGCGTCGAGCCTTTACTCACGCCGGCGCGTTTCGCAATGTCCTGAAGAGTGACGGCCGAATAGCCCTTCTCGGCGACCTCATAATATGTCGCCTTTATCAGCTCCTCGCGCCTTTGATCTTCATATTCTTGAACGAATTGTTTCGCTGCCATTCTATACAGTTGCCCTGTCGTAAGATTCTACAATCTCGACCGACCGGTCAGTTTATACATTCTATACAGGCATCGTGTCAATGATTTTTTATCTATGACGCGTCGGGGGAAATTATAGGAAAGGTTGCTTTGATGAGTCATTGTTCGATTGCCTGGTTATAGAGTTGGGCATAGACGAACCACGGTTTACATGTGAATATCATGATTTCACTATTAATAGATCAGGATGATGGTGAAATGCCATGAATGGGAAGGCTAAGAGAGCAAGGACATCAGGGGCCTCCGGCTGGATGACCGGGGGCGGTGAGATGGGTAAATTAATTCGTGAGATGGATTGGTCGAAGACCCCGCTCGGGCCGATTGAGTCCTGGCCGCAGAGCCTGCGAACGACGGTCAATCTATGTCTCGCTTCCAATTTTCCGATCTCGATTGCGTGGGGGCCGCAGCGAACCCAGATTTATAACGACGGTTACTGGCCGATCTGTGGCGCGAAGCATCCACATTCGATGGGGCAGGACTTCCGTGAGTGCTGGTTTTCGGCCTGGCCAGCAATTGGCGAGGCGTTCGAGCGCGCCTCCGCCGGGGAGACTTCATTCATCGTCAACCAGCGGGTGTTCCTCGACCGCAACGGATACCTGGAAGAGACCTTTTTCACCTTTTCATTCAGTCCGATCAGAGACGAGACGGGCGAAGTCGGCGGATTGTTCCACCCGGTAACTGAGATGACTGATCAGACGCTAGCTGAAAGGCGGCTGAAAGTCTTGCGCGATCTGGCCGACCGCACAGCGGATGCGAAGACGGTGGAGGATGCCTGTACATTGATCGCGGCGGCGCTCGGCGGGCATGAACTCGACCTGCCTTTCGCGCTGCTCTACCTGTTCGACGGCGACGGCGCCCGGGCCACGCTCGCCGCGAGTTCTGGGATTCAACCCGGAACCGCCATCAGCCCGGAATCGGTTGATCTGAGTCAAGTAGCGCCGACGTCGTGGCGGTTGGCTGAGGTCGCGAGCGGAGGGCAGCTAGAAGAGGTGAATGATCTGGAGAGGCGATTCGGCCCTTTCTCCTGCGGCCCGTACCCGGAGCCGCCGAAGACGGCTTACGCGCTGCCGATTATTCTACCGGGGCTGGAACAGACGTTCGGCGCGCTGGTGGCCGGCGTCAGCTCGAGGCGGGCGCTTGATGACGCCTATCGGACATTCTACCGGATGCTGGGCGACAGCGTGTCGAGCGCGCTCGCAAACGCGCGGGCTTACGAGGAAGAACGCAAACGCGCCGAGGCGCTGGCCGAGATTGACCGCGCCAAGACGGTCTTCTTCTCCAACATCTCGCACGAATTCCGCACGCCGCTTACCTTGATGCTCGGCCCGCTCGAAGACACGTTGGCCGAAGATGGACTGCCGCCTCAAGCGCACGATCGGTTGGAAGTCGCCCGTCGCAATAGCCTGCGCCTGCTCAAGCTGGTCAACACTCTTCTCGATTTTTCGCGCATTGAGGCCGGGCGCATACAGGCCGTCTACGAACCAGTTGACCTGGCCAAATTCACAACCGATCTGTCCAGCGTCTTCCGATCCACAGTCGAACGCGCGGGGCTTGAACTCGTCGTTGACTGCCCGCCGCTCTCCGAACCGGTCTACGTTGACCGCGAGATGTGGGAGAAGATTGTTTTGAATCTGCTCTCGAACGCGTTCAAGTTCACGTTCGAAGGCGAAATCGAAGTGCGATTGCGGATCGCGGAATGCGGATTGAAGATTGAAGAAATACGGAAGATCGGAGTACAGGAGCGCCTTCAAACCACAATCCACAATCCGCGATACGCAATCCTCACGGTGCGCGACACGGGCACTGGCATCCCTGAAGCCGAGTTGCCGCGCCTGTTCGAGCGCTTCCACCGCGTCAAGGACGCGCGCGGCCGCAGCTACGAAGGCTCAGGCATCGGCCTCGCGCTCGTGCATGAACTGGTGAAGCTGCACTGCGGGGATGTACGCGTCGAGAGCGAGGTTGACCGAGGCAGCGAGTTCACTGTGATGATTCCGCTGGGCAAGGCTCACCTGCCCTCCGAGCGCATCGGGGCCGCGCGCTCGCTCGCCCCGACGGCGTTGCGTGGCGAGGCTTACGTCGAAGAGGCGCTGCGGTGGCTACCTTCCGAGATGAAGGGACAGAGAGACGGAGAGACGGAGAGATGGAGAGACGGAGAGATGGAGAGCAGATACGCTCCCATCTCTTTGTCCCTCTGTCTCTGTGGCAATTT
>DATCXQ010000054.1:0-11826 GCA_036565725.1 Blastocatellia bacterium
CATCCACCAGCGCGCGGGCGCGGGCGTCCTGCGTCTTGAGCGTGTTGACCACCTGATCGTAACGCGCCTGTTCGGCGGCGACGTTGTTCGCCTCGGCCTTGCGGCGTGCGCGCAAACCGAAAATGTCGAAGACCGGAAAGCTGACGGTCAGCCCCGTCGCCCAGTTGAACGTGTTCGGATACATGCCGTTGGAGTTGTCGAACGTACCGTCGAGTTTCGCCCCCGTCCCCCTGCCGAAGATGGCCGTCTGCCAGTTGAACCGGGGAAAGTAAGACCGATCAAGCAGCTTCTCCCGTGACCGCGCGGTGTCTACCGCCGCCGTCTGCGCGATCGCTAGCGGATGCAAGCTGAGGTTGACTTCGGGCGGAGGCGGCGCCGGGGGCAGATCGAGCAGCGGACCGGGATCGATCGTTACGTTCGCCCCGGCCTGTCCGACCGCTTCGGCCAGATCCGCGCGGGCCAGCTCGACGTTCTGCTCGGCCTGAATCAATTGGTTTCTCGCGGCGGCCACTTCGGCGTCAGCGCGCGAGGCGTCGACGCCAGGCCGCAATTGATTTTGTACTAGCGCGCGAACTGCCCTGGCGAGGGTTTCAGCGCGTTCGACGTTGGCCTGAGCCGCCTCGACGGTCTGTTCGGCGGCGAGCATCGTCAGGAAGGCGTCGGCCGCCGCCGCGCTCACGTCGAGCCGCGTCACGGCCTCGTTGGAGTCCGCCTGCCTGCTAACCGCCCTCGCCAGATCGACGTTCGATTTGCGCAAACCGAAATCGAACGGCTCCCACGAAAGCATCAGGCCGCCCGCGCTACCCCACGCGCTCGACATTGACGTGCTGTCGAGTTGAGGTCCCGAAATCCCCGGGATCACGGTTTGCGGCAGCAGCAGCCCGAAAACATTGTTGCGGGTCGCGCGGTTCTGTTGCCACAGCATGTCGGCGCGAGGCAGATAATTCGTGCGCGCCAACTCGACGCCCGCTTCGGCGGACTGGCGCTGGGCCTGCGCCGCGCGGATCGCGGGATAGTTTTTCAGCGCGAGTTCGACCGCCTGCTCAAAGTTCAATGTCAGCGACGGCCGGTCCTGCGCCAGCCCAACGACAGAAAATAATGACAAGAAGGCCAGTGGAAGAAGAAAGGAAGGCGATTTAGTCAATCCCATTAGATGGTTTGTTATCCTCTCTATTCGTCAATTCGCTTTCAAACTGCGGCGTGGCGCCCATTGAGGATGTAGACTGAAATATCGCGCCGAGGGATTCAAAAATCGGACCTCGAACATCTCATCTTCCTCTGAGCCGTTCCACGCCCGCGGTTGACAGGGATTTTTTCGGAGCAATAGTATCGGATTTCGATTCGATGCAGAATACTATATATGGAACAGATATGGACGACAAGGATTTGTACTCGGGTTTAATCCGGCTCCATGTTCTTCATCACGCCTGCCAGGAGCCGATCTTCGGCGTAGGTATCATTGAGGAACTGGGGCGACATGGCTACCGGCTGAGTCCCGGCACGCTCTATCCGCTCCTCCACGGGCTGGAAGAGAAAGGCTACCTGCGCTCGTCGGAGGAACGTGGCAGGAAACAGCCACGTCGCGTCTATCGCGCCACTCCGAGAGGCCGCAAGGCGCTGGCCGCCGCAAAGGTGAAAGTCCGCGAGTTGTTTTCCGAACTGCTGGAGGATGAGCATCCGGAAAGTGGCCTTCTGCGAAAACCGGAAGTGGCCAGGGATTTGATGAAAGGTCTGGTTATCGAATTGCGCGCCAGCGCAAGCCTTGTGAAAGAGCCTAAGGCTCAGGCTTTGCTGGAAACATCGGCGGCGGTGCTCGGAGGCCTGATCAAAGCCTTCGACGATTACGAGAAAAGATCGGAAAATCGGAATTGATGGCGGTGGTGACCTGGCAGCTTGGCCGCGCGGCGTTGAGCGACTGGCTGACAGTCGCTCTGCTGATCTCCAGCCTGGTTTTGCTGATGCGCTTTCATGTCAATTCCGCCTGGCTGGTCGTCGGCGGAGCAATTATTGGCTTACTACTTCACGGGCGAATTTGATCCGGGGCAGAAAACATGACCAGAATGGAAAGCCGTTTATTCTGCGTAGGCGTATTCAGTTTTGGGATTGGACTGGCGATGCAGACTGGTCTTTCAGTGGCGCAATCTCAAGAGCAAGGCAAGAAGAGGTTCCCTGTTCCGCCACCAGCCGCGCCGTCGCCCACAGATAATCCCACTGCCCAGGAGAAGATCGCCCTGGGCAAGCAACTCTTCTTCGACCCTCGACTCTCGGGCGACAACTCCAAAAGCTGTGCGAGCTGTCACATGCCGGAGAAAGCATTTACAGACGAAGATGATTCGCAAGCGACCGGCGGAATTTGCGCATCGCCTCGATGCGCGCATCGACGTCTTCCAGCTTCGCGCGCAACAGGTCGCGCACCTTCCGGCAGTCGGCCGCGTCTCCGGTCGCCAGCAAATCGCCGATTTCATCGAGCGAAAAGCCGAGCTCCTGCGCCTGCTTGATGAAGCGCATCCGATCGACCGTTTCCGGCGTGTAGAGCCGAAACCCGCCCCCGCTACGTTCTGCGCGCGGCAGCAGCCTCCGCCGTTCGTAGTAGCGGATCGTATCGATACTGACGCCGGCGCGTGTGGCCAACTCTCCTATGCGAAGCTCCCCCGAACTCATACGCATTTTTACATCAAGCACATTGATTTCTATTCGGTGTTTGTTCCGGGTGAAGTCTATTTATGTTCGCGCTTTTTGATCTCCTCGAACGCTTCCGCCACCCTGGCCCGTTTGCGGTCCTTCAATTCCGGGTAACGTTGTAACCATTGATTGAGCGCCTCTTCCGAACTGAAGAGGTTGATGACCCCTCAGCCGCCTCCCATAAACAGTGTCGCCGACCTCGGCTCGACCTTGCGCAGCTCGCCCTTGTCAAATTCCACGCGAATGCGAGCAGTGCCCTCGTGCGAGGAATCTTCGATGACGACTTTCTCCTTCGAGTATTTGTTGCTGACCAGCAACAGCGCGTCCACCGCTCAATTGACGCTGGTGAGGATAGTGGCGCCGCCGGAGGAGATCGCCATCCGGTGAAAAATAAAATCGAGTCGAGGATGCCAGTTCAAATAGCGCGGCGCAGCCACCGCATATCCTACGCCGCCGGCAGATTCACCGCGCTTCAGAATCTGGTACCGTTCGAGCATCACGAGACCGCGTTCCACGTCGTTTTGAGAAACGGCGACGGCTTTGGCGATTTCCGCGAGCGCCGGGGCCGGCTTCTGGTCGCGCGCGGCGTTGATAATCACGCGCGCGATCAGTTTTTCGTTTGGCGTCAGGACAAGCGTTTCCCATCCCCATTGCCTGATCACCAAGTGCAATTCGGGATGCTGTTTGATGTGTAGGCCGATTCGAAAGCGCGTCTCATCCGATGGGCGCATGCCCACGGCCTCCATCGCCTGGTCCACGCTCGTGACGCTATGATCCTTGCCCCAGACGCCAAGCAGATGTTCGATAACTTTCTTTTCCTGTGGGCTCAGTTCAGTGTCGCCCGTCGCTGCGGTCTGATTGTTAAAGGCCGTTTGAGACGTGGCCGGCATAAGCATAAGAATGAAGCAGATCGCAAGCGCAAGGCCGGCGATCGTGCGGCTTCTGCCGACGTGGAAAACAGAATCAATCATTTGTCGCCCCTTTCTTTGATGTCGCTCGATTCAGTGAGCAGTGATTCGATTTCGCGTTCGAGCCGGTTACGGTCAAGCAGCTCGCCGGTAAATTTCCTGTGAACCTTGAACTCCTTATTCAGGATGTAAGTCGTGGGAAAACCGGCCACACCGTACTTTTCCACAATATCGTCGTCGCCGATGAGGATCGGGTATTTCAGCTTGTATTTCTCGAGATAAGGCTTGACGTCCTGCGCCCATCCCGACTGCACGGCAATCCCGACTACCTTGACTCCACGACCGGCGTATTTCTCGTGCAGGCGGTTGAAGGCCGGGAGTTCCGCCAGGCAAGGGCCGCACCACGTCGCCCAGAAATCCAGCACGACCACCTGACCTTTCAGTTCAGCCGATTTCATTTGCTTTCCATAGAGGTCGGGGAGTGTGAAAGCAGGCGCCGAGGTAAGTGTTTCTTCCTGGACGCCGTCCCGGTATGCGCCGGATTTGGCGGCTTGTGAATCGGAGTCGCCTGGCGCAGGCGACACAATACAAGCGATCAATAAGCCAACGAGAACTGACCTCATAGTTTTTCCCTTACGTACATCAGCAGCACGCGCCGCCGGCGCCAGCCCAGTCTCGCGCCAGAGCAACATCATCGACTAGCGGTATCGCCAGGGTTAGCATCACTGGGAATGGCAGCGTTTTGGTCGGTACCGATACTCAAGAGCCGGGCATCTGATCCGAATGCGCCCAAACAGCTCTGAGATCCAGGCCACGACGCTTGACTCTAGAGTAAAGACCAATGTGTATATTGTAAAATTAGTGGTTACCGTATCCTTAGATCCGCTTTCGTCTACAGTCAAGGAATCTTATGCCTCACGCGCTACTGGATTGTGATGTCATATACGAACAGCCGGAGCAATACCTTCGTTCAGTGGGCACGGTGTTCGTGGAGTTTGGCGACCGGACCCAGGATTCCGGCAACGTTTCTTACGGGATTCAGATCGCCGCCGAACGCTACTTCGTCAAAACGGCGGGGCGGCCTGACGATCCGCGCCCCTTTCTCAATCATGGGGCCCGTGTGGCGCTTCTGCGGAATGCAGTTCGGCTATCAGGGAGTTGTCGCCATCCCACTTTGCCGAGATTGTATAAGGTCATCGAATCGCCTTCCGGTCCTCTGCTTGTCTACCAGTGGCTAGAGGGCGAGCTTCTCGGCGCGCCCCGCGCCCGGAGAGATGACCCTGAATCCGCGTTCCAGCGATTTCGAAGCCTGCCGGCAGCTATAATTCAAGTGGTCCTCGACGCCATCTTTGATCTGCACTATGAGCTTACCGGCGCCGGCTGGATCGCGGTTGACTTCTACGACGGTTGTTTAATCTACGACTTCAAGTCGGGCAGCCTCGGAATTGTGGATCTCGATACCTACAGTGAGGGCCCGTTTCGCAACCAGATGGGACGTATGTTCGGCTCCACTCGCTTTATGGCTCCCGAAGAGTTTGAACTGGGCGCTCTTATTGACGAACGGACTAATATTTACGTGATGGGCCGGACGGCCCTGATCTTCCTGTCCGATGGCACGCTCAATGCCGAAGCATTTCGCGGAACGCGCGCCATCCTCGAGGTCGTCGCCAGGGCGTGCGAGCCTGAGCGCTCGCGCAGATATGAATCAATGGCTGAATTCTACCACGCATGGCGCGCTGCCAGGGCAACCTAACTACTGAAGACGCATGATGGAAATATTCCGGTTCTGACGCACCTATCTTGGGCAGGGTGTTGCGCCTGACGCGGCTATAGCTCAGGGTAAGGCGCTCCCTTGCAAGACGAGAATCTGTAGTCGTTACTTTTCAGGAAGGAATTTACCGAAGCAAGAATATGGGAGAAACTCGCGGTCATAGAGAAAAGTGAAGGCAAGATTCTTGAGTACGAGTTCCGCACTCAGTCCTTGTCATATGCTTATCCCCCGGAAATTGACTTTCAAAGAGACCATTCATTTATCACGTATGCCGTAAAGACCGCCGCGCGCATATGACACATGGCGTATGCGACAAGCATCGGTTTGACAGCGAGCGCTGACAGTTCCGATTGACGCGGGGTTGTAGAGATAGCAGGTCGTCGCGCTGCAAAGTAAAAAGCCGGGTTAGCCGCCCGGCTTTTGTTTTTCGACCGTAAGCCTTCGGCGAATTGGTATGACATCATGTTTGATGCGCCAAGTCTGCTCACTGAAGGGGCACGGACAACTATGGACGAACTGGTCGAGGACGAATTCTTTTCTCCAAATCCGGAGCATATGCCTGAACCCACCGGTAAATCGTCGTGTGATCGAGCGAGAAGCCGCGCTCTCGCATCATTTCTTCGAGGTCACGATAGCTGAGGGCATAACGCAGATACCAGCGTACGCAGAGAAGGATAATTTCGCCCTGGTAATGACGCCATTTGAATGAATCGGATTCGGCCACAGCAGACTCCCGGTATGAGATGGGTGGGGAGGTCTATCAGTCTTGACCACAAATCGCCTGTTTTTTGCAACAAAGCCATATACCGGGCTTGCTCGCGGCATATCGCGCCCTCCCCGCGACCTTATCTTGAGATTGCGGCGGATGGCGTCCGGTAAGACATCTATCGAAGCAACGGCTTCACCTTCTGCTCGAACTCTTCCGGGAAAATAATTCCTTGGATGACTTCGCGAATCATCCCCTTTTTATCAATCACCACGGTGACAGGAAGAGTCTCCCCTTTATCAAATAGCGCCTTCGTCCGTTCCTCGCCCAGAGCGACGGGGTAATTGACCTTGATGGTCTTTATGAATTCACGCGCCTCCGTCAATTCTGTCGGCGGATATGTGACGCCGATAACCTGAAGGCCCTTGCTTTTATACTCCCGCTGCCATTTAACCAGGTCAGGCATCTCGGCCCGGCAAGGCGCGCACCAAGTCGCCCAGAAGTTGAGGAGCACGACTTTCCCCTTGTAATCACTCAAACGCAAAGCACGCCCCTCGACATCATTGAGCTCCACCATTGGAGCGGGCTTTTCGCCCTGCCCCAGGACGAGCGAGGAGAGCGCAACCAAAAACGTTGCTGTAATTGCCGCTCGTGTCATCTTGGCGCCTCAGTATAGGAATCTAACGCCAAGGAGCAAGCCCCGCTCGATGCGGAGCGCTCGCGGCCCGGTGTTGCGAGCCACGGGAAGCTGATAGCTTGCCTCCATGACGAATCTCGGATGCATCGCGTATTGGACACCCGGCGCGAGATAGTACTCGGTCGAACTGCTCCCCGGCGCGGGCGCGCCAGCGATGCGCCCGGTTCCGCGGCGGATGAAGTTTGATTCCAGGATGGCAAATACTTCCCCACCCGGACGGTCATACTTCCGCGGGAAGAGCACGTATTCGAGGTCAGTATTGATGCGCAGTTCGTGCCCCATCCGGAACCCGTCTCGCTGGGAGCGGAAAACAACTTCGGCGTTACCTCCGAAAATGAACCGGCCTTTCGCTTGCGAGTAAGTCAGATCAAGGTGTGGAGAGAGTCCGCCGCTGATCGGCGAAAGCTGCTGGCGCACAAATGCCGGCGCTTGAAGTTGTTGTTCGCCCGGAGCGCCTTTCTTCCCGGTCGGAAGCTCCAGGCCGAAGCGCAGCGCCGCTTGACGGTCCCCCCACGCTTCGACCTGCCGGAAGAAGCGATACTTGCCCGAAATGATGATGTTGCCTACCCCCTCGCTGCTGCCGGAGGCGCCGCTGTCTTTGAATGAAATCCGCGTAATCGGGATTTCAGCCTCTACCAGAAGCTTCGGCGTCGGAGTATAGGAGAAATCCAAGAGCATAATATGACGGTCAACTTTCAGCCCGCCGAGTTGTTGCCTAATATAGATGTAACGCGGTACGAATGCGCCGCCGCGATAGACCGTCAGCCCCGGACTCGTCGTCCTAATAGGCGCGACCGGCAACGGCCCCCCCTCCAAGGGGCCGCCGCTCGTTAAGTCGACGTATTCTGTTTTGGCCGGTTTATCCCGACTTTCATTGTGAGATTGCCCGGCCTTCTTTGCGGGCAAAGGAGAGATGACTTCTTTCCCTTCCCCTGCCGTCTTCCAATCGCCGGTGACCTCGACCTGTGCGTTCGGAGTGGCGTCAGGTAGAGCCAGGTCAACGCCCTCTCCCGCTAAGGTGAAGCGCTGCCCAGACATGTCAGTGAGGAGCGACCAGCCTGCCGCGTCACGTGCGAGTTTGCCATTGACCGTTATTTTCGCGGAGGCGAGCGTATAACCGGCCTTTTTCAATGTCTCCTTGAGCGCCGCAAAGGATACGGGTTTCTCGGCCTTCGGCGTGAACACGCCTATGCCGTTTTTTATGTCGGTGATTTCTATTTCGTTCAGTTTAGGCGCAAAGTTTAGACGGCTCACGGCCTTCTGAATGTTGAACACTCAGTTGCCGCAAAGGTAACCGTCAATCTTCATCTCTACGAGTTTTACTTGAGCAAGACCAATGCCCGCGTTTACGAGCGATAAGAGGATGGCGCCAAGCGCCGCGGTGGCGAGTCGTTTCATCGCGAATTCTCCTTGAATTGATTGTGTGTGTTGAACGCGGAGCGGGCGGGCGCGAACGACGTCCGCCCCCGCCACTCTTGATTAGCGATTAGCTCACTTGGCTTCGTGAGTCGTGCAGCGCGCGCCGCCCGTGCAGCAACTCGCGCCGGCGACGCAACAGTCAGCTCCATTTAGACAGCAAGACTGTGTTGAAGCCTGAGAACCATCGGCCGCGTACACGAAGACGGCCAACCCGAGAACTAAAGCGATGACGAATGTTTTAACGGATTTCATTGTTGTATCTCCTATTCAAGATAAAGTTTGCCCATAGACCAGTGTTAGGTACTGGCGCTGATAAGAATTCGTCGCGCAAACTTTTTCTAAATCAGGAAGACACAGTGAAGGAGTTGAGTTCCTCCGCGGTCAGGAAGGCGCGCCCACCGGTCAGGAATTTGGACGCGAGGCTTGCTTTCCGGAGTGAATTCTATCCGGCTCGATATCGGCGAAGCGACCGCCCCATCAGTGGCTCGCACGTCACGGCCTGCTTCCCCGGAAAGCGATAGGAGAGAACAGCACGAAAGAGATTGTATTGAAGTGGAAGGCGATCCGACTGACTTTGATGAAACCGATTCTTCGCCGCCGGCCTGGGTCTGACAACAGTCGCCGCCGGCGCCGCTCATCGAACAATGGCTTTCGCCGTCAGCGCCGGCCTTCGTGATCAGACAGCCGGACAGACAATTCAGCCCGCCCCACCACAGCAAGACGAAGACGGCGAAATGGAGTCGAATCATTCTTATTGTCGCCGGCCAGTTAAAGCGCATCGTAGGTGATTGTAATCGTCCCACCGTTTGTAAGTCCAGAATGGGGGCAACAAACTCACTCCGGGTTGAGATTTGAGTGTACACCCTATAGACCCATGGCACCCATTCGGGTCTATGCGCTGCAGAGCATAGGTAGGGTCATGCTCAGTTCAGGATTATGTGAAGCAAAGTCTCAGATTGGGGATGATTTTTTCAATCGTCATTGGAGTCCCCCTATCATAAGGCGCGCGGATACAAGCCCGCGCGTTTCAATCATTGTCTCTTACTTACATATATCCCGGTGGCGATGGGACCTTACGGAGTCGGAGTGGACGATGGCGCGAGGCCGGTGGCCTCTTCGTATTTCTGCTTCGCTTTAAGCGCCAGTTGCTTGGCTTCGGCGAAGTTTCCGTTGGTAAGCGCTGTGCGGGCGGCGAGACGCGCTTGCTCGGCTTCCCGCCATAGTTGCGGCGCAACCTGCGGCGCCTTGGCGTTGCGCGCATCGGCGCGGTCGGTTTGGATTTTGGCGAGCAGTTTCTGGGCCTCGTTACGGTCGTTCTGCTGGACGACCAGTTCATCCCAGATTTGCGACACGCGCTGATAACCCTGCTCGGCGTCCTTGAATCGTTGTTGATGAAAGGCAATCTCAGCTTCGCGCCACGCGGCCTGCGCCTCGGCGACTTTTGCCGCGAAGCCTTGCAGCTTGTTGAATTGCTGCATTCGCTTGATGGCCGCGTCGGCCTCTTTGCGGCGGATGGTGGCGTCGGGCCTTGTCCCGAAGAACTTCTCCTGCCCAAACTGCCAGATCGTTTTGCCGTAAACCGTTAGAAGCGCGCCTACGACTAGCACCGCCACCCAACGCCCAGGATGCCTGGGACGCAATGATAGCAGCCATTTGGCTGACCGAGCTACAACGGGTTTCGGTTTCGGTCGAACGTTGAGAGATTTCGCCTGCTTTTTGGGAGGAAAGTTGGGCGATGGTGGCGTTTGATAGTTCGGCGCCGACGCGCGGGGCGCGGCAGGTTGAAACACATCTCGCTTGACGTCAGCGGGTATGCGCTTATGATCGCGGATTTCGTAGATGGCGTTGCGTAGATGCTTGGCCGCACGTTTAATCTCCGCTTCGGTGTAAGGCTTTTCGCAATTTTCAGGATGCACGATGCAGTTGCGCACGCCGATGGCAAAGAAGATGTCAGGCACATTTGTGAAAAGGCGTCTGTTGGCGTTGACCCTCTCACCAAAACCGACATTCTTCCCATCCTTCGGCGTGACATTCGGGTTGATAAGACTCAATAGATAGCCAAGTAAAGAGACTAACTTCGTAACCTGGGTGTCAGCGGCATACTCTTGTTCAATTTTTGAAATCGGGTAAATGCCCTGCGGAAGCATCTTCATCTTCTCCCCTCGATGGATACTCCATCCACAGCCGGTAGGCTTGGATGGAGAGGAAATCGAGACCGTATGCGAATTGAAGGGCTCGCCCCTTCGATGAGGATACGGTGAACTCTTCTTGTATACTGTCCCCGATCAAAGGCACTCGTTCCGCAAGGGAGAGAAACAGTTTCTGATCTTTGAGAACCGGCGATAGGGGGTTGTGGTCGGAAAACTTCGACCACGTAAAATCTCCGAAGTTGTTCGAGAGCCGACTCTCGAATACCAGAAGCTATAGCTTCCGGGTATATCCCGGAGGTTGATGGGCCGCTACCGGGTTCGCCTGAATCCAAGAGTCAACCGGCCCGAAGCAGTCCGTTCTCGAAAGGCCGTTCTTTCGGGCGTCAAGTACGAAACTTGGAACTGCAAGCTCCATCTATAACGCGCTAGCGTTTAGATAGAGTAGTTGACTATTCCGTACTCCCAACGAATATGGTTGGGCTGTTTTTCTCTGCGGTGAAAGCGGCATCCGCAATTGCACGAGCAAACTCTTCCACTGTAGGCAGCGAACCAGCCAGCCTCCGACGCGATTCGATCACTCCTTTGTTCATTCTTTCCAATAGCTTTGGGGTGATAGTACCTTCGATCATATCGCCGCTGACGACGACGAAAGCGATTCCCCGCATCTCGAACTCCGCCTCGCGTGCGCGTAATGCGCGTTCACCGGCATACTTGCTAGCCGCCACTGGCTCGTAAGGTCCATAAACGGGCTTCTCACCATAGAAGTGCGCCATGTGGCTCGTGACAAAGATAATGCTCCCACCTCTTGGCATCAATGGCAACGCCATTTCCACCAGCCGTACCTGCGCCGTTGAATTGAGTTGCATTGCATAATCGGCGGGCTTGTCTTTCTCAAGTCCGCCACTCGCATTCAATATCAGCGCGTCAAGCCGCCCATACTCAACGCGTATCAACTCTATCATCGCACTAACGTCGTCCGGGTTCGTCAGATCCGCCTGAACCAACAACGCACGCCGGCCTATTGCACGGACCTCTGTCGCAACGTCCTCCGCACGCGACCCTTTGCTGTGATAGTTGATCGCAATGTCCGCACCGCGGCTGGCGAGCATTCGCGCGACGCTGGCGCCGATTCCCCGCGACGCTCCGGTCACCAACGCGACCTTTCCCTTCAATCTCAGTTCGACCATAACTTGACCCTACGTTCGCTTTTTCGACTATATCTTGGTCTTTTCCTGATCAACCCACTGTCAATTCGAGCATAACCTGGTTCTGTCGGGAAGTTGGTGAAGTGAATTGACGGAGATGGGAAAATATCGCTAGATGAAGGCAATTCTCACTGATCCTACGATCAAGAAGGCGCTGATCTCAATATCACCAACTTCCCGACAGAACCATAACCTGATCCTATGATCGCGTTTTCGACCATAGCCTGATCGTTTCTCGATCAAGCATCCATCTACGTTTCCTTCCCCGCTCTTGGAACGCAAAGGCGC
>DATCXQ010000058.1:0-3000 GCA_036565725.1 Blastocatellia bacterium
GCGTGACCATCACGCGAGCCGACAGGCTCACCCGAACCGCCGACTGGAAAAAGTTCGACCTGGGATTCTTCTCTATCGGGACCGTTGAGGCTTCAGGCGTCGCGTTCGCTCCAGGCTTGAACGGCGTACTTTTTGTCCCCGACAGCAGCAAAGGCGATGTCGCTTGGATGCAACTTGACGAGAACGGCAAACAGGTCGGCGATATCAAACCGATCGCCCTCAACGTGAGTTTCGATGACCCCGAAGCGCTCACTTACGGGAATTCATATTTCTACCTGGTCACTTCTCAATCGGACCCGAGCCAGGGCGAGCGGAACGCGATCGTCCGTTTCGAGATCAATCCCGAAACGCGGACGCTTCGGGGCCAGCCCGAAATCATCACCGATTTCCGTTCGTTCCTCCTTCAAAATGTGACGACTATAGCCACCAGCGGAGCGCCGGATGGGAGGCAAGGTGGGTTGAACATCGAAGGCCTCGCCTGGGATCCTAACAAGGAGAGATTGCTGGTTGGATTGCGTGGGCCGCAAATCGGAGGTGATGGGGGACAGGCCGCGCTCGTGCCTATCAAACTGCGCGATCCACGTGGGAAATTCACGCGTGAAAATTTGAAGGTCGATCAGCCAGAGGTGATCGTTCTATCACTCGGTGGCCAGGCCGTGCGCGACATCACCTACGATCCGCAATTGAAGAGCTTCCTGATCATCTCCGGCGTGGCCGAAGGCACGAAGAGGGCGGATTTCAACCTTTGGGAATGGGACGGCCAAAGTCCGACGCCGAACAAATTGATGACACTTGAAGATAAACAGAAGCCTGAGGGCGTCACCAGCGTGACGATCAACGGTCGCAGCTACGCTTTCGTGGTCGGTGACTTCGGCAGTTATCTGAAGCTCGATTACAAACAATAGAAGTCGGCAATATTTCACTTAGCTCTTTGAACATACATGCATAAGCCACATGTGTCTGGCGGAAACCCTGTCAGATGCCATACCTCAACCAGCAGATTGTCCCAAACGACGGAGGAATTCCTATGTCTAAAGTATCTCGTTGCGCCTTAGCGCTTCTCGGCCCATTTACACTCATCATCGGCTTTGCCGTAATAAACAATTCGATTCCAGCGTCCGCCGGCTCGAACCTTTCCGCGTCCGCGCAAAAGAAGCAGAAAGAGAAGGGGAAAGAATCGAATAAGGAGAAGAAATCGAAGGTAGAATCCGCCCCTGCGCAAGCGGGCGTTCCAGCGCTATGGGAGGATCGCGGCGACATTTCAAAGCTGAATCTGATTTTGGGCATCGGCAGCGAAACGGGCAAGCCGAAGCCGCCATTCCAATTCGACAAGGAGGACACGACCGGCACCAACCCGAAGATCAAAATCATTGACGCCAACGGCGTGAAGTGGAACCTCAAGTTCGACGAGGAGGTGCATGCCGAAATCGCCGCCAGCCGCCTGGCCTGGGCCTGCGGATTTATGGTCGAAGAGAGTTATTTCGTCCCGTCCGGCAAAGTGAACGGCGTAACGGGCTTGAGCCGCGCCAGAAAATTCGTCGGTAGTGACGGATCGTTCGCCAACGCCATGGCCGAAAAGCGACCCGACAACATCGCGCGCCGCCGCGTCAATTGGGACTGGGGCAGCAATCCCTTCGTCGGCACGAAGGAGCTTTCGGGGCTGGCGATTCTGAACTGCCTGCTCAGTAACTGGGACGCCAAGACGACCAACAACAATGTGCTCGGTATGTATGACGGCAAGGGCGGCGTCAAGGATTGGTATCTGGTCGCGGATTGGGGTGGGACCTTCGGCAAGACCGGCGGATTCCTGTCGCACACCAAATGGGATCTGGCCGATTATTCCAAACAGCGATTCATCGAAGGGGGGAAAGGCGGCGCGGTCAACTTCCACTACTCCGGCAAGATGAGCGCTCTGCGTTCGGTCCCGAGCGACCATGCGCGATGGTTTCTGGGCGTCATCGGCAAGTTGAGCGACAACCAGCTCCGCGACGCGTTCCGCGCGGCTGGCGCGACCCAGGCCGAGACCGAAGGCTTCGCCGCGCAGATTCGCAAACGCATCAATGAACTTCAGGCTGCCGCCAGGTAGCGAAGCAGCGCCGCGGGCGGTAGCGAACGAATCTAATCGTAATGCAGGTTATCATTCAACCACGCGACGGCATTGAGCCGTTTCTCGAAGGGATCAAACAGGCGGAAGAGAGCGTAGAGATTATCCTCTATCGCCTCGACCGCCTTGAGATCGAGCAGGAACTGGTCGTCGCCGCCGCCCGCGGCGTCCGTGTCCACGCCCTCGTCACTTACACCAATAAAGAGGATCTGAAAGAGATCAGGAAACTGGAGCGCCGGCTGGCGGAGCGTGGCGTGAAAGTTACGCGCACGGCCGAGGACCTGGTTCGTTACCACACCAAGATGATGATCATTGACCGGCGGACGCTCTACCTGCTGACTTTCAACTTCACGTTCCTCGACATCCACCACAGCCGCAGCTTCGGTGTGATCACCGACAAGCATAACCTTATCGCCGAGGCTGTCCGATTGTTCGAGGCTGACGTCAACGGCCAGTCAAACAGGGTGGAGGCCGAGCATTTCGTCATCAGCCCGGTCAATTCAAGGCGAAGGCTCTCCGAATTCATTCTGGGCGCCCAAAAGCAACTGCTGATTTACGACGGCAAGCTCACCGATTCGCGTATGATCAGGCTGCTCGAAAGCCAGGCCGACGCCGGGGTCGAGATCAAGGTCATCGGGGCGATGAGCAGGACGGCATTAGGCGTCGAAGTCCGCGCCATGCCGCTCATCCGGTTGCACGCCCAGGCGATCATCCGTGACGGCCGTGAAGTCTTCTTCGGGAGCCAAAGCCTCCGCAAAGTCGAGTTGGATCAGCGGCGCGAGGTCGGCCTGATCACCAGCGACGCCGGCGCCGTCCGCAGCTTCAAGGTCATCTTTGAAATGGACTGGGGCGATATCATCAGCTGAACAATCAAGCTGTACGGCGGCGGGAGCGGT
>DATCXQ010000062.1:0-8024 GCA_036565725.1 Blastocatellia bacterium
TGGCGGCGGTCGGAAAAAAGACGTTTCCCTGAGCGTCGGGCCGGAGACTCGGGGGCGCAATACTGAACGTTTGGACCCTGGCGAATTGACGCTGCGTTGTGCGCTCCAGATCAGTGAAGAAGAAGAGCTTGTTCTTGATAATCGGCCCGCCTGCGGCGTAGCCCCATTGGACGAGAATATTCTTCGGGACTTGCGGCGTGGTCTGGAAAAAGCTCCGCGCCTGGGTAGCGCTGTTGGTGTCGTAGACCCAGCCGACGCCGTGAAAAGCATTGGTTCCCGATTTGGTGATGACGTTGATCGCGGCGCCGCCGGCGAGTCCTTGTTCGGCATCAAAGGAATTTGTAACGATGTTCACTTCCTGGATGCTCTCCGCCGTCGGAACATACGCGGTGTTTGTCGGCAGCCACGGATAAGCGACGCTGGAGCCGTCAATTCTGGTGCTGTTCTGCAGCCGCGACACTCCGTTGACGTTGAATGAAATGGAGCGCTGCGGGCTGCCCGCCGCCGAGTTCTGTTCGCCCATACTTATGGCGCCCGGAACCAGCGCCGTCAGGCTCTGGTAATTGCGACCGACGCTACCGGTGAGCGGCAGGTCGTTGATCTGCCGCGCCGGTTGGACGAAGTTGACGTCGGCCCGCTCAGTCTGTAGCGCGTCGGCTGTCGCGGCGACCTGAACGACGGCGGTAACATCGCCCACCTGCAACTGCGCGTCGAGTCGCCGGATCGTGTTCGATTCTATCCTGACATTCTCTTGAGCCAGGGCTTTGAAATTCGCGGACGTAATGGTCACCTTGTAGAGCCCCGCCTGAAGGCTGCTGAAGATGTATGCGCCCCTTTCATCGGTGACGATGCTGGTTGAAACGCCCGTGCCGATATTCAGCGCCTCCACCTTGGCGCCGGCGACGGCCGCGCCCGTGGGGTCTGTCACATTGCCAGTTAGCGAACCATAGAGAACCTGAGCGTCGACGCCGCGCGGGGTCGCAAGCGCAACGAGCAGTAGCAGGGCTAGTGGTATGAGATGTCGTTTCTTCATAGATTGATCCTCACTTGAACCGTATTAATGCCTCAGCGGTCGCGCGATCGCGCGACGACAGAGACTGGGAAGCCGAGCGCCCTCGAAGTGGGACGGACTTTAGTCGTGGGGAAACTTAAGTCTGTCCATCCATGGAACAGACTTAAAGTCTGCCCCACTCTCCAGGCGCAAACGCTTGACGACGCCGTCAAGCCCGTGGATTCCCCAGCAAAGCCAACCTATTACTGCTTATGTTACTGCTTATGTTACTGCTTATGAGTTGTGATAATCGCTGCCTTAGATCTATTAGTCCCACGGACTAAAGATTTGTTCGGGTCGGCAACAAAAAAGAGAAACGAACAATAACGTTTATGCGACCAACGGCGCTCCGAAGTGTTTTTGCAGCACGAGCGCGATGGTCCCGCGCAGTCTCGGGTCACCCGCAGGGTCTGTGGGAACCACGCGAGTGGGCGCGTGAGCGAAGGAGCGGCTTTTGACGATTGCATTAATGATCGGGCCGACCCGGTTCCAGGCGCGGGTAATCTCTCCTACCACCACGATGACGTCCGGGGCGAGTCCTGTGACGAGCAGCGCGACGCCTATTCCCAGATAACGAGCCACCTGGTTGATGGCGTCAACCGCCTTCGGATCTCCCTGTTCCGCCAGCCGCAAAATGTCATCGAAGACCGGCGCCGCGGCGGGCGACTTTGCCGCCGCCTTGCCGTTACGGGCTGTCGAGGAAGAGCTGGAATAATAGCGAATCGCCGCCGAGTTCGAAGCGTAAACCTCCCAACAACCGCGGTTGCCGCATTTACATTCAAGCCCGTCTTCCACAACGGTTATGTGCCCGAATTCGCCGGTCATCCCAGTGGAGCCGCGCGCCAGTTGGTCATTCAAAATCAACCCCGTCCCGATCCCTTCCGAGACGGTGACGGCCACTAAATTCCGCACGCCCTCACGCCGCGGCCCGAACCAGAACTCGGCCAGCGCACAAGCGTTAGCGGCGTTCTCCAGTTCCACTGGCAATCCCGTAGCCTCCTCCAGCGGGGTTTTTAAATCAATCAGGCCCCATCCCAGGTTGGGGGCGAAAACGAGCCGCTGAGAGTCCAGATCGACTCGACCAGGCAGGCTCACGCCGATCCCTTCACAACTGATCTCCGGGCGCATCTCGATCAGATTGCGAAGTCGCGGCGCCAAATCCGCGATGAAGCGCTGCGGATCATCGGCAGTCGGCAGCGACTCCTGCGCCACGAAGTTGGCGTCCAGGTCGGCCAGTCCGATCGTGGTCGTGGCCGGACGAACATTGACGCCGATAATGCCCACCCGCTCCCTGTTCAAGTGGAGGAAACGCGGCCTGCGCCCTCGTGGCGCATGGCCGCTCGCGCCCTCCTTCACCCAATCTTCTTCAATTAATTTCTCGGTGATTACTGAAACGGTGCTCCGCTGAAGCCCGGAATGACGGGCCAGATCGGCCCGCGAAATGGGCTGATGATTGCGTATTAGATTGAGCACGATTCGACGGTTGATGTCCCGCGCCGTCTCGCTCGTCGCCACCTGAAAATTGGTAAGATCAATCTTTCGCATTTCAACTCATCCGCCCCTACGCCGGCTGCGAATACGCGCCCGGAATTCAGAACGGCTCTTAATTCGACTGTCGAACTATATCACTGACGACTCCAATTCCCAATACCTATTTGGCAAAAAGGAGTGAGAATGCGGAATGCGGAATGCGGAATGCGGAATTATGAGTTTGTTTAACCGCGGACGCGAAATCGAGATTGAAAGTTCTATCATTCCGCATTCCGCATTCCGCATTCCGCAATCCTGCTCCCCTTTCAACTGTACCTCAACCACCTTGTCAGTTCCGGCAGTGTGGGGCGTTTGCCGTACATCAGCACGCCGACGCGATAAATCTTCGCCGCTACCCAGGTTACGGCAACGATCGTCACGACCAGGAGGATGATCGAAGTCGCGATCTGCCACGCCGGCGCCGCGCCGATCGCGATCCGCAGAAACATCAGCGAAGGGCCAAAGAATGGGATTAATGACAGGATAGTCACCGCCACGCCGTTCGGATTCTCCATCGCCAGCGTCGAAACCACCAGCGACGCGGCGAAGGTCATCGAGACCGGCCATTGCGCTTGCTGCCCATCATCTTCGTTCGAGACAATCGCCCCGATCATCGCGTAGAAAGCCGCGTAAAGGAAGTAGCCGAGCAGGTAGTAGACCATGAAAAAGATCATCAACGAGGCCGAGACCTTAGGCATGTCGAACCCGGCGACAGCAACGGCGGCGCCGGCGGACAGCGCGCTGATGGCCACACCGGAGACCACCCAGACCAAGTACTGAGTTAAACCGACCAGCCCAATGCCTATCACCTTGCCCAGCATCAGGTCGAAAGGCTTGACCGACGCCAGCAGGACTTCGATGATGCGAGACTGCTTCTCCTCCATCACGCCGCGCATGACGGCCACCCCGTAAATCAGCACCGTGATGTAAATGAACATCACCAGTAGAAAGGCTAGCAGGACGCGCCCGCGCTCGCTTTCGCCTCGCTCGTTGACGACAGTGAGTTCCACGTCCCTCGTCAGGTTGCGAACCCGCTCGGCGTCCAATCCTTCCTGCGCGATGCGGCGTTCCTGGATGGCGTTTTTGATCGCGCCCTCCAGACGGATGCGATTCGATAAGCTGCTGGCGTTCTTCGCGTAAAATTTTATCTCTTCCTGGCGCAAGGCGTCAGGCGGCAGGATCAAATAGCCGTCGAGTTGTTTATCGGCGACCCGTTCGGAAAGAGCCTGGCGGCGCGCCTCGAGTTCCTCTTGCGAATCAATCTCCTCGCGCAACAATTCGTATCGCGGCTGGCCCGGCTTCGAGGGCGCTAGCGCCAGAGCCAGGCTCTCGAATAGGCGCCTGTCCCCGCTCTGATCGAGCGCCACGATCTGGTAGTTGTCTGGCCCCGCCGAACGCCCGAGGAAAACAGGAGCGAGGATGAGCGACGTCATAAACAGCGGGCTCAGGATCGTGCCTATGATGAAACCCTTCGAGCGAACCCGTGTCAGGTATTCGCGCTTGATGATAGCTTTCAATTTTTCCATCCCACCCTCCTCCAAAATAGGACCTATAAGACTTATGACCTATGGGACTTAGGAATTACAAGTCCCCTAAGTCCCATAGGTCTCATAAGTCCTATTCATGGCGATTCGCCAACTCTTTCAAGAACCTTCTGGTAAATTTAGCGGCGGCTTCGCTCTCTTCCAACTCGCGTTTCAGCCGTTCGAAATCTTCAGGCGTGTCCACGTCCCGCCATTCGGGGAGCAGAACCAGATTCAGTTCGGCCTCTTTGGCGCGCTCTACTGTGGCGTCCAACACTCCGTCGCCGCCCCACGGGATGTCCTCAAAAATTCGCTCGTGAAGTTTGCGCATCCCGATCAGGTAATAACCACCGTCCTCGGATGGGCCAATGACCACGTCGTCGTCGGTCTCGAAACATTCGAAGGCGTCGAACACGTATTCGCCAGGCAGCGTCGGGCTGTCGGCGCCGACGACGACCACAGACTCGAAGCCGAGCGCGAAGAGGTCGGCGAAACAGTTGGTCAGCCGTTCGCCCAGGTTTTCGCCGCGCTGCGGGATCATCAGGGAGCCTTCGCGCTCGACCTCTTCAAAAGTTTCCTCTTCGCCTTCGGGCGTGTAGCAGAGAGCGAGGGTGAGCCACTCGCGCTCCTCCTTCACGTCTTCCATACACGCGAACGCGTCGCCGAGAAACGCGACATAGAGGCGTGTCGCCTCTTCGGGACTGAGCGCGCCCAGCAAGCGGGTTTTTACCTCCCCCTCGCGCGGCGCTTTCGCCATCAAGACCAGAGCCTCTTTTTTCAATTCCCTCTCTCTCCTCGCTCAATCCGCTTTGCCTCATCCCAGTGCCCGTCCATCTCCTCCAGCGAAACTTCCGGCCAAGCCTTGCCCTGCTCGGCGACCCTTTCTTCGACGTGTTTGAAACGGCGGCGGAATTTACGGTTCGTGGCCTTGAGCGCGCTTTCAGGCTCCACGCCGCTCCAGCGGGCCAGGTTGGCGACGACGAAGAGGATGTCTCCGATCTCACCGGAGACGGCTTCGCCGCCGACTCCTTCGAGCGCGATCGCTTCGCGCAACTCGCGGATCTCTTCTTCGAGTTTTAATAAAACGTCCTCGACCTTTTTCCAATCGAATCCGACGCGCGCCGCTTTGGTCGTCAGTTGGAGGGCTTCGAGCAGCGCCGGCAGTTTTGACGACACGCCGTCGAGCAGCGATTTTTCTCCCTCTTTTCCGCCCTCTTTTTCAGAGGATTTTCGTTCGGCTGCCTTGATCGCTTCCCAGTTAGCCAGTACGTCAGCCGTGCCCGTGACCTTCTCCTCGCCGAAGACATGCGGATGCCGGCGCGTCATCTTTTCGTGGACGCGGGCGATCGACTGATGAAGGTCGAAATGGCATTTCTCCGCTCCGATCTGCCCGTAGAACACGATTTGAAAAAGTAAGTCCCCAAGCTCGTCGCGAAGATCCTTCCAATTTTCCGCTTCGGCAGCCTCAATCACTTCATAGGCTTCTTCGATCAGCATCGGGCCGAGCGTCGCATAAGTCTGCTCGCGATCCCAGGGGCAGCCGTCCGGCGCGCGCAATCGCGCCATCATATCGATCAAGTCTTGAAATGTTCTTTTCTCATTCATCCGTTTTTCAACCTTACATTCAAGTGTTCTTTCCGCAGTCACTCACCGCGTCAGCTCCATTTGTTATATTAGAGCTGCGTTTGAGGATTAACAGAAAACACGGCGCCACAAATGGCTCAGCCGCACGCTGTAGAACAGCGGAAATTGGTTGTAACAGACTCACGAGGTTTTTCGCCATATCAGCGCGGGTAAAATTTACACAACACTCAAATATTCATCGCGTTCGCAAAAGTTCTGGTTGATTTTTGGGCACATGTTTCATTAGACTGCGAGAGCTGGTGAAGGCTCAGCCTCGGAAGCGACTCTTTGGGACGCCCCGCTACCCAAGAAAGCCTGATCCACTTCTTTATGCTGCTCCCTTTTATCTCTGACACCGCTCGTCCTCAAATATGTAGCACGGCGATTGCTAATCAAGCCGGAGCGCCGATACTGCGAAACACTCTCAGGGATCTACTGAGAGCCCGAAGTGTGCCCTTCAGTATCTATAGAGAAAAAGTTAGGAGGCTTAAACATGCTGGCATCTGCTGTCAATAGCACATTGCAATCGGTTACATTTCCAAATTCGAAACCACGTCTGTTATTAGTGAGCGATAGTTACGATCGTCTAAAATCATTAGAAGCCGGTCTTAGTAACGCCGAATTCGACATCACGACGGTCTGTTCATTAGAAGAACTGGTCACAGCCTGCAACGGTTGCCATGACTTGGTTGCGCTCGATGTCAGCCCCGATCAGATTGGGCCGATGCTGAAACAGATACGGACCAGCGCGTCGCATGAGATGGTGCCAGTGCTGGTCGAAGCGACCCGGCTGACAAGCGACCTCTCGCTCGCCGGATTGCTGCCGGAATACCGGGCCATGCCGTGCAGTCGCATGGAGATGCTGGCGCTTGTGCAACGCGGCGCCGAACAGAGCGCCGGCGATCCGGCGCGGCGACAAATACTGTAAGGCCATCGAAATTCGCGCCTCACTGATCATTTCACAGCAAGCCCTGCCGGTGGTAGAATCCATCCCTTTCGAATCAGCTGAAAAACCTATTGCGGAGGCGCATCTGGTCTGGTGACTGGCTCGGACTTCAAATCCGTTGGACCGGGGCGAAAGCTTCGGGTCGGTCGGGTTCGATTCCCACACGCCTCCGCCAATTCCCTCATAAATAGGACTCATAGGGCCTATGAGTCCTATTTGGTTTGAATCACACGCAAGCCTTCACGGGCGATGCGATACGGAATAATTCGTCCTCCGGCCTTGCCCAAAGCGTCTTCGACTTCGGCTTTGCGCCCCCGCTCGCAATAGAAGGCCACGCATCCGCCGCCGCCCGCGCCGCAGACCTTAGCCGCCTCGGCGCCGGCAGCCCGCGCGATTTCGATTAATCGGTCGATGAATGGCGTAGTGATTCCGGGGGCTAGTTCACGACGGCTGGCCCACTCTTCGGCGAAGATCTCGCCAATCCCGTCGAATGCGCGCGAAGTCAGGGCCTGGTCGATCTTCAAGGCGGTGTCGCGAATGCGCTCGAACCGGTCGAATATGCCGGGGTCGTTATCGATGTGGCGTTTGTACATCTCCCAGTTATTGATGCCGGAATTGCGAGGCGCGCCGGTGAAACAGAGCGCAACACGGCGCTCCAATTCGTCGAGGTCGGTCACGACCTCTTCGCGCGTTACGCCTTCGACCCCCAACTTGACGCGCGATACCCCGCCGTACACCGCGGGGAAATAGTCCTGATAGCCGGCGGGGACTTTCAAGACCTGCGTCTCGACGTTGATCGCGATGAACGGGAGTCGCTCCGCGCTGTAGCGCTCGCCGGTTAATTTGTTGAGCGCGCCGCAAAGCGCGATGTTGAGAGCCGACGATCCCGCCAACCCCGCTCCCGCCGGCGCCATGCAATCCGCGCTGATGTTCAATCCGGTCGGAGGGTTGAAATAACAAATCAGTTTGGAAATGAGAGACAGTTCGTCGTCGCCGCGCAACTCCTCCAACGAATCGGCCTCGATCTTGACGTTGCGGTCTTTCGATTCGACTACAAACCGCGAGTCGTCTCGCGTCTCGACACGGCATTTCGCGTGCTGGTCGATCGCAAAATTAATCGTTTGCGCGTCGTCGTGGAACAGGTAGAGCGGCCACAGGTCTATTGTGCCTCCGGCCAGGTCGATCCGCGTCGGCGCCTGCGATTCGATGATCAATCAATCCCTCCTTATCAGGTATCAGATATCAGATATCTGATGTCAGTGTGGGACCTCTGGCGTCACTCTTTTACTGACATCTGACATCTGACATCTGACATCTGAAATATGAAGACAATGACACTCAAAAAGACCTG
>DATCXQ010000077.1:0-8818 GCA_036565725.1 Blastocatellia bacterium
TTTCGCAATCGTGACGGCGCGTGAATTGAGGGTCTCCTGCCGCAGTGACTCACGCATTTGTTGTTTGAACAGATCAGCTTGGGGTGTTTCTTGAATCATGGTTGCATCACCTGTTTGCCGCTGGCGCAGCGGGCCATTTAACATAGGGCATTCGTCTACCGCGGCGAAAACCAATGCCGGTTTTTCAAAAGTGTCCTGACATCAGGCGGCAGCCAGGTAAAGATCTGATGATCATTGTAACGGGGGCGGTCCGCGGGCGCCGGCGCGTCAGTCCGGCTGGCAATCATCACATGCGGTATGATTCACCAATGAGCGCAGGGGCTTTCTCAGGGTCGAAAGTCTCGAGCATGTTTGACAGGTCATCGGCATGCTCTTCTTCTTTCTGGAGAATATCTTCGATCAGGTTGCGCGTGGTCGGATCATCGTCGCCCAACCACCGGATGATCTCCGAGTAGGATTCAACGGCGATTCGCTCCGCGACCAAATCTTCGCGGATCATATCGACGAGCGAATCGCCCTCGACGTATTCCGAATGGCTGCGGGCGCCGAGGCCCTCGGGATCGAAGTTCGGCTCGCCCTGAAGCTGCGTGATGCGCTGGGCGATCCGGTCGGCATGTAGCTCTTCCTCTTTGGCGTGCTGGAGGAACTCTTTGGCCACCGACTCAGCGTGAATGCCGCTCGCCATATGGTAATGACGTTTGTAACGCAGGACGCAGACGAGCTCGGTCGCCAACACTTCATTCAAGACGGCGATCACCTTCTTGGGGTCAGCCTTGTAGCCGTCAGTGACCGGGCCTTGCTCAAGGCGCTGGCGCGCGCGGCGCCGAAGCTCTTTGACATCCGATAGAAACTCTTTCATAGCTTTTTCCTCTCGTTCGCCTATCACACGCTTGCCGGCAGGGTTAGGCGCAAATTGTTATTCCCGTTTTCTTTCAGGCTCATTTGCGGCGAAAGATCGCGCCCAGAATCAGCCTGGCGGCGAGCGGTCTGGGCTTTGATTCGGGCGAAACTCGTCCTGCGGGGTTCAATCTTACTCTCGCTACTCCGAGGCGGCGCAACTTCGCCAAAACGATCATGCAAGGGATCCATGCCTACTTCCTCTTTTTGATCAATACTGAAATGAAAGCTCAACAGTTATTGTTTATGTAACATGATACAGCGCATTGTTTGTTTCATCAGACATAACTCTCCTTCCATGGTTGATCCTCGCTCAAACATACCGTCGCCTAGTCAACATTTCCTTCTTTTCCGAATTGATGACCGGCCAGTCCGGGATACATTGCTGTCCGGTATTGGACAATTTCGGCAAGAAAGGCTGCAGGGGCGCCCTTGCTGTTTTTGGCGCCCGCTCCAACCGCTTAGCTCATTGGCGACTGCACAAACAACGCGGCAAACATCTAGCGGGGACTCGGCCGCCGAGACGCTCGTTGGCGCTCCACCCAATTCCTGACGGTGTCAACCTTAACCTGTGCTACAGAAGATAGCTGCGCTTGGGGTTGGGCGACTTGCTCTCGCTCCAACCAATCTCTGCGTTTGATCAGTATCGCTTTACTCATCTTGGGTCATGGCAACGATTCGGGTCCAAATTCTCCACTGCTTTAACCTTTGATGATCCCAGTCCGAAAAACTCCACAGGGGCTTGCAAAATTTGCAAGAGATTCTGTGCGCCGCCTCACTCAGATTGATTCGAGGATTCAACCCTCTGTGACTTAACAGATAAAGTGGCACTGAAGAATGCACCCGATAAAGAGTCGAGTACTCCAAACAACAATCTTCGTGCCCAATTTGTAGCAAACAGCGATTGCATGAGGGCGCGCGCGCCATCGTCTTCGGCGCCATTTTCGGCAAGATCGATTTGAGCAGTCCGCGCCTGTTTCACTGCCAGTGTCAGCCACAACCCACTCGCAGTTTCAGTCTGCTGGCGGAATTACTCGTCGAGAGAACGGCGCCGGAGCTTCTCTATGAATGGTATCCAAGATTCAAATGCGAAGTCCGAGGATCAAGCGCGAGCCGCATAGCTCCCCCGCTTTTTTTCGGTCTCATTGCTCGCCGCTCTTATGCACCGCTAGCAACGAAGGGATTGCCGCCATCTTCAGCTAAGTTGAAATAGATTGCTGTTCAATATTGGACGGGAACTTTACCCAGTTCAGTCTATGGTTATAAATCCAAACTGAGGTCGGGTCAGAGTATTGGCCATTCAACACAAGGATTGTGGGCAAATACTTAAAGCTAGAGGAGTCGCTAAATGTCGCGGGCGACTCTCCGGCAGAGAGTCGCAAAGACCTAAAACAATGAAAATCGGGTAAGACAGCTTCCCAAACCTGTCTTACCCGATTTTCCGAGGATGCACATAATGGCAAAAGCAGTAGGTATTGATCTTGGCACAACCAATTCCGTGGTCGCTGTCCTGGAAGGTGGCAAACCTGTCGTGATCGTCAACAGTGATGGCAGCCGCCTTACTCCGTCCATTGTTGGTTATACGAAGACGGGCGAAATCCTGGTCGGCCAACTGGCTAAACGCCAGGCGGTACTCAATCCGGAAAACACCGTTTACTCATCCAAACGCTTCATTGGCCGCCGTTATTCGGAGGTTCAGTCAGAAATTAAAAACGTGCCGTACAAAGTCAGCGCCGGGCCTAACGACGTCGTGCGTTTCGAGATTCAGGGCAAACAGATTGCCTCGGAAGAAATCTCCGCGCAGGTACTGCGCAAGCTGGCTGGCGACGCCGCGAAGTATCTGGGCGAGAGAGTCACAGATGTAGTGATCACCGTCCCCGCCTACTTCAACGACGCACAACGCCAGGCCACCAAAGACGCAGGCAAGATTGCGGGTCTGAACGTGCTGCGCATCATCAACGAACCGACTGCCGCCGCGCTCAGCTACGGTCTGGATAAGAAGAAGAACGAAACGATCCTGGTCTTTGACCTGGGCGGCGGCACGTTTGACGTTTCGATACTGGAAGTCGGCGACGGCGTCTTTGAAGTCAAATCCACTTCGGGGGATACGCATCTGGGCGGCGATGATTTCGACAAGCGGGTAGTGGACTGGCTGGCCGACGAATTCAAACGCGACCATGGCATTGATCTGCGAAGTGACCGTCAGGCTTTGCAGCGGCTGACCGAAGGCGCTGAGAAGGCCAAGATCGAATTGTCGAGCGTGGTCGAAACCACCATCAGCCTGCCGTTCGTCACGGCGAATGCCGCAGGGCCGAAACATCTGGAATACAAACTGACGCGAGCCAGGTTCGACCAATTGACGGCGGATTTGGTCGAGCGTTGCGCCGGGCCTGTCAAACAGGCGCTGGCCGACGCCAAACTCACTGAACGCGATCTCGAAGAAGTCGTGCTGGTCGGCGGTTCGACGCGCATCCCTGCGGTGCAGGCCTTGGTACGACGCCTGACTGGCGGCAAAGATCCAAATCAATCGGTCAACCCGGATGAAGTTGTCGCCATTGGCGCGGCAATCCAGGCCGGCGTGCTGGCCGGTGAAGTCAAAGATGTGTTGCTGCTGGACGTGACTCCTCTTTCAGTGGGCGTTGAAACGATGGGCGGCGTCATGACCAAACTGATCGAGCGCAACACCACCGTCCCGGTTCGCAAGATGGAAGTCTTTTCGACAGCGGACGACAACCAGACGGCGGTCGATGTTCACGTGCTGCAAGGCGAGCGGGAAATCGCGCGCGACAACCGCACGCTCGGTCACTTCCGGCTGGAAGGCATACGGGCTGCGCCACGCGGCTTGCCTCAGGTCGAAGTCACCTTCGATATTGATGCCAACGGCATTCTGACTGCCTCCGCACGCGACAAGGAAACTGGCAAGGAGCAGAAGATCACCATCAGCGGTTCGACGCAGCTTTCGAAAGAAGAAGTTGACCGCATGGTTTCCGACGCGCAGAGCCACGCCAACGAAGACAAGCAACGTCGCGAAGAAATCGAGGGGCGCAACCACGCCGATTCGATCGCCTATCAGGTCGAACGCCAGTTTCAGGAACTGGGCGGCCGCGCGCCTGCCAACGAAAAAGCGCGAGCTGACCAATTGATCGCGGAGATTCGCGAGTTGGTCAAAGGCAACTCGTCCGACACCGCGCGGCTACGCCAGCTTGCGAGCGATTTGCAGCAGATTGCCCACGGGTTGGCCTCGGCCAGTCAAGCCCAAGCGGCAGGCGCGGACGCTTCAGCCGGAGCCGGCGCCCCGGGTGCAGAAGGCGATGACGTGATTGATGCCGAATTCAAACCTGGCAAGTAATGGAATCCTGTTCATAAATCCCAGGAGCGCACGCGGGCCGCATGCGCCCCTGGGGCAGGGGTGCAGGTGAGCGACACACAAACAAAAGAGGAACCGACCGAGACCGAGCGGTTGAAGGCGGAGAATGCGCAACTCAGGGAAGACTTACGCCGCGAGCATGAAGTCTACCTGCGCAACGCTGCCGACTTCGACAACTATCGCAAGCGCGTAGAGCGCGACCGCGCGGAGGAAACGCAGGCGGGCAAACGTGCGCTGATTCTGGCGCTGCTGGATGTGATGGATGATTTCGAGCGCGCTCTGGCTCATGCCAGCCAGGAACCGCAGCCCGTCGTTGAAGGGTTGCGGGCGAGCTACCGGCGACTGGCGGCGCTGCTCGCGGCGGAAGGCGTGACCACTTTCAAAAGTTTGGGACAGCCTTTTGATCCTGCGCGCCACGAAGCCATTGGGTCGGTCGAGAGTGACGAACACGAGCCGGATACCGTGCTGAATGTGTTGCAGCCCGGCTATTATTGGGGAGAAGGGGTGCTCCGCCCGGCGCGAGTCCATGTCGCGCGGTGAATCAGGTCCGTTTTAAATTTCGTAGGGCGCAGCTATGGCCGTGAAATTCAGAGACTACTATGAAGTGCTCGGCGTCGCCCGCACGGCGACCGCTGATGAGATCAAGAAGGCGTATCGCAAGCTCGCGAGGAAACACCACCCGGACATCAATCCGGGCGATAAGGCGGCGGAGGACAGATTCAAGGAACTCAATGAGGCCTACGAAGTCTTGTCCGATGCGGACAAGCGCAAGCGTTATGACCAGCTCGGGCAGAACTGGAAGGCAGGCGCCGACTTTACTCCGCCCCCTGATTGGAGCAATCGGAAAGGCCAGGCGGAAACGAACGGCGGCTTCGATTACAACGAAGCTTTTGGCGGAGGAACGAAAGCGGGTGGCCCGAATGGTTTCAGCGATTTCTTTGAATCGTATTTCGGTGGCGGTCCCAGAGTGCGAGGAGGCGCAGGCTTTGCGATGCGCGGTTCGGATGTAGAGGCTGAAATCTCGCTCACGCTGGAAGAAGCCCATCGCGGCGGAACGCGCACAATCAAGCTTAATGGGCCAGAGCCCAAATCGCTGGAAGTCACTATTCCTGCCGGTGTGCGCGATGGATCGGCGATCCGCTTGTCAGGTCAGGGAGAGCCGGGATCAGGCAGTGCGCAGGCGGGCAATCTGTTCCTGCGAGTGCGAATCAAACCGCATTCGCTGTTCAGCGTCGTTGGCGAAGACGACCTCCAGATTGAGCTGCCAATTGCCCCATGGGAAGCCGCGCTTGGGGCAAAGGTCAGCGTGCCAACGCTGGATGAACCCGTCGAGATGACCATCGCGCCGGGCACGCAAGGCGGGCAGCGCTTGCGGTTGCGCGGACAGGGCTTGAACCGAAGGCGAGGCGGGCGCGGAGATAAGTATGTCAAACTTAAAATCGTCATTCCGCCGAAGCTTTCCGCCACAGAGAAAGAGTTGTTCGAGAAGCTGGCCGCCGAATCGCGCTTTGATGCGCGCGAGCTATTGGGAGGCAGACAATGAGCGAGCGACGCTTTGAAATCGTGCTCTGCCGCCACGAGGGTGAGCATTTGACGATGGAGGCGCTGGCCTCTTCCGCCGGTCTGCACCCGGCGATTGTCGAGTACTTTGTCGAGTTCGGTCTGCTTGATCCGGTGGAGCGGGTTGGCTCGCAAGTGCTTTTTGAGATGGCGGCTGTCCCGCGCCTGCGGCTGATTCAGCGCCTGCGCGGCGACATCGGGGTGAATCTGGCGGGCGTTGCCGTCATTCTGGATATGCTGGATCGGCTGCGCGCATCGCAAGGTGAGAATGAGCGGCTGCGCGGCCAGTTGTAGCGACAGAAAATTGAGGACAGGAAAATAAACCCTTCCGATTTAACTGAGAGGAATAAACCGATGAATGCAGTATATCAACAGGCAAAAGGTAGAGAGCAGGGGGAGAGCAGACGGAACAGCACCGCTATCTCATGGAACAGAGTGGGCATTTATGCTGCGTTAGCTTTGGTCTGCTTCCTGATCGGCTTTGTTCCGATGTGGATCAAAGCGCGCTCGGTAGGTTCTCAGCGCGACTTGGCGCAGCAGGAACTCCGTCTGAGTCAGATGCAGAACTCATTGTCCGCCGCCGTGATTGACGCGCGCCGCGGAGAATATGAACCGGCTCGCCAAACAACCAGCAACTTTTTCGAGTCCTTACGCCAGCAGACAGATGCAAGCGATGAATCAACTCTGACGCAATCACAGCGAGAGAGTGTAATACCGCTCTTGAGCAAGCGCGATGACATCATCACGCTGCTAGCTCGCAATGATCCGGCGTCTGTAGATCGCCTATCGGACATTTACGTGTCATTTCGCGAGGCCTTGGCAGACCCCGGATTGGGCAAGTAGAGAACAGAATTAGTTGGTCGTCGCTCACTCTGTGTTGTGGCCAACGGAATAAACGAAAGAGGAAAAGATTATGAGTGTACCGCCAGGAGACTTGCCACCGATGGACCCTTTGCACCTTTGCTACTGGGTTTACGTGAACCGTCCAGACTCCGTGTCCATAGTGACAATTCCGTCTCTCTTTGTTTTCATACACTTACAGAAATCCAGTGTTAACAGTTAACTTGCCGTTATTAACGAGCCCTCTACGCTAGGATCGAATTTTGATCTCGTATATTTTGGTTGGGAGAAAGACAAGCGAAGCTATTGAAAATACAGTTGAATCGAGTTTTGGCGAAGGACAGGCGTAGAATCCGGCGCCGCCTTCGGCTTTTCTGCTTTGTCGGGTTCGTCGGTCATCACTTCGCCTCATAGATGCGCGCGTACAGAAAGCCGTAGCCGTCCTGGTAGACCTCCACGCGCTGTGGCTCTTGTCCCGGCGCCTCGATAGTCAATTCGCGCAGGAACCATTTCGCCCCCAGTGACTCGGGCGTCGGGCCGCGATAGGTGAGGTAGGGGCGAAGCGGTTCCGGGATGTCCGCCTCCACGCGCTTGATGGTTTCCGCCACGCGGCGCTTTAACAGTTCGTCTTGGTTGTTCACATCGCCCACTTCTTCGCGGCTTTGCGTCGCACTGCGGCGTTTGGGTCGCCACCAACCCCATGTGAAGATGAATTGCCACTTCATTTCGCCCCTTTCTTCGCGGTTTTCTTTGCGGCGGTTTTCTTCGGGTCGAATTCGGAAATCAGGGTCGGGGTCGGCGACGACAGGGCAATCAACACCGCCAAACTAGTAGGCGGCGGTAGTGTTGCGCTGCAACCTACAAGCAACAGGCCAAAGACGCATGCGACAATACGTCTCATTGGGTTGAATCCTTTCCCTGCTTTGTCGGCTTCGTCGGTCATAGCTCAATCTCCCGCAGGCTTCTTTAGCTTCAGCGCGCGCATCAACCCGAACGTGAGCAGCAGCGCGATGGCGACCTCCGCGATTTGCCGAACATAGTTAATACGGACGACGAGCTTAGCGATTCCGCCCGTCAATTGAACCGGCGGAATCGCGATAAAACCCCGTCCGATGTCCTGTTCAAGCGCCTGAGCTCCGCTAAGTATCCCCACAGACACTCGCCAATGCGGGAACAAGAAGAGCAGAGCGGCGACCAGCAGTCCGACGCACAGAATGACTTTTCGAGCTATGGCTAAATTTGCTTCGTTCATTTCACGCCCCTTCTTCGTCGGTCATCGTGTCGTGTTCCTGCGCATCATTTCTCTAACTTGTCGCCTGACGATAACGTGGTTTTCAATCTCTTCGGCGCGCCTGCGTTCCCTGGCCTTCAATACCTGCCAGATTATTATCCCCGCTAATAGCGCCGGAAATCCGTACTCGTAAATTACGTAAAGGACGAGCATAAGTATTGAAAAAGGGCTATCGCCCAGCCAGGAAGTCATTGCCGTCATTTCGCGGCCCCTTTCTTCGGTTTACCTGATTTGTCGGGTGCGTCGGTCATTTCGCAGCGCTCACTTAAGAGAGAAATCTTCCATCGTTATCTCACCTGCCTCAATCTTCCCGACCAATTCATTGATCATCGAAGTTAGGCGCTCAGCCTGCGCGCGTATGAAATTCGTGTGTAGCTTCAGGCTATCAAGCTCCGTAATGGAGTAAGACGTATGGTGAAGGACGGCGGTCGCCTCGTGCGTGGATCGCGCAGCCTCCAATAACTCTGTCAAGTAGGTCCTGACTCTGTTGGCGCGTAATTCTTCAGTGGTAGGTTCGCTCATTTCGATGTTCCTCCATTCCTCTTCGCGGCCTTCTTAGCCTTCTTTCCGGCTATCGGTTTGGCGTCTGCCTGACGCCCCGCGCCGGCAGCCTTCTGCAAAACACGGCGAGTTTGCTTTTCGATCTGAATGTTTCGTGTCGTGCACGATTTCATAGCTTATCTGCTCCCTCTCTGCTTCGCGGCTTCCTGGGCCTCGACCGGCTCGAAATAGCCGGCGAAGACGCCCTCGCCGCAAGTCTCGTAATAATCAGGAAAACTCCCATCTGGATACACCCTGCAGTAGCGTCCCTTCCCGTCCTGGCAGCGCTCGAAGTGGTAGGGCTGGCCGAGGCCGTAGCCTTC
>DATCXQ010000090.1:0-10452 GCA_036565725.1 Blastocatellia bacterium
GCGGCGATCACCGGCGGGCGATTGATGCTGCGATCCGGTTACAGGCCCATAGTGATAGCCGGAATGTTGCTCACGCTCGCAGGCTCTCTGTCGCTCGCGCGGGTCGATGTAAATACGACGCGGCTCTATCTGACCTTAGCCGTCATCCCGATGGGAATGGGCGGGGGGTTGACGCTGGCCAGCCTGATGATCGGCGCGCAACATTCCGCGCCGCGCGCCCGATTGGGCGTCGTGACCTCGACCGTACAATTCGCGCGCAGCATCGGGGCGGCGCTCGGCGTGGGCGTGATGGGCGCGGCGATGTCCTGGCGACTCTCGCGCGAACTCGCCCGCGGCGGCGGCGAACTGGCCGGCATTGCATCTCGTCATAGCGACATCGCCGCGCTGGTGCGCCAGACCACGCGCGCCGCGCTCTCGCCCGCAGCGGCCGCCTTTATGCAACGCGCGCTGGCTTCATCGCTCCGCGCTGCCTTCCTGGTAGGGCTGGCCGCCGTAGCAGTCGCCTCGGCCGTCGCGCTGCTCATTCCATCTGGGCAGGCTCACGAGCTGGTCCATCCCGAACATCACCAGAATGAGATGGAACCGGTCGCGCCGGAGATTTGATCTCGGATTACGCGAAAGATTGAGGGTTGAGGATCGAGGAACGAGGATCGAATGGAAGACGCGATTCTCGTTCCATTATCTTGGGGATTCACGCCATCAAACAGCAAAGCCGGGTGAGACGTCACTACGCCCCGCCCGGCCAAGCCCAATTCTGTGACTCATCGGCGGCCTTCGCTCTTTGAGGGTTTTGCCTGGCCGCCAGTTGCGAAGCATTATGCGTTCAGCAGTTCAGCGCGTCGACGTTTTCGAAGCGTGGGCGTTTAGGGCCATATACACGAAGCCGGGGTTAGTCGCCCGGCTTGTTCGTTACGGCGCCCAATTCCCGCAACGTTGAACACGGATTGTGGCGCGGGTAGAACGCTGCGCGCAGGCAAACGTTATTCAGGGGGCGAGAAACCGAATTGCCCCTGAGCGCAGATGGCTTTTGTTTCTGGTTTCACGGCTCAGAGGCAAGCGGCTAAACCAGACGCCAGCGCCCTACAACGCGGCCTGAGCACGCAGCGCAGCCGACGAGCGTCGCGCAAAGGCGCTGATAGTTCCGATTGGCGCGGAATCGGAGAGTTTGCCGACTTGTCGCGCCATGCGCCAAGACAATAAGGGCGCCAGGTAAACGCACTGACCTGTCGCCCTAAGTATTTAGGTAAAGTTGTACTCCAACCGCCTTAGCAATACGGGCGCCAGGCGCCCGTATTTAGCTAAACTCCTGATTCCGTTTGTATAGCGGCGACCAAGTCAATTCGGACGACGGCCCGAGACGTGACAGTTTGTCGCCGTGATAATAGGGATGGCGTGTCAGCGGAGCCAATGAGATTGCAAGGACATGGCGTCACAGAACCTGTGGGGCGTTTCGGAACACGCATGCACACCGAATCAGTGTGGTATATAGGAACATTGCCTCATTCCCAAACCGCCGAAACGCCATACATTCAACACTATCACTTCGGCGCCTTAATTGCCCCTCAATGGCCGGGCGAAAGGGGGAATCGCCCACGTCACGCCCATGCGAGGCGTCTAGGCCCACATTGTTTGCTGTTGTAATCCCGATGCGGGCTTGGACGGTTCACTATGGGCGTGGCGTAACTGAATAGCGGAGTAGAGGTCGGGTGGTCATACACTGGATTTCAACGCAATTGATAATGGCGACGAAGTGAAAAGCCGGGTTAGATGCCCGGTTTTCGCTTTTCAGCGTTGACGGCTTCGATTTGCGCGGATTTCAGCTGCAAACACTGTGACATTCAATGTCACACCAGCGGGTGTCGGCGCATGAGCGTCGCAATTGGCGCATGTGGCATTCTCCCTTGCCACATGCGCCGACGCCAAGACAATAAGGGCGCCAGGTATACTCACTGACCTGACGCCCTGAGTAGGTAGGTTAAGTCGTACGCTAACCGCCTCGGCAAAATTGGCGCCAGGCGTCAGCATTTCGCTAAACTCCTGATTCAGTTAGTAGAGCGGCGCCGGAGTCAATTCAGACGACGGCGCGAAACGTGACAGTTTGTCGCCATGATAATTGGAATGGCGTGTCAGGGACGCCGGATGGGTTGCAAGGCGCTGCAACCGCCAGTCGCCGAGTCTCAAGAAGCCGGTTCGCGTGGGGAAGAAATCAGTTGCGCGACCGCCAGCCTAAGTTCTTCGGGAATGACCGGCTTGACGAGATACGCTTGCGCGCCTGCCCGCAAACCCTCTTGTATGTCCTTCGCATAGGCTGCGGCTGAGTAGAACAATATCGGCGTGTGCGGGTCGAATTCGCGGATGGCGCGACACAACTCGACCCCGGACTCGTCAGGCAGCCAGTTGTCCAGGATGTAAAGGTCGAAGACTCCCTGCCGAGCCTGGCGCAGCCCCTCGTTGAAATTGCGGGCGCAGGTGATCGTATATTCTGTGAGAGTGTGTGTCGCTAATTCTCTTGAGTCTTCGTAGTCTTCGACCAGAAGAATGCGCTTACGGTTGGGGATAACCATACTTGTCGCTCCGGGTTGTGGGATTTTGTTTTGTGTGGGGCACTGATTGGCATTCTTTCCTGTCTCTGTCTCGAAGTCAAAGAAATCAGCGCGAAGAATGTGGCGTTTCGGGACGGGCATGCACACCCAATCTACGTGGCGTTTCGGGACAACACCCCATGACCAGGGCGGCGAAATGCCCTACATTCAACACTTCATTTCGGCGCCGTAATTGCAATTTATTGGCCGGGCGATTTGGGGGAGTCGCTCACGTCACGCCCATGCGTGATGTCCAGACTGGCATCGATGAATTTATGTGTTCGTTGATTCGTTGATTGTCATGTCGATTCGGGTCTGGACGGTTCAGACGGCTCACCATGGGCGTGACACAACTGAAGGTCGAGAAGGAGGAGGGAGCCGGGGCGGTCAGGTGGCCAAACCCAGACGTAGACGATGCCACATTCCACCGTATCTTGCCGGTGAGATTAGCCAAGAAGTCTCGAACGCCGTCCCGGCTTATTTTTTCGCAAAATAGACCTCGCCAGCTCGCCTCATTTCCGCATCCCGTCCCAACACGCCTGCGACAATAACTAAGCTTTCGGCATCCGTTCAAATTCGCACGCTTTCAGATGATTTCAGATTTGGCCGATATAGAGGAACCATTGTTGACAGTCGCTTGCGCCATTCTTTGTTTGGGTTGGGGCTTTTATAACGCTAGGTGGCCTGCCAAACCGGCAGCAGGCTATATCTTTCCCAGAAAACATCCGCTGAGCGCGCGCCACATCCGCATTTGGAGTTGGGCAATGTTGGCGCTTGGGCTTCTTTTGCTATATTCCGGGATTGGGGGGATTCTCGAAGCTCTCTAGTGAGAGGTTCGTCCCCTTTTATATACATTACTCTTTGCTGGCGCCAGCATTCCACTTCTCCGCAGAATCGCCCCATTACGGGCCCGAAGGTTGAACCTCCTAATTGCCAGCCTTTATTCCAGCGCAGAGACACCACGATATTTAGCGCAACACGAACCTGAATGTCCTGAAGAACTCCTCGGAAGATGGTAGGGCAAACTGCCTGGGAGCGCCGCGATTTTCATTCTTTCAGAGCATTGCGCTGTAAACAATGTGAGGCGTTTCGGGACTCGCTTACTCTTAAATCTATGGGGAATTTCGGGACATTACCCAACAACCAAAACAGCGAAATGCCTTACATTCAACACCATCACTCGGCGCGGTAATTGCACTCTGCATCGCCGTTAGATAAAAGGGCTGATGGCAAGTTGAGCGTGACTCGCGCAAAATGGACTGGGGCGAATCCCATTCAACTTGCCACATTTTTTTTCGCCCCGAACTGCGATTGGCTAAGCCTTTCTACTGGCGATTGCCGTCAATCAGAATGCCGTCATGATAAGCGGCAGTCCGGTTGTCATGTCGTGCTGTCGGAAGTCGCTCTCGCGACTTGTTCGGCGGGAGACTATCAACCAGATGATATTCCAAACAAAATTCGGCCCATCCCTGTCCACCTACCACTCCGAAAATTTGGAAAGACGGGCAGAGTTGCCCGGCCTGTCGTGGCGGCCAGCGCATGAACGCAGGCATCCCCCGTACATGCATTCGTACTCACATTGAGTGGGCGGTTTTGGGTATGGGTCAGGGCTCGGCCAAGAACTTCTTCGTCTCTTCAAGGAATGTCTCGAGCTGGTCGTGATGCGCCCAATGGCCCGCGTTCGGGACTTTGATCAGGCGGTGGTTTTTGATTACCTGCGCGCGCCCGTCCGATTCCGGGTCGGCGGCCCAGCTCTCCATTCCCCAGAACAACAGCGCGGGGCAGGTGATCTGGCTCAGGATCTCCCGCGCGTCATCTATGTCGGTCCCGTAAGGCGGGAAGCCTCGCGCGAAGTTGTCGAACTTCCAGATCAGCGATCCGTCCGAATTCCAGTTCGTGCCGTGAAGCGTCAGATGGCGGGCGACTTCGTCCGAAAGGTGCGGGTTGGCCTCTTTCATTCGCGCGACCGCAGATTCAAGATCGGGGTAACTGCGCGGCTCACGCTTCTCGATATTGCGGACGCGTTCGATCCACTCGCGCATCCGCTGCGACGCCGGGCGGTAAATGCGGTGTGACGGCGGCGGCCCTAACCCCTCGATGGCCACGACCTTCTTCACGCGGTCGGGGTAGACGCCGGCGTAATACAACGCGATGATCCCGCCCAGACTGTGGCCGATCAGGTAAACCGGGTAATCGTCGATCACGTCGGCCAGCGCCGAGAGATCCAATACATGTTCGGCGATTGAGTAGAGCGCGCCGGGCGCCCACGCGCTGTTGCCATGCCCACGCAGGTCAATCGCGTAGACATGGAAATCGTCGCGTAGCGCCCGCGCCACCCAGTCCCAATTCCGCGCGTGATCCAGACCGCCGTGAACCAGGATCAGCGTCGGCTTGCCTTCAGTCCCCCAGTCCCAGAATTGCAGCTTCAGGCGGTGCGAGTAGAAGAAATGCGAGATTGGTTCCAACGTCTCGGTCATCGAAGGGAAACGACTACCTCATTGCGCCGGATCATGCGCGACTGGTTCTGCGCGGCCTGCGCCGCAGCTCCCGGATTTTGTTTGATGCGAGTCGTTTGATCCTTGATCTGTTTGTTCACGCTCTTCGCGTTCTCGACCAGCGCCGAGGTCTCGTTGTATAAGTTCTTCGCCTCGCGCTCCTGCTCGCGGGCGCGGGAGTAGGCGGAATAGGAGAGGGCGGAAATGGTCAGTATGACCATCGCCAACCAGACATAGTTGGGAAAGCGCGGCGCTCGCCGCCGAAGTCCAACTGCGCCGTCGAACCCCAGTGGACGGACGCTGGCCGAAATTCTAGCTGAGTACGAATTTACTCCCTGTTTCAATCAATACCTCCAAATCTTTCTTTGTGTTTGTTTCCGCGTAGCACCGGACTAAAGGCTCGGTGCCCGACATCCGCAGCAAAATCCATGACCCGTCGTCAAAGATGTATTTCACGCCGTCCATCCGATTGACCTCGGCGACCCGGCGTCCGCCGATCGAATCGGGCGGGTCGGACGACAAACGTTTTTGCAAACGGTCTTTGACTTCGGGCGTCAGTTTGATCCCGACGCGATCGCTGTATAGCGCGCCGTCTTTTCGGAACAATTCTTCGAGCATTTCGCCGAGCGACGCGCCGCGTGAGGCCACCATCTCGATTACTAGCAAGCAAGCCAGTATCCCGTCTTTTTCCGGGAAATGGCCTTTCACTGTCAGGCCCGCGCTCTCTTCGCCGCCCAGGATGATCTTGTCCTGGTTGACCAACTCGCCGATGAATTTGAACCCGACCGGCGTTTCGTAGATCTGGCGCCCGCGCCGTTTGGCCACTCGATCTACCAGATGAGTGGTCGCCACGCTTCGCGCGACGCCTCCATTCCACTCCGGACGCGTTTCGCACAGGTAATCCAGGATGAGCGCCAGGATGTAATTGGCCGAAACGAACGAGCCGTCGCGATCAATAAAGCCGAACCGATCGGCGTCGCCGTCGGTCGAAACCCCGAGCGAGAGCCGCTTGTCGAGCACGAGTTGGCGCATCTCGCCCAGATTCTCTTCAGAAGGTTCAGGGCTGTGACCGCCGAAGAGCACGTCGCGGTAATCATGAACCGTGTAAACCTGCCCCCCGTGCCGGCGCAAAACCTCGTCCAGATAGCCCCGGCCAGTCCCCCACAGCGGGTCATAAGCGAGCTTCAACCTGGCCGAAGCGATCTTCGCGAAATCCACGCGCGCGCTGAGGTCACTCAAATAATCCTCGCGCGGGTCGAAAGCGAGGGCTTCGGCCGAGACTTTCCGTTCAGGCTTTCCTTTTCGGCCCGATTGAAATTCGGCGATGCGCCCTTCAATCTTTTTCGTCACTTCAGGCAGGGCGGGCGCGCCATCAGCGGTCGAAAATTTCATCCCGTTATAGTGCGGCGGATTGTGACTCGCAGTGAAGTTAATCCCGCCCCTCGCGCCTTTCGCCCTGATCGCGTATGAGAGCGCCGGTGTTGGGGTATCCCGCGTCGTTAAATAAGATTCGAACCCACACCCTGCAAACTCAATCGCGCATTCGGCGGCGAACCTCTCGCTCAAAAATCTGGTGTCATAGCCGATAATTACGCCGCCACCTGCAGCCTCTTCGTCCAAAACCGAAGCAATTGCGCTCGTGACCAGCCGCACGTTGGCAAAAGTAAATTCGTCCGCAATGATTGCGCGCCATCCCGATGTTCCGAATGTGATACTCATAACCACAACCTAATGCTTAACTGAGTGGGCAAGAAATTACCATCAAACTAAGATCATGTAAAGCCTTTTCTCCCAACAGTTTCACCAGTGCAACTTGAGGCTTTACCTGATCCATTTCACCGCGCCGCTTATTTTCATTCTCATTAAAAATCATGGCGGATCGGTTCTCTAAAAGCGGATTATCTTGTGCTGAGCTAATCTTTTACGGGAGTATAAATGTGGAGAGTATTTTTAGATTGAACCACACGATGCTTAAGGGTTCAATTAAACAAATGTTTTATGGATGAAATAGAAGGCGGATTTTAATAATAGATGCCATGGAAGATTGGCGCTTTTCCCAAAAACGTCACACTTATACATTCAATAGCGACATTGCGCTGTCTACTAATATTTTCTTTTTGGTATTGTGAGCTATTAAGCAGCCAGTTTCTTTGTGCGCGAGCGCTTGCCGGCCAAGGCATTATCGATCAATTCTTCGACTTCTTCTCCCGTGAGTTTGGTGACGTGAGAGAGTTCTCTGATGATCAAATGGCGCGCGCGCGCCATAGTCTGCTGCTCCTCTGGCGAGAGCGTCTTGCCTTTGCTCAATTTAGCCATAGTTTTGAGCGAATCGGCGACTTCATAGATTTCACCCGAAGCCATACGCTCGGCGTTCTTGGCGTTACGTTTCCGATGGTCGCTCGCGACTTCGATGTCTTTGCCCAGGAAGCGCAACAATTTTGGAATGTCGGCCTTATCAATTAATTTACGGACTCCGACATCCTCGGCCTTATTGACCGGAACCAAAACCGTTGTGCTTTCCTGAAAGTCTAATGGCTTTAATTGATATAGCTTAACAGTCAACCCGCTAATCGTCTGCTCGACGATCCCAGCTACCCGGCATATACCAAGTCGTGGATAGATAACTTTATTTCCTTCTCTAAATGTCAATGCTTTTTCTCCTATTGCGCCAATAAGGTAGCAACAGTATAGCACAAAAGGCCATTTTGCGGCCCCCACTGAGTCAAATTTTCCTTATGTCTTAAAAGCAAACAGGAGATATTCAACACACCGTACTACTCTACAACACGACAAGATTTATTATCTGTTTTGTCCTCCGAGTCCGCCCGCGAACTGGGAGAAAGTTTGAGTCCCGAATGTGCCTATGCCTTTCAAGGTGAACGCGAAAACGAAGCGTGATTCGTTGCGGTTTCCGGCGTTGAAGGTCACGTGCTGGACCTCGACGCCACAACAATTCCAGGCCCATCCGGTTGTCGTCGACAGGCTAATGAAACGACGATCTCTAGGCTGGCCGTTGAAAAGCTGGTCTCGAAAATCATAGCTGAGGCTAAAAGCGCCGTAAGGGCCGCGCGTCCGGGTACCGATAAGGGCGCTGAAGTCGAACTGATTACCGGGAAAAGTCGTCGGATCGAAATCAAGTTGAGCGTCCCTTAATTTGTCATCCTCGACGCGTCGTGTGTAATACCAGGTCTGGCTTAACGATAAGATTCCCTTTGTAACTCCCGTGCCGACGATGAGATCTCGAAGGTTGTGGAAACGCGTGTCGTAATTGAGCCGGAGATCGGCATAAAGAGTCGAGGTCGGATAGAGGCGCGCCTTGAGGTTCAGCGGTGATACGTCGCGCTCGGCCCCCGCGAACGCGAACCCCGATAGCGTATTGACGGGGAAGAACTGGTTGCGCCGGCCCGGGCGTAGCGCTCCGCCGAAGGTTGGGTCGAAGAAATATTTCTGCGACAGCGTGAGGTTAAGCAACTCGTGGGTCTGCGGCGTCGAGCCCTCGCCCGTCTGGCGTTTGACAAAGAAACGGTTCGTGACGCCGTACTCGACCTCGTTCGTTTCGGCGATCAGGTCGCGTTCGTCGATCAGCGGCGTGCGGTTGAAATCATCAATGCCCTTGATGCGGCGGTATTCCACGAACGGTTCGACCACGTGTTTGAACCACGGCGTCCCGTCCCCGTGACGGAAGACTCTGGCCAGAGAGGGCGCGCGCAAATCCAGGTCGAGGTCGGCGTAATTCCGCAACAGGTTCCGCCCCACGATCTGTCTTTGAACCGGGTCGAGGCTGTCGCTGTAAAAAGTCGAACGCAAGCCGACGCTCGGCGTCAGCGTGAAGCCCGCGAATGACTTCAATGGGAATGTCAGGCGCGGCGAAAGGTCAAGGCGTTGAATAATTGAAGGAGTCTTCAAATCGACCTGGTCGCCCGTCGTCTCGGTGCGCTGCACGCCGTCGAGCGACGCGCCGAAGGAGAAATAGACCGGGAACTTTTCGGAAACCTTCGCGCTCCGCTGCGAAAACTCTATGCTCGGCAACTGGCGCGTCTTGACGATCGAAGTCCTTTGAAACGGGTCGGCCGAATTGGCCACGAAGACGCTCTGTTCACCGACCTGCGCGTTGAAGCTGAACGAGCGCCAGTTCTTGTTAAGATAAAAGACCGAGCGCTCCTCAGGCGAGATCGCGTTCAGAACGTTGTCGGAGAAGACGTTGCGGAAATCGAATGACGAAGTGATGTTCACGTCGGCAACGGCCACAAACCCGTTCTTGAAATACTGTACGGCATCGGCGTAAAAGCTGCTGCCGCCCTGATTCGGCAGTTTGCATCTATCTCCAAAAGTCGCGCGGTCGCAGGCGGGATCGAATTTGGGGCCGAGCACGCGATCGGCGACGAGGAAGGATCCTAACGAAATGCGTGAGTTCTCATCGGGCCTGGCGCGGAAATCGAAGCCGACCCCCACGCCGCGCTGCGAGTATAAGTCGGTTTTGACCAGCACGTCCGCGCTGCGCCCCAGAGTCTGAAAATAGCTCAGGCTGAGGGTGCGCCCCTTGATCGAAGACGACCCGGAGCTGGGCGTCAGGAACCCCGACGAACGATCTTTCTTGCTGATCGAGATCGAGGCGTAAGGCACCCAGAGCACGGGGACGCCTTTGACCCGGAAGAACGCGTTGTAGACCTTGGCGCGATGATCCAGCCGGACGCGCGCGCGTTTCGCGGTGAAGTACCATTTCGGGGACGGCTCCTGACACGCGGTCAAGATGGCGTTGTCCAGGTTGTAAGTGTCCTCGCCGGTTTTGTCCGCCCGTTTGGCGTCAATGACGACCGTTGTCCCTTCGGGAGTGGTGTTCGTGAAGGCCGTCGGATTTCTCATCACGCCGCGCCGAGTCTTGTAGTTGAATTCGAGCGTCTCGCCGGTAAGCCGCTGCCCCTGCTCCACGAGATAGACGTTTCCTTCGGCGAGCACGTCGCTGGTGGCGTCGTTGTATGTGATCCTGTCGGCGATGATCAGGGTCTCTCCATCGTAGACCTCAACCCTGCCTATCGCGACAATCACGTTCCCCTGTCTATCCTGTTTTTCGGCTTTGATTTCAACTTCGCGTTCAGCGCCGTCGTTCGCCCGACCGCTGATAATCGCTTTGGGCGGCGGAGTCGCCCACCCCATATTGAGCAGGGACTTCCTCTCCTCTTCCGCCGCGCCGCTCGGACTTTCGATTTTCCTTTCGAGAGGGGCCAGCTGCTGCGCCTGCGAAGAGGCGCAGATCACACTCACTAAGAGGGCTGGCAGGAAGGCTGACGAGAGGATCCGCGGTAAATAGGTGAAATGGTATCTTGGATAAAGCATGAGAACCGTCTGGATTTAACGTCTCGAGCCGCCCGCCGCCC
>DATCXQ010000867.1:0-29170 GCA_036565725.1 Blastocatellia bacterium
GCGGCTCTCGAATTCGAAGCCGCTGGCAAGCGTGATGAAGCTGAGAAGTGGCTCCGCCGCGCGGCCGAGGATGCGCTTAATTCTCCGACCCAGCCGGAGGAACCCTGGTCTGAGCATTATTACTACAAAGCCGTCGCGCTCGATCGTCTCAGTCGCAAGGACGAAGCGCGCGCGCTTTACGAACGCCTGGCCCGGCTGAATGACGAACATCAGACGCAATCCGCTGAACCGGCGCCGCCGCGAGGAGCGCTACGTTTTCTGTTGGCAGGATGGGGATTGAAAGCTCTGGGAAGGAATGAAGAGGCGCGCTCGGCCTTCCAACGCGCGCTACAGCTTGATCCGGCTAACGACCGCGCGCAGGCGGAGCTGGACCGGCTCTCTCATTAATCCTGTGAGGTAACCACAAGAGGCGCCTTTTACTTGTTTACATTCTTTCAATATCAAAAAGGAAAAAAGTGATGTCCGTAATGAAAAGTTTGCTGATTCTGTTCTTGCTGGCGCTCAACGGCGTCGCGCCGGCGCAGGCTCCGGCGCAAACCACAGCGCCGGGTCTGTGGCCGGAAAAGCAGGCCGGCGATTGGTACCAAAAGCAGCCGTGGCTAGTCGGGGCGAACTACATCCCGGCCAATGCGATCAACGAGCTGGAGATGTGGCAGGCCGAGACTTTCGACCCGAAGACGATTGATAAAGAGCTGGGTTGGGCCGCGGGGCTGGGGATGAACACGATGCGCGTCTTCCTGCACGACCTGCTCTGGAAGCAGGACGCCGAGGGCTTCAAGAAACGCATCGATCAATTCCTGCGGATCGCCGAGAAGCACAAGATCAAACCGATGCTGGTCCTCTTCGACTCCTGCTGGGACCCGTTCCCGCGGTTGGGCAAGCAGCGCGACCCGAAACCCGGCGTGCATAATTCCGGCTGGTTGCAAAGTCCGGGCGCCGAAGCCTTGCAAGACCCGGCGCAATATCCCCGCCTCGAAGCATATGTCAAAGGCGTGGTCGCGGCTTTCGCGAATGACAAGCGCATCCTCGCCTGGGATGTGTGGAACGAGCCGGACAATCCAAACACGTCCAGTTACGGCAAGCTCGAACCGGCGAACAAGGTCGATCTCGTGCTGGCGCTGTTGCCCAAGGTCTTCGCGTGGGCGCGATCGGCGCGACCGCGGCAGCCGCTGACCTGCGGCGTGTGGAAGGGCGACTGGTCGTCGGAGGAGAAAATGACGGCGATGGAGCGGGCGCAGATCGCCCTTTCCGACATCGTCTCGTTCCACAACTACAACGAGGCGGAAGAGTTCGAGAAGCGTGTGAAGTGGCTGCAACGCTACAACCGCCCGATCCTCTGCACCGAGTACATGGCGCGAGGCAATAAGAGCACGTTTCAGGGAACGATGCCCGTCGCCAAGAAATACAAAGTGGCGGCTTACAACTGGGGCCTCGTCGTCGGCAAGACGCAGACCCACCTGCCCTGGGATTCGTGGCAGAAGCCTTACGTGGATCGTGAACCATCCATCTGGTTCCACGAGATCTTCAAACAGGACGGCGCGCCCTACCGCGCCGAAGAGGTCGAACTGATTCGAACCCTGACTGGTAAGGCGAAAACCGTCGGCGGCGCGCGATAAAAGAAATCATGAATACGCTTTAGGCCAGAATTTTCCTGACGACATCGCCGTGAACATCCGCCAGTCGGAAGTAATGCCCCTGGTATTTGTACGTCAGCCGTGTGTAATCGATTCCAAGGCAATGCAGGATCGCCGCGTTGAGGTCGAAGCAAATTCACATCATCATTAGCATTCCGATAATCGGTTATATTTATAGTCCGTTTGAAGAAATACCAAAGTACGCCCCCGCTGTTCGGTTTGTCTTCCTTCCTGTAATGGTCCTTTCGGGATTTTGGATGTGGAAAGGCCATGTTATTCGACGACTTTTTTCAAAAAGATCGTCCTAGCAAGACGCTGCAGCGCGGGGCAGTTGCGATGCAGATATAAGCTCACTTTATTTCGGAGTATCAAACAATGAATAGAATGAATCCTAAGTTGGCGCCAGAACAACGTGAAGAACTACTCAGAGCATTGAAAGCCCGTTTTGAGAAAAACATGAACCGCCATAAAGGTATTGAATGGGCTAAAGTACAAGCAAAGCTGGAAGCTAATACTGAAAAACTGTGGTCGCTCAATGAAATGGAACAAACTGGCGGTGAACCGGATGTTGTTGGTCATGATAAAAAGACGGGCGAATACATTTTTTACGATTGCTCAGCGGAAAGTCCTAAAGGCCGCAGAAGTGTTTGTTACGACCGTGAGGCTCTGGAGTCAAGGAAAGAACATAAACCGAAAAATAACGCTATTGATATGGCAGCTGCCATGGGCATTGAGCTTTTAACGGAAGAACAATATCGAGAGTTGCAGAAACATGGAACTTTCGATACGAAGACGTCGAGCTGGGTGAAAACACCTTCTGATATTAGAAAACTCGGCGGCGCCCTCTATTGTGATCGCCGCTACGACCATGTCTTCGTGTATCACAACGGCGCCGAATCTTACTATGCCGCCAGGGCATTCCGTGGCTCGCTAAGGGTCTAAATTTCACACAAACAGCGAAGTCGGGCGCTCCTTGTTACATGTTATGGCACAAGACCTGCCCCTACATTGACGGTTATTTTTCCTTCGTGAAAACCCTCTCCCCACGGAACGGGACAGCCGCATTCTCTCAGAGAATGGCTTTATCAATATCGGCTGTAAGCGAAACCCGATGGACTGGATTCACGAATTGGAAGAGACAGGTAAGAAACCAAAGGATGAGAGAGTGGCGCAATGATCGGGTATCATCAAATGAACAATTCGGGCGATACTTTGAAGAATTCCCCCAGAACTTCTTCTTCTCGTCAAAAAAAATATATCCAGTTGCCGAGATAGGGAAAGAATGAGCAAGGAAATTGATTGGGAAGAACTTGCTACGACCCTTGGACTTGTTATCAAAGATGGGGAACAGGGGTCGAGCGAGGCGGCCAAACGCGCTTTGGAACTCCTGATCGGCGAAGAGGCTCTGCGGGCAAGCGTGGACTACTACATTGCTGGCCGCCGCGGGGCTGAACTTGCCCGTAGTGTTCTTTGGCAATTACATCCATGGAGCGCAATGAAGTATTGCTACGAAATCTTCAATGGGCCACGCGCTCTGGAAGACCGGCGAATGGCAGTTGAGTTGGTTCGGGTCGTAGCCGATCATCGGGCGCTTTCTTGGGTAGCGGAGTTTCTCGATGACGAAGACTCGCACATTCAAGTCTGGGGCGTAGGTGTACTCGATCAGTTGCTATGGTCTCATTTGATTGAGCCAGAGGCAGCTGAAGACCTTCTCCGAATGGCGGAACGACATCAGAACGAGGCGGTTCGCGAGCGAGTGGAATTCATCCGAAGTTTCTTAAGTGCCCGAACTGGATCAGACAAACAAGAATCACAGCGCCATCCGGACGAGACATAACCAGTCGTTGGACCGGAGAGCGCGAACATGGGTTCTCATGACTTCCAGTATTTCTCGCGCGCCCGGTCAACTCTGTCGTTATCCCGGTTCTTGAGCTCACTGACGACACAAATATGGCTACGACTCTCAAAGAAACTCTCGCGCAGATCGAAGCGCTCGGCAATGAGAAGGTCCGTCTTCAATTTCCGTCTCGCCAGTCTGCTGCGCCTGCGTCGTAAAGCAATGAGGTCCCACTGTTTTGGAGGCGCCTAGAGCGCCGCATGATATTTAACCATTCGCTGTTGATAATAGCCTGTTAAATCCTTTGAGTTGATGTGCCCGTAAGGAAGGGAGCTGAAACGCCGCTCGCCATTCTGTCCAGGTATTTGAGTAGTGTATCGACCGTACACCACACACCCGTAACCGATGACCTCGTCTATAGTGGACCAGATAGTATAGACATATGAACCTTCATAATGAGAGGAAGCATTGATGTTCCGCAGAATCTGAGATACGCCAAAAGGCCCTTGAAATCCGATCATGTATCCGGGATAGAATCCGTTAGTGTCGCCGCAGGCAGGCGTCGTCGGGCCGCTTAAATAGCAGTTTACCAACCCTCTGTTGCTACCGGCGATTCCGACGAAGGTATCGACGACGCCGGTCAGGGGAGGGCCTAAATCGTAGTCTCCGCCATCCATAAGATCAGAAGCCGCCCCGCCCAAAATCGCCTTTCTAGCCAAAGTTACGCCCATTGAATGTGCAATCACATCAACCTTCGCAGCTCCCGTATAAGCCTTGACAGCCTGTATGAAAGCCCTGATTTTTGTGAGATATACTTTCGAGTGGTACTGATAGATCGACAAAGCCGGATCGGCTGGCCCCCACGTAGTCGCATACAGCTCTGAAGTTTTGTACCCCTGGGAGAGAAAGAAGTTGATTGAGGCGGTCCATCCGGTGAAAGGGGCGCCAGTCCCGAGCGCGCTGTCAGAATTGCCATGAATGAAGATGACAGGCTGATTGACCACAGCGTCGGAATCGTTCTGTTTACCGCCATAGCTTCCTCCCGGCGCATCGTCTCGCGCAAAGTTGTAGCCCGAGTATCCGTTCGCTGCTAGCCAATTCCTGAAATGCGGTGTCAGGCCGGCGTCGTTCTGCAGAGGCGACCTGTTCGCAGGTTTAGGCGTGGTATTGCCGATCGAGGCGTTGATCGAAGGTAGCGTTGATTTGTGATTCTGGCGTATACCTGTTGATCCGCCGGCGCTGACAATGGGCAGGAGGATGATGAGAAGCGCATTTACCAATCGGTTGACCCGCTGATTGATATCTCGAAAGCTGATGCAGCGCTGCTCAAAGATCACTGCGATATGATCGGGCCGATAGCGAGCGTGTCTAGTGAGAAGCGAACTAATATTCATCGCATCTACCTCTTTGGCTTTGTAAAACTGGGTCATTGCGGTTTAGCCCGCCTCTCTAGAGGAGAGTCTGGCGCTTTAAGCTACGCTTCATGTCGGCGAAAAGCGTCGGGCAAAGTCATCTATCAAATCTGCAACCCTCGATGCCCCGCGATCACCCAATGTAATGGTGTAATGAGTAGCGCCGGAGATGACCTGTTCCTCGATCTCGGGCAAGCAGTCCCTAATCTGCTTTACGACTGGATCTGGGAAGAGCGGAGGTTGCCCGGGCGCCAAACCGGCTTCAGCGCGGACGATCAGTGTGGGAACGCGTACCTCGCAGAGTCGAGCTCTAATCTCAGCCTTGCGAGCCCCCTCTGCAAGGTCTGCCCGCACCGCCTTCTCCGACGCCTTTGGTTGCATCCTTGGCGGCTCCCCACCAAGCTCATAGTCAAGGAACGCCTCCACCCAAGGTCCCCAATCGATTGAAGGGAAATGCGGTTGGCTCCGCCAGAACTCGCGGTAAAATTCCCGTGACGGGTAATATTGACGGAGTTGTGTAATACGCTGTTCGAGCAATTTATCGAGCGCCTGCTCGGGATCAACGCCAACAGGGATGTCAGGAACGTAGCCGCCGTCGATCATAATCAATCCCGCGACGAGTTCGGGCGCTTCCACCGCCAATGCAGTCGCGACAAAGGCGCCCATTGAGTGACCCGCGATGATACTTGGGCCGAGCCCGAGCGCCCGCATCGCCGCGGCTACATCGCGGGCATGCTGTGTCATGCCGTATGGGCCGTCCGGCTTCTCGGAGTCGCCGCGGCCACGCAGGTCAACAGCGAAGAGAGACCGCCGTCCAGCCAGACGATCGCCGATGCCGGCATAGGCTAGATAGGAAGCAGTCAAGCCATGAATTCCCACGACCGGCGCGCCACACCCCGGCCAATAGCCGAAAGCAAGTTCGACGCCGTCGCCTGACACACGCCCTCGCGCTTCACTGGTTACCTTAATAGAGACTTGCTGCTGGCAGCTCAGAATCACTGTGTTCCTCCTTCGATACTGGGCAAGACGGGTTGGTAACCTGTTTCGCGATCAGTAATTGAATTTCAGCGCGAACTGAATTAGTCGCGGGTTATTGGTCGCCGAAATGATGCGCCCGAAGGATCCCGGGTTGACGATGCTTCCGTTCGCGTCAAGGCTCCCGCCGGAGGCAAGGACCGCGTTCAGGTCGCTGATCGGGTTGGCAAGGTTGACCTGGTTGAAGAGGTTGAAGAATTCGGCGCGGAATTCGATGTTCTTCAACTCGCTGACGCGGAAGCGTTTGATGACCGAAAAGTCGGTGTTCTTCTGCCGAGGTCCTCGCAGGATGTTGCGACCGACAGCGCCGATGTCCGTTCCGACCGCTCCGGCGATGGCTGCGCCACCCGAACTGGGGATCGGTTGATTGGCCAACACCACCGGACGGGCGAAGGCGAAGGGGTTGAAGAAGTATCCGCTGGGCGCATTGCTGTTCGCAGTCTCGCTAGTGGCGCCCGAAGCGAAGTTTGGCCGCGCCAGCGCAGCGCCGCCGCCGGACAACCCGTAAAACGAGCCTGCGCCCGTGTCCACAATGTCAATCGGCAAACCGGACATCATGGTCACAATTCCCCCGATCTGCCAGCCGTCGAAGATAAGCTTACCGGCGGTCGAGTCCTTCACAAAACCTGGCGACGGCAGTTCCCAGAATCCGCTCAGAACAAAACGATGCGTGCGGTCGAAATCCGAAACGCCGCGATTGGCGCGGTTGGCGCGCTGATTGCCGATGATGGCGCTGGTTTCGCCCACCGCTCCGGTGTTGACCAACCCCGTCGTTCCCGCGCCGCCTCCCTGGCCCGAAGCGTTGTCAATCGATTTGGCCCAGGTGTAAGAGGCGAGGAACTGCGCCCCACGCGACAACCGCCTGGTCACGCTCGTCTGCAATGAGTTGTAACTGGATTGTCCGGTTGATTGGTTCTGGAAGAAATTATTGACCCCGACGCCCTGGAAAGGCGCGCGGAGCAAAGCGTTCGCGGGCGTGTTGGTCGTAATCTGCGTTCCGAGAACTTCGTTCGTGATCGGATTCTGCGGCGTTGCGAGCCTCGCCTGGTTGATCCCAACCTGTCGGAACAGGTTCAGCCCGCGCGTGCCGACGTAGCCGACTTCGAGGAGCAGATCCTTGGTCAACTCGTATTGAACGTTAGCGTTGTACTGTTGCAGATAAGGCGTGCGGAGGTTGCGGTCAAACAGTGTTCCGGACAGCGCAACGCCCGGAACAAGCGTCGGGAACTGGCTCGGCGCCGGCGCCGCGAAGAACGGGTCTTCAAAGGGGGCGCCAACTCTCGCGCCGAAGACGTAGGTCGGCGGCGCGATCACGTTGAGCGTGATGTACTGGAACGAGGTGCGCGAATAGTAGATCCCGTAACCGCCGCGCAAGACCAACCGCCCCGAATCGATCGGCGAATACGCAAACCCGATGCGCGGCGCGAAGTTGTTCGGGTCAACGCTGTTGACCACCCGTTTACCAATGTTCGGGATGTCGGCCGAATCGTGTTGTTGAATCACGTTGCCCGCCTGAACGTAACCGCCGATCGGCGGGCCGACCGGAACGGCGCCGACAACCAGCGGGCGCGGTTTATAGAGCGCCGGGTCGAACGTCGCCAACCGTCCCCGCGTGTCGTACGGCGGAAGATCAAGCTCATAACGCAGGCCGAGGTTGAGCGTCAGCTTCGGCGAAATCTTCCAATCATCCTGCGCGAAGAAATTGTAATCCGTCGCGCGCAGGCTGCGGTCTCCGACGCCGCTGCCGAAGACCGAAACGAACGTATTGCCGGTCAGGAAGCTGTTGAAGTTCAGAAAATCGATCTGGCCGCGCGTGAAGAAATTGAGCGTGTAGTTGTTCTCGTTGTAGCGAACCTCGGCGCCCATGCGAATCGTGTGTTTGCCTTTGGTGATCGAGAGCGAGTCGTAGAAGGTCGTCGAAGGCGCGGTAGCCAGCACGTCGATCGTCGGCGATGTGCCGAATGTGATTCCGCCCGCTGCCGCCGCGATGCGAATCCATCCGAGTCCTGGGAAAACGTCGGCGTTCGCGCGCCTGATCCCGACGTTGGAGTCGTTGATCGGCTGCTGCGGGAACGCGTCCACGCGCAGGAAGTTGTAACCTACGCGGGCCTCGTTGATCAGGTTCGCGCTAAACACGCGCGTGTATTGCAACGTGGCGATCCGCCCGTTGTTCTCCTGAAAATTACCGAAGCCCGGAACATTCGGTCCGCCGCCGAGGAAGCTCGGCAGCGTCAACGTCTGCGGCGAGTTGAAGAAGAAGAATTTTCCGGAGAGCGTGTTCCTCTCGTTGACGCGCCAGTCTAGGTTGGCGTTGAACTGGTCCTCCCTGTAGATCGAAGGCGTCGAGCCTGTGTAACGCCCGTTGGCCTGCGGCGTCGGAATCAGGAATTGGCCGTCGGCGCCTTTCGCGTTGAGCAGCGCCAGCGCGGCCGGGTGAATTCTGGTAACCGGCTGGCCGGTCGGGAGCGTCGGCTTGAAAGTGTTGAGCAGGGTCTGCTCCGAACGGTCGTCGTTCAATCCGGGCGCGATCAGCACGTTCTGCGAGAGGCTGTTGAAGACCGAAGCGCCGTTGCGTTCGCGCGTGCCTTGGTATGAGGCGAAGAAAAGCAATTTGTCTTTGACGACAGGCCCGCCCAGCGCGCCGCCGAAGATGTTGCGCTTGAGCGCCGGGCGCGACACGCCGGCGGCCTTGAGGAAAGGATTGTTCGCGTTGAGCGCGTCGTTGCGAAAGTATTCATAGACCGCCCCGTGAAACTCGTTGGTCCCGCTCTTGGTGACGGCCTGGATGTTGCCGCCGCCCGAACGCCCGAACGTCGCGTCGTAGAGCGAAGTCTGTACCTTGAATTCCTGGATCGTTTCGGGCGCGGGGATGGAGAGCGAAGGCGCGGAGTTCGTACCCATCGAATTGGCGTCAACGCCGTTGATCTGGAAATTGTTGTTGGTCACGCGAGCGCCGTTAACCGAGATGTTCTGCGAGTTGCGCCCGACCGAAGTGTTATCCGGCAAATAAGTGGCCGCGCCGGGTGAAAGCCCAAGAATCTGCGTGAAATTCCGCGTCGCCAGCGGAAGCTCGGCCACGGCGCGCGAATCGACCACACGCCCCAATTGCGCGCCGTCGATCTGCGCGAGCTGCGCGGCGGATGTGATCGTGATCGCTTCTTCGGCGACGCCGACAGAAAGCTCCGCGTTGACCGAAGCGGTCTCGGTAATGGCTACTCGGATGTTGTCAATTACGGCCTTCTTGAAGCCGTCGGCCTTGACGCTGACCTGGTAAACACCGGGCGGAACGAACGAAATGTTGTAATTGCCCTCATCATCGGCCAGGGCGGTTCGCGCCTCGCCTGTGGCCTTGTTAGCAATGGTGACCTCGGCGCCTCGAATCACCGCGCCTTTTTCATCCTTGACCGTTCCGGCGATTCGGCCCGTAGTCTGGCTCTGCGCGAAGGCCGGTAGCGCGAAGATTGCTGACAAACAGATTGCGAAAATGGATGTCGCTCCGTGTCTGGTGTTCATCATGTGTCTCCTTGTCGAAATGGATAGTCGAATTGCGGAGACCGATTGAGAGCAAGCGCCGTTCCGCGCGGTTATTTGCAGGTAAGTCGTTGGTCGGATTGATGAGGCGGGTCGCCCGTCTTGCGCGGCGCTGTTTAAAAATTGGGCAGCGACTTGAACAGCCGTTTATTTTTTAGACAGGCGGCTCATCAAGATCGTACTTCCGCAATTTGTTGTAGAGCGTCGTGCGCGTGACCCCCAGGATTTCGGCGGCGCGGCTGAGGTTGCGTTCAGTGGCGTCCAGCACGCGTCGGATGTGCAGTCGTTCCAGTTCGTCGAGTGAAAGGAACTCTTCACCGTCGTTTTCGTCAACGGCCGCGCCGCCAAGTGGCAGGTCGCTTGCGCGAATGCGGTCGCCGCCGCACAGAATCATCGCGCGTTCGACGATGTTGCGCAGCTCGCGGATGTTGCCGGGCCAGTTGTAGCTGAGCAGCAAAGCCTCGGCCTTCGGCGTCACGCCCTCGACGCGGCGATTAAGCCGCTGATTGAAGTGGCCGATGAAATGCGCGACGAGCGGCAGTATGTCTTCGCGGCATTCGCGCAGAGGCGGCAGCGCGATCGGCATTACGTTCAGGCGGTAGAAGAGGTCTTCGCGGAACCGCCCGCGTTTGACCTCGTTATGCAGGTTGCGATTGGTCGCGGCGATGATCCGCACGGCGACCTCTTTCTCCTGCACGCCGCCGACGCGCCTGAATCGTTTCTGTTCGAGGACATTGAGCAGCCGCGCCTGAATCGCCGGCTCCATCTCCGCGATCTCGTCGAAGAAGATCGTGCCATGATGCGCGAGTTCGAACAGCCCGGCCTTGCTGGCGACCGCGCCTGTGAACGCGCCCTTCTCGTGGCCGAAGAGCTCCGATTCGAGCAGTTCTCTGCTCAGCCCCGCGCAGTTGATCGCGACGAAAGGCTTTTCGCGCCGCGCGCTCGACCGATGAATCAGGTTGGCGACCATCCCCTTGCCGGTTCCGGTCTCGCCCTGCAACAAGACGGTCGTGTCTGAATCCGCCAGTTTCTCGACCGTGGCGTGAATGCGATTGATTGGTTCGCTTTGACCGAGGAAGTGCTCCGCCGCGACCTGCTCTTGCGCCAGCCCGATCAGCCTGCGATGGCGGCGCGCGCGGCTCTGTTCGAGAACGCGGCCAATCAGGATCAACAAGCTGTCGGCGTCGAAGGGCTTGGTCAGAAAATTTTCCGCGCCAGCCTTTAACGCCTGAATCGCGGTCTCGATGGTTCCGTGCGCCGTCAGGATGACGACCGGCGCTTCGTCGTCAATCGCTTTGATGCGAGGCAGGAGCATAAGCCCATCGGCGTCGGGCAACTTGAGATCGAGCAGGACGAGTTGAGGAGACTGTTCGGTGATGAGCGAAATCGCCTGCTCGCCGGTCTCGGCTTCTAGCGCGCGATAGCCTTCGGCTTCGAGCAGGCTGCGCAGCCCGAACCGCACCGAAGGCTGATCGTCAACAATCAGAATTTTGTCTTCACTGTTCATGAGTAATGTCCGGCTACTGGCGTAGCGGAAGTGTAATGGTGAATGAAGTCCCCTTGCCCGGTTCGGATTTCACCGCGATCTCGCCGCCGTGATCGTGAACCGTTTTGCGCGTGATCGCCAGTCCCAATCCAGTTCCCCTCGCGCGGGTCGTAAAGAACGGCTCGAAGACCCTGCCTATGTTTTCCGGCGCGATGCCGGCGCCGGTATCACAGACCTCGACTCGCAGCCGCCCGGCTTCATCGCCGTTTCCGGCGCCGTCCGATTCGGAAACCGTGACGCGAACCAGCCCGTCCGCTTCGGTGTGTTGAATCGCGTTGTCGAGCAGGTTGGTGAAAACGCCGTGCATCTTGCGGCGATCGAGGCGAAGCCATGTCGCCGCGGACGCGCAGTCGCAGACCAGTGTAATGTTCTTCGCCTCGGCCTGCGCTTTGAACTCAGCCATCGCCTCGTGAATCACATCGCGAATGTCAGCCACTTCCGCATCAATTCTGACCGGGCTGCTGTGTTCGAGCAACTGCTCCATCAGGTGATTCAGGCGCCCCACTTCGGTGTTGATGACATCCAGGAATGGGCGCGTGGCTTCGCGGTCTTCGAGTTTGCGCGCCAGCGCGCTCAGCGTGGTCGTGATACCGCAGAGCGGATTGCGGACTTCGTGCGCGACGCCGGCGATCAGTTCGCCGACCGCAGCCAGTCGTTCAGAAACAATCAGGCTCTGCGCGAGGCGCCTCTCCTTCTCCAGAAGCTGCGCGTTGGCCAGAAGCTGCGCGGCCTGTGAAGCAAAGATCGTCACGATCCGCCTGTCTTCTTCGAGAAAACCGCCCGGCTTGTTCATCACTTCCAGGGCGCCGAATATACGTTCACCCGCCTGAAGCGGGACAGCGAGCAGTTCACGAGCGCCCAGCAGGTCTGCGGCGGCGCGACTGACGAGCCGGTCATGCGCGGCGTCATTGGTCAGATAGGGTTCGCCGCTTCGGATGACCTGCGCGGCGATACTCTTCTCTTCGAGGTTTGACCTGAGCAGGCGCAATCGGTCATCGCTCACTCCGTAACCGGGAGGTTGCGCGTAAATTGACTGCTCGCGTTCGTCGTAGAGCAGGATCACGCACATTTCGGCGCCGAGCAGTCGCGCGATCTTGCGCGTCAGCAGTTCTCCCGCGCGGCTGACTTCGGCGCCCGCGCCGATCATCAGCGAAATGTGGTAAAGCCCGCTCAGGCGTTCGATGTCGCGCCGCAGTTGCGTCGCCGTTTCGTTCAACGCCAGCGCAAGCCGGCCGACTTCATCTTCGCCTGTGATCTCCAGCGGCTCGAACGCCCCCCCTGCCACCATCCGCCGCGCAAAGCTTTCCATCCGCCAGAGCGGTTTCACTACAGTGAAGAACAGGATCGCGGCCGAAACGAGCGTGGCAGGCAAAAACACCTGCAAAGCGGCGGCGAGCGAAATGCGAGATGACAGAAAATAAATTGCGATAAACGCAATCAAGGCCGCGAGCCAGACGGCCAGCAATTTGCCCAACGAGCTGCGAGCCGGATTCAGCGCCGTCCAGGCGGAAACGGCGATTTCAGTCCCACTCCGGCTCTCTATCTCCTGAATGGCGCGGATGGCCTCGGCGCGCGTGGAGAAAATATTCGATTCGAGATCCTTCGCCGCGCCGAGATAACGCAGGACTGAGCGCGTGAATCCGCTCGACGAATAACGCACAGTGGCGATTCCGTAGAGATCATAAAGTTTCTTGATGCGCTCGCCGTAGTAGTCAATGATCTGAGGCGTGATCTCCGTGCCCTCGTAATTGACCACGGCGTAAAATCTGGAGCCATGTTTCCTGTAAATCCCGTGGACAATCTCCTCCATCTCATCAACCTGCTCGCGGCATTCAATCTTCAGCCCGGCGAAGTCGATGAAAAGAATGTTCTGCTGTTGATCGAGCGAAAAACGTTCAAGCATAGTATGTAGCAATTCCAAGATAGATTGCCGCACTGAGCAAATCCTGCAAGACGGTCGCCACAGGCCCGCTGGCCATCGCCGGATCAACGCCCAGGCGATCCAAAACCAAGGGCGACAGGCTCGCCGCCAACGTCGCAATAATCGAAGTGGAGAGAATCGTCAAGACCACCACGGCGGCCACACGACCTTGGCCGTCCAGCAGTCGCAACCCGATCCACGCGGCGCCGCCGATCGTTATCGCAATCAATAACCCGAGCGAAGCTTCGCGCCATAGTTGCCTGAAGAGCGAAACGCGGACATAGACCATCCGACGAACCAATATAGTTTCGGTCTGCGCGCCGATGGCGTTGAACGGGTAAGGGTAATTCCGTTTTGCCCATGTGGGCAAAATAAATGGAATTACAACCACGAAAGGACGCAAAGGATATATCAGGGCGGCATTCACATTTTTAGTCTACGGCGGTTTTCATGTGAATGGATAGCCACAGAGCACACAGAGGGCGCCGCAGGACATAATGATTTCTCTGTGTTCTCTGTGACCTCTGTGGCTAACAGTCTTCATACATTTGAAAACTGGTATAACTAGGATTTCTCGTGAGTGGCTTTGGAAGAGGAGGAGCGAATTCGATTTCGCGATATAAACCCTCTCTGACAATTTTATTATATCAAAGTCTTGCTCGGAATGCAGGTTTTAGGCCCTCAAAAAACACCATCAAAAACTTGCCTGATTTTTCCCACCGTAGATGATGTCGCGGGCTAACTTCAGAGTCGAAGAAGGCGCGCTCTCCACACAGAGAGAGCTCTCAATGAAAGAAGATTCGATGGTCCGTGGCGCCTTCGGGCAAGTATTTCATCCGGTTCATCTCAACACAAAGGAGAAACTCGCATGAACAGCTTTGTGGACGCCTTGCAATCACACACTCCGTGTCCCGACGGCGCGGATCAGCCCAGCAACAAGCCAGCGCGGCGCGATGCGACAGACGGGCGTGGTCTGCTCGATCGCATTCTGAACACGCCAGGCCTCGAGCATGTCATCCCCCGGCTGCAGCCCGATCTGCTTCACCGAGTCATTCAGGCCTGTGGGCTTGAGGATTGCGGCGAGATCGTTGCGCTGGCAACGCCGGAGCAGTTGGCGCGCATTTTTGATCTCGACTTGTGGCGCGCCGCCCAACCCGGCCGGGACGAGCAGTTCGACACCGACCGTTTCGGCGTATGGCTCGAAGTGCTGGTGGAATCCGGCGCCGCCGCAGCGGCGCAGAAGCTCGCGGGGATGGATGTCGACCTCGTGATCACCGGGCTCGCGCAGCATACGCTCGTCTACGACCTTGCGGCGGTAACGCCCTATGAGACGACGGATGGAGAACTGATCACCTTCTACGCGGACGCGATTAGCGTCTTTGATGATGGGCTCAAATCCGACGTCGGCGGCTATCTGCTCGTGGCCAAGCGCGCCGACTCCTGGGAGGCGATTGTCGAGGTCTTGACGTCCCTCGACGCGGGGCATCCCGACTACTTCCATCAGGTGATGCGGGGCTGCCGAACGCTTTCAAACTCCGGGCGCGAGATCGATGGACTGGACGACCTCCTACACGAGGGGGAACAGGTCATGTTCGATCTGTCGGTCGATCGCGAGCAACGTCGGGAGAAGCAGGGATATGTGACGCCCGCGCAGGCTCGCGCGTTCCTTCAGATGTCACGAGAGCTTCGGCTCTGGAGCGACGCCATGCCGCCCGCCAACCCGCTCGCGCGCGCATATTTCCGGGCCATCGACGAGACGTCCACGACGGACGCCCAAGGCGCATCATGCGCGTCAGGGCTCTTGGCGGCGGCATCAGAGGTTCCGCCTTCCCCGGAGGACTCCGCGGAGGCGGTCGCCGCAGTCTTCGAGGTACTCCTCGATGCGGGGATCCTCGCTCAGCCGCGTCGAGCGTTACTCAGCGGATTAGAGGCCCGCGCGCCGCGTCTCGGCCATATCAGGGCGCGCCTGGAGTTCGCGCTCGACCAGGACCACGCCGCCTATTCGGCGAGGAACGAGGAACTCGCCTATCTTGCGAACACGCTCAAGGCCGGATGTTCCATCCAGGCGCGGCCCTTTACGGAGAAGGAGGCGTCGGATGCCGCGATCGCGATCTGCAACCTCGGCCTGGAAAACTGGCCGCCTCGCTGGCTCCCGGCGAACGCGACGGCGCCGCCCATCTCCTTCCTCATCGATCACGACCTTGTCAGCGTATTCCAGGTCGGGTGGACGGTCCTTCATTGCGAAGTCAGCATGTACGCGGCGGAACAACTGATCGCAGTCCTGGACCGTATGCGGTGTGACGACCTCGAGATTCAGGCGGAGCTGGATGCGCTTCGCATCAAGATGGCGAAACATTGGCAGGCCGGCGCGCCGTGGCGCGCCCGGGACGCGCTGGATGTGATTGCGACCCTGGATCTGCTGGCGTGGGCCGTCCTGCTCGCGTTGATTGACGAATGCCCGGCGCTACACGCGGGCGTCGGCGCGTCACAGGACTCACGAACGCGCTCTGTCAGCGCCACTGACTTCGAGTTCATTTCGGAGAACAACCAGATCGCTTCCGTCCGCGAATTCATGCGGTCACTGCTGGAAACGCTGAGCCGCTGACTGGCCAGCGCGCTGGCAGGCGGCTAACCGCTCGGACTTGAAGCTCTAGTGGCGGAAAATCACAGAGCCGACCGGAGTGTGAATCTGTTGGCTCTTTGTGAGCCTTCGGCGCGCCGGCGCTTATGGTCCCGCAGCGCGCCGAAGGCTCACCTTCTTCCCATCGACGAGGCCGCTTCCTTTGCCCTATCGAAACTAACCTTGACCCCACGGATCCGCCGGATGCTGATCAATTTTCCTCTCTTTATGGTACCTTGACAATCTGATGTGATAGCCACGGTACCAGTCGCATCAACTCAACTCGACGATTTTGCCCCACGGCGCTTTTGCTTTTCCTTCGGGCACAGCCCACAAAACTGGAAACACCGGCTCATCACCGGCGTCGCCTTCCAGATAGGTCAGATAGATGAGCAGATCGGTTTTCCACTTCGCCGCTTTGGCGATGGCCGTCTGAAATCCGTTCCGCCGCCACCCTTGAACCCGAACCCGCGCAGCGCCTTCGCTGTACTCTGACAATAAAGTTTCAAACTTGACATCAATCTTTCAAACTCGACAACAAAGTTTCAAACTAAAGTATCATTGGTAAAACGCAACTGCAGTCCAGACTCGTTGCGATGCTGTAGGAATCTTAGCCGTCCAACAACAAAACAATTTGACCGCAAGAATCGGATAGAAACGCGCTGCGCCAATCTCTAGGATCGGCCTTATGCTAGAAATTGATTCAGGCTTTCGAGAAACACTGGCAATCGCGTTTCACGAGGCGCTCTCATACCTGGAGAAGCTGGATCGCAGCCCGGTTGCGGCTACAGTCAATCTTAGCGATTTGCGACGCCGGCTCGGCAAGCCGCTCGCGCGCGAAGGTATGGCGCCGGAGCGGATCATCGCTGAACTCGTCAGAGATGTGGAGGGAGGGATTCTTGGCTCCTCCGGTGGCCGCTTCTTTGGGTGGGTGATCGGAGGTTCATTGCCCGCCGCCCTCGCCGCCGATTGGCTAACCTCGGCTTGGGATCAAAACGCCGCGCTATACGCCTGCGGGCCAGCAGCAGCGGTCGTTGAGGAAATTGTTGGCGCATGGCTCAAGGATATCCTCCGGATTCCCCCGCATGCTAGTTTTGCGCTGGTGAGTGGATGCCAGATGGCGCATGCAACGTGTCTTGCCGCCGCCCGCCATCGGTTGCTAGCCAAGCGCGGGTGGGATGTTGAGCGACAAGGACTCTTTGGGGCGCCACCTATTCGGATTCTGTCGAGCGGCGAGCGGCACGGTTCCATTGAACGGTCCGTGCGGTTGCTCGGTCTTGGTTCCTCACAGCTGATCGACCTCCCCACGGACGCTCGCGGCAGCCTGCAGTCTGACGCGCTAGAGCGAGCGTTCAAAAACGATCCTTCAGCTCCAACGATTGCGCTATTGCAGGCCGGTGATGTGAATGTCGGCGCCTACGATCCATTCGAGTTGCTGATTCCCATCGCCAAAAGATATGGGGCCTGGGTTCACATAGACGGCGCCTTCGGTTTGTGGGCCGCCGCCAGTCCGCGCTACCGGAGCCTGGTGAAAGGCGTGGAGGCGGCTGATTCCTGGGCGACGGATGGCCATAAGTGGCTCAACGTTCCGTTCGACTGCGGCTACGCCTTCATTGCAGATGTTGCGGCCCATAGCGCCGCAATGTCTCACCGTGCAGCCTATCTGACGCACACCACTGATGCGCGCGATCAAATTGACTGGAATCCGGAATGGTCGCGCCGCGCGCGTGGCTTCCCGACGTATGCCGCCCTGCGTCAGCTCGGCCGGGAAGGAGTCGCTTCATTGGTAGAGCGTTGTTGTCAGCACGCTCACTCCCTGGTCACGCGGATCGGGCGCTTGCCGGGCGTGGAGGTTTTATGGGAACCGGTCATCAATCAAGGACTAGTGCGGTTTCTCGATCCAAAGCCAGACGCGGCGCCAGCCGATCATGACCGGCGCACTGACGAAGTGATCGCCGCAATTCTTGCTACCGGTGAAGCCTTCTTTGGAGGAACCACCTGGAGCGGGCGACGCGCGTTGCGAGTGAGTGTTTGTAATTGGCTGACTTCCGATAAAGATGTAGAACGCGCTGTCAGCTCTGTTGCGAAAGTCTTATCACAGCAAGCGGGAGATTGAATTAATGGCTCGTCATATCGGCATCGTCGGTTGTAGCGCGCCAGGGGCGGCGCTTTGCTACGAGACTATTTGCATAGAGGGCGCATCATTACTTGGGAGGCGTCAGCCGCATCCAGAGATCAGCATGCACACGCGCCCTTTCAGCGAATACATGCGCCGCATCGAGAACGATGATTGGAAGGCAGTGGCGGAACTGATGCTGTCGTCAGCCGAGAAGCTGGCTAGTATTGGCGCTGAATTCCTCGTCGCGCCATGCAATACGATCCATCTGGCGTTCGAGCTGGCGACGCCGCGCTCGCCGCTGCCCTGGCTACATATCGCGGAAGAAGTGGCTAGAGAGGCGAAGCAGTCAAGGTATCAGCGCGTGGCTTTGTTGGGAACGAGGCTTCTGATTGAAAGCCAGGTATACTCGACCAAGTTCGGACTAGCAGGCGTCGAGTATCGCCTGCCGACCAAGCGCGAGCGATAGCGCATCGACAGGTTCATCTTCGACGAGTTGGTATACAACAAAATTACGCCTGAGGCGCATTCATACATACTCGAAGTGGTAGAGCGGATGCGACAAAAGGGCTGTGATGCGGTGGGGATGTGCTGCACTGAGCTTCCACTCTTGCTGCGCGCAACGGACACATCACTGCCTTTGCTGGATTCGACCAAAATACTGGCCAGAGCGGCGTTGAAGAGGGCTATCCAGTAACGCTCGAGGCAGACGCCAAAGCGGAGAAAATAATCATCCATGCATCCACTAGACAATCCGATCTGGCAGGCTCTGACGACCTGCCAAGCGCAATTTGCCGAAACGCGCCACTCGGCGCGCAGGTTTCCGCCATCTGTCACCTCGCTTGGCGCAATCGAGGAACCGACCCAGGCAGGATATGAGTCACTTGCTCATTTGCTGGGGGCAGGAGAAATGACTGGTCTGCTGCTGGAAGCGTTTCCGGCGGCGCCCGCAAACTGGGCCGTCGTTGAAGCCGTTCCGCTGCTCCAGATGGTTCAAAAGGATTGCGAAATACCTTCTCCACTGCCCGAATTGATCGAACTGACCGAAGCGGATGCGTCAGAGATGATGGCGCTCGCCGATTTAACCAAGCCCGGGCCATTCGGCAGACGCACACGAACTCGGCGCTTATCTCGGCATCCGTCGAATGGGAAGCTTGGTCGCCATGGGTGGTGAACGGTTACGGGTCCCAGGCTACACCGAGATTAGCGCTGTCTGCACACATCCGAATCACACTGGTCATGGCTATGCGACGGCCTTGATTGTGGCGCTTGTGAAACGAATTCGTGACCGCAACCAAACCCCTTTCCTGCACGTCAGGCCAGAGAACAAACGCGCTGTCGAGTTATATCAACGGCTCGGCTTTAGGGAGCGACGAAGACTTTACCTGGCGGTAATTCGCAAGAGCGCGTGGTAGTTCTCGATCTTGATCGACCACCGTTGATTCGTGAGCTTTCGGTGAGATGGCGCAAGTTCGACGTTAGCCAAGTGCGCGAGCGTGTCAGAATTTTTTTGTAAGTGGTATTCATCACGATCAAGCTTTAGTGACGCCTAGCGCTTCTAACGGTAAATGATCTTCATAGAGGATCGCAAACTGCTGTAGAGCTGCTTTCCAGTTCTTGATCGGCATCGTCCACTTCCGGCTGATCTGCTCCAGCTCGAGGTAGATCAATCGGTAGAGTAAATCGTTATTCGGGAAAGCGCTCCGGCCTTTGATGAAGCCGCGCCGGACGACTTGCCCCGGCGCGGCTTTGTCGCTTCAATATGGCGCCGGCGAACTGCGCGGCGTCTTCGTCCCCTGCTTGCCAGCGCGGGGATTGGTATTCCCCTTAGTGCTCAAGTTGTTGCGCTGGGTACTGTCGGCGTTGATCCGCCGATGCGAGAAGAGGTCTTTCTTCATCTTGTTGACGATGCGACCCGCGACCTTGCTCTGACCGCCCCGACTCCAACCGCGCAAGAACAGTGATTGGTCGCCTGCCCCACCTGCCCAGACCATCGTCTTATTCTTCACGTTAATCAGTTGGACGCTCCCTTCGTTCTTGTCCGTAACGCCGAAGGCTGTGTGATACCACTTGTCGTCGCCTTTTATAAAAGACCCGGCAAGAACGTATTCCGCCTTTTTCTTTTCCGTTACGACGACGAAAGGCAGTTTCTTTTTCACGATCTCCGCCGCAATAAACGGATGAAGATCGCCCCGCATCGGCGCGATGAAAATCTTCTTGCCGGCGAGAGAGTGTTTTTCAGACTTGTTTTGGGCGGCGGCTTGGGTGAAAGCGAGTGTGAGAATCGCCAAGACAGCAAGCAAACAATGTCTCATGGTGAATCCTTTCCTAGGGGATAAGATATTGGTTTGGAGGGGGATGAGATATTGGTTTGAAGAATGAATGAATGAATGAATGAATGCGCAAATTATAGCTTTATGCATGCCGCCCGGCAAGTGTTGGATGCTTCGATTGGCGCGGAGTCGGTAGGTTTTGTAGGCGATCACACTTCTCTTTTACAGCTATAGTTTAGCGAGGCGGTTCCGGCTTATGCTCAACAATTTTTCCCCTAAAATCTTCGGCTGCAGCTTGAGCGACTTTGTAAACGAAATCGCGATGGCCAGTTGCCAGGCGTTTATATAGGTCTTCTTGAGAACGCAATATGGTTGCGAGTAAAAAGCTGCGCTCGCCACTCACAGGCGTCCACTCGCGCCCATCATAGGCCACGCGATCTCAGCCCCTTCCCTGTCGGCGCACACTCTATGTCTTCGGCTTTTGAACGGGACTTCTATGTAGAGGACCCTGACGGCTACATCATCTGCTTTGGCGGCCGTCCCATGGTAGCCTAACAAGGCGATGGACCCGACCGGCTTGACCAGTACTACGGGTCGCGCGGCATTCTGCGCCGGCAGGTCATCGCCAGGCCGTTATATGCGCTGGGGAGGAGGCGCCCAATGTTGAAGTTGTCTGAACCGGAACTGCGCGAGTTCGGCATCCGCGGATATATCATGGTTCGAGATGTCATCCCCCCTGCCATTCTTGCGGCGGCGTCGACGGCGATCGATCGTCTCGTTGACGAGCAGCCGCCCCCGGAAGGTCACGCGGGGCCCCACTTCTACTGGCTTTCGACTCTTGATGGTGGTCCGCTGCCTGCGCTTTTCTATGACACACCGCTCCACAGTCTTGCGCAGTCGCTCGTCTCGCCGGGTGAGATTGAGATCGCGTTCAATCAGCTACAGGTGGCGCTGAATATTCCTCCGTTCTCACATCGCCCTGGCGCCCACCACCTGGACGGGTACCAGGAGGGCCATCAGGTCCCCGCGACGTTCACGATGCTTGCTGGTGTGCTCATGACGGAGCAGAAGGTCGAAAACACGGGAAACCTGTGGGTGTGGCCCGGGACCCATCGGACCCACGCGGCCTTCTTTCGAGAGCGAGGGCCAGATGCGCTGGTTGAGTCTAAGGGCTACCCGGAGATCGAATTGCCGGAGCCATCCCAAGTTTTGGGCGGGCCTGGCGATGTGATTTTGGCGCATTACATGCTCGGGCATAATATCGGCGGCAATTATGCGAGTGAGAGGGCGCGTCAAGCTGTGTACTTTCGCTTGCGGAGGGTGGGTCATCAGCGCCGATGGCGCGAGTGCCTGTGCGATGAACTGCTGGAGGTTGATCCCGTCCGCGCGGCTTTGGATCGAGAGACCGCATGATGCCGGGAGAGCGATGGCGATGGCGCATAACTCGCCGCTGCATCGGACGGGCGAGACAACGCGCGATTTACACGTCATGCGTACAGTTGAATGTCAGTGGGGTACCGCTGCCCGCCCGCATAACGAGCAAGCGCCGCCTCTTGTTTGGCGGTCGGATCAATCCTGAGGAACCCTATGCCAAAAGATGAACCTGAAATGACCGCGAGTGATGTGATCGAGATAGCACGGCTTCTCCATCAGAACCGAATCGACGTCTGGATCGACGGAGGGTGGGGTGTCGATGCCCTGCTCGGAGAACAAACACGACCTCATCGCGACTTGGACATAGCCGTACAGCACAGAGATGCGCCTCTGCTGCGGACCTTACTTGAAGCCAAAGGATTCAAGGATGTGCCACGTGACGATACGAGGGACTGTAATTTCGTTTTGGGAGACGACCTGGGCCGTCAGATAGACGTCCATTCGTATACATTCGATTCGGCAGGTAATCATGTTTACGGAGTCGAGTATCCGGCCGAGTCACTCACCGGGACCGGTTCGGTCAACGGCCATCCTGTCATGTGTATATCGCCGGAGTGGATGGTGAAGTTCCACACGGGGTATGAGGTTGATGAGAATGATTATCGTGATGTTCGAGCGCTTTGCCAACGATTCGGTATCGAAATGCCCTCGGAGTACGGAAAATTCGAAGGAAATATTGCAAGCGCGATAGATGAGTGATCCCTCTGAGATAATCATTCGACCTGCCGCGCCGGCGGACGCCATGTCTCTAGCGCGGCTTCGATACGAATTTCGAGCTAGCCATCGCGGCGCGTCGTCGGATTCGGGTCGATGCTCATAGACACTTGCCTGCGCTTGCGGCGAGAAGGAAGCCATGGACGCCGTGATCCTGTGGCCGACGCCGCGCAGCCGTCGTCTGTACGAGCGCCATGGTTTCGCCGTGCGCAAAGACCTATTTGAAGACGGCCAGAGAACGGAAACTCTGCCCGAGTAGTTACATTCGACAAACGTCTGATGGTTGAGGAGCCGTATGATGTTAACGCATCAAGCGCGGTTTTGTAGCCGAGCGGCAGGAGTGATCCCGCCGCTTAGGCATCTACTATTTCTACATACCGTTATTGACATTTCCAGCCTGTCCATAGTAAAAATCCCCGCTCTCCTTATTTTCATGCCCTTACAAACATTCAGTGTTAACAGGTAACTTGCCGTTATTGACCGCCCTTCTACACTAGAATCGAATTTTGATCTAGAAGATTTTGGCACGTAGAAAGACAAGCGAAGTTATTGAAAAAGCAGATGAATCCAGTTTTGGCGAAGGACAGGCTAATATAATGTCCGGCGGCCCATTCTATTTGGGTGGGAAGCGGAGATACTCGCCTGTAACAGCCAAAGCGAAGGAGACCTTAATCATGGGGGAAGACCCGATGCGAAATGGCGAAGCCGTCGATGGCCTCTCCGATCTGACTACAATCTCGCGCCGCAAGTTCATCGTCCGAGCGTTGCTTGGGGCGGGGGCGTTAAGCTCGCTACCGGCGTTGCTTGAGAAGACCGGGCTGGCGGAGGCCGCGCTCGCGGCCGGGCAGGATCTCACGCGCGACACGCTGAATGGCGTGGCGGTGTTCTTCGTCCCGGGTCCGGATCCTTACTCCGCGCATCAGGGCGAGAGCGCGCCCGAGCCCGGCGGCCTGGAGACGGGCGCCGGCGAGGGGCTCTTTCAGGGGCTCAATTTCGCCAATCCTTTCGTACCGAACCTGGCCGACGTGGTCGCGGCGCTCCTGAATTCCACCGCGCTCGCGGTGAATCCCGCAGCGAGCGGCCCGTTCGCATCACCGTTCTCGAACCTCTCGTTCGCGGACAAAGGCAGGGTGTTCGCCGCGCTAGAGGGCAACCCGGCGTCGGCGCCGCTGGCCGGCATTCTGCCACTCGTGGTCGGCTTTCTTGCCTACGCGGAGACCGCGGTGTTCAACCCCGCCACGCGCACGATCTCCGGCCGGCCAATCGGCTGGGATCTTTCAAACTACTCGGGCGTCTCGAACGGCCGCGACGAGTTCAGGGGCTATTTCAGAAACAGGAGGAAGGCAGATGCGTGACATCATCGTCATCGGATCGGGCGCCGGCGGAGCCGTCGTCGCCAAGGAACTCGCCGCCCGCGGGCTCGACGTGCTCGTGCTCGAAGCTGGGGCGCATCACAGGGACAGCGAGCGCGACTTCACGCACTTCGAGATCGATCAGAACAGCGCGTTCAACGGCGTCTTCCGGTTCGGCCCGTCGGATCGCACGCGCCAGTCGTGGGCCCGGGATCTGCCCCAGCACAGCACCATCGCCCAGCTTGCCGGCGTAGGCGGCACGACGCTACACTACTTCGGTAATTCGCCGCGCGCCATGCCCGGCGCTTTTAGAGATTACTCGCGCAGCGACAGGGCGGCATACGATCGGGCGCACCAGTTCCCGTTCAGCTATCAAGAACTCATCCCATACTACGAGTGGGTCGAGGAGACTCTCCCGGTGCAGACCGCTGCGATGGGGACTAAGGAAGAGATCTTCCTGAACGCGGCCGAGAGCATCGGCCTCAGGCACCAGACGCGCAAGGATGTGGTGCGCGACGGGTTCCGGCCGCAGGAGAACGCCATCTTGCAGCCGCAGGGCCTCGCGGGCCGGACGGACGACCCTCGACTCGTCCAGTTTCCGATCTCGCGAGGCTGCGTATTCTGCGGCCACTGCCTTCAGGGCTGCAACCTGCCGCTGCGCGCGCCGCGCAACCTGAAGGCCAAGCGCTCGATGGACAACAGCTACATACCGATGGCTTTGACCGCCGATCGCTGGGCGCGGCAAGGCAAGGCGATCACCCTGGTCCCGAACGCCTTTGCCGTCCGGATCCATACCAACGATGCGGGGCAGGCCAACGGCGTCACCTGGCGCAACACGATCACCGGCGATCTCGCAACCGAAACCGCCAAGGTCGTTGTGCTCTCGGCGGGCTGCATCGAATCACCTCGCTTGTGGCTCAACAGCGGCCTGCCCAACCTGAACGACTGGGTCGGGCGCGGGCTGACCGACCATCACTTCGACCTCGTCATCGGAATCCTGCCGCACGACTCCGGCCTATCGCGCGGCGCGGCTTCCGCAGCGCGCGCGGACTTCCCTGGCCACGGTTCGCTGGAGCAGGTTGGCATCGGGCCGGCAGGGGCGGCGCAGTTCGGCAGCTTGACCGATTCGGGCATCATCGGCCTTTACGATAACGGCGCTCCGGTCGGTCCCGCCGGCGCGGACATGGTGGGCAGGCGCGCCGGCCGGGCGTTCAAGGACTTTTTCCGCGACATCGATCGCCTGATGATCGTAGTGGCGCTCACCGACGACGACGTCGAGGAGCAGAACCGCGTCAGTTTGTCGCCAGCCCTCCCAGCAGATGAGCACGGGCCCATTCCGCGGGTGGAGATGAACGGCCGTGGGCGCTCGGCGCGCACGAAGGCGAACCGCGAGTTCCTGACCAGGAAGGCGGTCGAGATCGTGCGGGCGGCGGGCGCCGCCTCCGTCACCCGGGTCAACTTCGCCCCGCTCCTGCTCCACATGCAATCGAGCATGCGCATGGGCGAGAGCGCCGACAATTCAGTGCTCGACGAGAGCGGCGAGGCGCGCTGGGTCAAGCGTTTGTTCGTGGCCGACGCCTCGGCGCTCGCCAATGCCATCGGCGGTCCGAATCCCACGCTCACCATCGATGCGGTCGCCACGCGAACGGCCGAGAAGATATTCCGCCGCTATTTCGACGGCGACCCCTGGGTGCGATTCGAGCGCCCAGTGTCTTCGATCGATACCAAGGTAACTTTGGCCGTCCTTGCCCGCGGCCTCTAAGCTGTTTCGGTCAGCGGCATTTTGGCGGGTTCTGGCGCAATTTTTATGGAGAAGGCGTACTGAGCCTGATTTTCTCGAAGACGGGAACGAAGCGTTGGACCCATTGCAAAACGGTGGTGTGTAAGCCCGTGACGCGCCACCGCACGGCCAGAATGATAAGAAGATGGTTGAAATGGCGGCCTTTGAAGAGCCTGGGCTTCTCACAAGGGAGTTCTGCGCCAGAACCTCATGAACTCGGGTTCTAATAGTGACCTCAACTTATTAGTAAAGCTATCGAAACTAAGCTTCTGAACGGCAGCCAAGTTACACAACTGCATCAACTCTCCCTCTTTAGTATTATAAAGCATCGCCATTTCTAAAAAACCAGACGCCGCCCCGCACGCTGCTTGATAACCTGCCCGTAACGCACTCGCTCTTCGTCACATTTGCGCCGGTGACGAGTCGTGGTTTATAGGTTGCGTATTGATTCTGATGGTCCCTTTTTCATAGCCGCGCCGCTTATTTTCTAGGCGTCACTGCTGTCCGTCAAAACAGGACCATCTCAAGCAATGACTGAGACGCCTTTATAGAGCGATTGCCCTGGTACAAGAGCCTCTTTCACCAAATTGCAAAGACGTGTAGTGGACCTCAAAAACTGTCCAGTTTTTGGGGTCCACTACAGTCGATTTCCGAACCGCTTCCCTTCTGACGCAAGGCCGCAGTGACAGCGCGTCGGCAGCGTGCGAGCAGGGTTCCCACAATAAGAGTCTGCGCTTTTTCCCAGATTGGAGCGGTAAATACGTTTAAAAAGATCGCTAAGACAGGTAATATTTCAGGTGAAATGGGCATTGCTGAACTCGCAGAAGATGCGGTTTTATTCACTCCCATCTTAATCTACGGATTATAGAGTTGGCCTTTTCACTTCCCATTTTTGTACAAAGTCGAGCTGAAGTTCCCGCTAAATGTGAGATTGTGAGACCGACAATGGTTAGATACTTACAGCGCGTGAAACCTCTCTATGTGAGGCGCACTTGGGAGATTCGGGTTGTATTAAGCGTCGCAACATGTTCATGCGCGCTTGCTGCAGCGAGTACTTTCGCAAGTTCGTACTCTTTGCGCGTCTGCGCACAGCAGACTGAGCCAGCGGCGCCGGTCGTGGTCCAACCTGGCGCGCCGGGGAAACCGACGAGGGTTCTTCCCCCGACGATGAAGGGCACGCTGCCGCCAATCTCCCCAGCGGATGCGCAGTTCATGCAAGGTATGATTATGCATCATGCGCAGGCGGTTGAGATGACTGCGCTGATCGAATCGCATACTGATAACAATGATCTGATGTCGCTGGGCGCCCGAATCAGCAGGTCGCAGTCCGACGAGATAAAGTTCATGAAACGATGGTTGGCGTCCCGTGGACAACCAATTTCACATGCGATGCCTGACATGCGCCACGATAATGTGTCGCACGAGAATATGTCGCACGAGTCGATGGCGCTTATGCCTGGGATGCTTACCTCGGAGCAGATGGAGGCGCTCAGGAAAGCAAACGGCGCGGAGTTCGACCATCTGTTTCTTAAAGGGATGATTCAACACCACGGCGGCGCTTTGACCATGGTGAAAGATTTGTTCGACGCTGCAGGCGCAGGACAGGACGCTGAATTGTTCAACTTCGCAACCGATGTAGACAGCGGCCAGCGAGCCGAAATCCGGATCATGCAAAACATGCTGGAGAGAAAACCTTTAAAGGAGAAACGATGAATCGAGCACATACCATGGCTTCCCGCTTACTCGTGGGCTCTCTTCTTTTGTGGTCGTGTTTTGCCGGCAAGATGCCGGCGCAAACGCCTTCGTCTCAGGAATCAACGAAGGCAGCAAACGCTAAACCCGACCAAAAGAAAGCAGAAGAGAACCCGTTTGCGCCTGAGCCGGCGCCGCCGCTCCCCGCTGGAATGACCGGCTCAGACGCCAACGACCCGCGAGCCAAACTGGCGCCGGGAATGTTCGACGCAGGAGAAGTATCGATGGGCCTGAAGCGCCTCCTGCTACTCAAGAAGCCTGGTCCGTTTCAACTCGACACGGCTGATCCTAATAATCCAAACGTGCAGAAGACCTTGGATTTGCTCGGCCTTCCCGACACCTCAAAGATGCCTAAGCCGGTCCAATTAGTTATGGCTCAACTGGCGTTTGCAAACTCTGACATTGCCTTCCAGGGAAATCACCTGTTTATGGGTAATTTTTACGGCGTCAATATCTATGACATCTCCAATCCCGGAAAGGCCCAGTTGGTAACGTCGATGGTTTGTCCGGGTGGGCAAGGGGATGTGTCGGTTTACAAGAACTTGATGTTTATGTCGGTCGAGATGCCAAATGGCCGCATCGATTGCGGCGTACAGGGGTTTCCACCGGGACCTCCGCCGACCACCGGCGAAGAGAAAAAACCGGCTGCGCCCGCGCCGCAAAAAGATCGGTTCCGCGGCGTAAGGATTTTCGATATATCCAACATTAAGAGTCCCAGGCAGGTGGCGGCAGTGCAATCTTGCCGCGGCTCGCACACGCATACGCTTGTAGTAGATCCGAAGGATAAGAAAAACGTCTATATCTACGTATCCGGCACATCGTTCGTGCGTCAAAGTGAAGAGTTGGCCGGGTGTTCAGGCGACGCGCCGGATAAAGACCCGAACACGTCGCTGTTTCGCATTGATGTAATCAAAGTCCCGCTGGCTGCGCCGCAGAATGCAAAGGTGGTGTCCAGTCCTCGTGTGTTTATCAATCCCCGTACGGGCGCGCTCAACGGCTTGAGCAACGGAGGCGCCCATGGCAAAGCAGGCGAGGGCCTGGAGAAGCCAACCGACAGCAACCAGTGTCACGATATTACAGTGTACTCGTCGATGGGGTTGGCCGCAGGCGCCTGCTCCGGAAATGGAATCGTGCTGGACATAAAAGATCCCGTGAATCCGAAGCGCCTGGACGCCGTAAACGATCCGAACTATGCATATTGGCACTCTGCCTCGTTTTCAAACGATGGGACAAAGGTCGTATTCACAGATGAGTGGGGAGGGGGACTGGGCGCCCGTTGCCGTCCCAACGATCCGAACAAATGGGGCGCCGACGCGGTGTTTCGTTTGAAGGATAACAAGCTGAGTTTCGCGAACTACTACAAGTTGCCGGCGGCGCAGGGCGACACCGAGAATTGTGTGGCGCACAACGGTTCGCTCATTCCAGTTCCCGGCCGGGATATAGAAGCGCAAGCCTGGTACCAGGGCGGCGTCTCTGTTATGGACTTTACCGACGCGGACCATCCGATTGAAATCGCCTATTTCGATCGTGGGCCAATTGATCCAAATATGCTCGTACTGGGTGGCTACTGGTCCGCCTACTGGTACAACGGTCACATCTACGCTTCGGAGATCGCCCGCGGACTGGACATCTTTGAACTAAGCCCAAGCAAGTTTCTGACCCAGAACGAGATCGATGCCGCGAAAACGGTGCGAGTGGCTGAGCTCAATGTACAGAACCAGCAAAGGATCGAGTGGCCGGCTCGGTTGGTAGTAGCCAAGGCTTATCTGGATCAGTTGGAGCGATCGCAGGCTCTGCCAGCGGACCAAATCACTGCCGTGCGGAACGCGATTCAAAGCGCAGAGAGCGCACATCTGAATCGAAAAGAGCTCGCAAAACTCCAGAGCTTCGCACGGTCGCTGAAAGAAAGCGCCCGAATGACCAAGAGTGAGGTAGACTCGAAGCGATTGCAGTCTCTGGCGGTAATCCTACAGCGCCCCGCAAAGTGAGCCCCAGGCAGAATCTGCCGCGCTAGAGTGACTTGGATCGGATAGCAAATGCGTGTTCGGTGTGGGGCGATTTGTTTAATCGCCCTGTTTGTGGCCTTGTCCGATCAGGAGTCCAATTAGGAAAGAGGCGCGAGTAAACAACCCAAATCCACGGTTAAGAAGCGGACTAATGGTCTTTGAGAATTAATTGCAACAACGTAGGGGCAGACCTGTGTGTCTGCCCCG